>NZ_CP139286.1:614790-922185 GCF_034067285.1 Acinetobacter pittii
AAAAAATCCCGCCGAAGCGGGATTTTAAAATAATGAATTTGGATTAAATGAGTTCAATTGCAACTGCTGTTGCCTCACCACCACCAATACAGAGTGCAGCAATACCTTTTTTACCACCAGTACGTTTTAGCGCATGAATAAGGGTAAGAATAATACGAGAACCCGTAGAACCTACAGGATGACCTAGGGCACAAGCACCACCATTGATATTGACTTTTTCAGCATCAAGTTTGAAGTCATCGATTGGGCACATGGTAACCATCGCAAATGCTTCGTTAATTTCCCAAAGGTCAACGTCTTGAGCATTCCACCCCGCTTTTTTAAGCACTTTTTCGATAGCACCCACAGGAGCGATCGTAAATTCTGAAGGATGCTGTGAGTTTGAAGCTGTCGCGATAATTTTTGCAAGCGGTTGTAAACCACGTTGTGTAGCAACATCACTTGAAGTTAATACTAATGCAGACGCACCATCCGAAATAGAACTCGCATTTGCCGCGGTAATTGTACCGTCTTTTGCAAAAGCTGGTTTGAGTGAAGGAATCTTGTCAATCTTTGCATTTAAAGGTTGTTCATCCTGATCAACAACGACATCACCTTTGCGACTAGGTACGGTAACTGGAACGATTTCATCTTTGAAATAGCCTTCAGTAATTGCTGTTTGAGCACGCTTCAAAGAGCGAATCGCAAAGTCATCCATTTGTTCACGTGTATAACCACGAGTATTTGCCATATCTTGAGCAAAAGAACCCATTAAACGCCCAGTTTCAGCATCTTCAAGCCCATCAAAGAACATATGGTCTTTAATTTCACCATGGCCCATGCGGTAGCCAGCTCGTGCTTTTGGTAAAACATAAGGTGCATTTGTCATAGACTCCATACCGCCAGCAACAACTACTTCAGCACTACCTGCTTTAATCATATCAGCAGCTTGCATGACTGCCTTCATACCAGAGCCACAAAGCTTATTAATCGTTACAGCACCTGTAGAGTCTGGTAAGCCAGCTTTACGCATGGCTTGACGAGCAGGGCCTTGTTTTAAACCAGCAGGAAGAACACACCCCATAATGACTTCTTCGACATCAGTAGGTTGTAAACCTGCTCGTGCGATTGCTTCTTTAATCGTTACAGCCCCTAACTCAGGCGCTGTAAGTCCTGATAATGATCCTTGAAAACCACCCATAGCAGTACGAGCACCATTTACAATTACGATGTCAGTCATTGTTGTAATCTCCGATTGTTCTTAATCTCGAAATAAGAAATATTTAAAACTTAGGCAGTATATTGCAAAAATTAAAGAGAGATATCTTCTGCATTAGACTGTAGAGTTCTAACAATTTTTTAGGTCTTCTAAACGAGTGTGCCCCATTTTACTGAGAACTAATTTAAAGTTTTTAAGCTGGTTATAAGAACAATAAGTAAAAGTGCCGTTAGATTCTCGCGGAAGGCCAGTATCGCCTTGAAATACAATACTATTTAATTTTTTTCCAAACTTTTGAAATTTTAAAGAACCGTAGTGGTGAGCAAGTTCAATATTGCTCAAAATCTCTTCATTGCTTTCTCTCTGTAGGTTATGATTTGTGTCTACAAAGCTAATAAGACTTGCATCCCAATTACTATTACATATAGATAAATCAACACTTGGACAAAGTACGACGCTCTTATGTCGTAGAATTGCGTCGTATTTGGCTTTTTGTATATGAATTGTGAGTAATCGAGAAACATTTTTTAATTCTACAGAAGCCATAAATTGATGGTATAAAGGTAGAGCTATAATGACCATAATCATAAGAATTGCGAGTGTTATAGCGAGTTCAAATAGCGTAAAACCGGGAGATTTAAACATTAAAATTCCTTAATATATGGATAAATATTTTGATTTTATGCTTTCTATCAATGATTTATAATGATTTTTATAGTGAGGAAACACAAAATTAAATAAAGGTTATCAGGATGCTAGAATACTGGTAAAATCACCGTAAGCGAAAGAAAGAAGTTGTTCATATTTACTAGTTGAGTGAAAAATTACCGAATTACAACGGAAATTGTAAGTAATTTTGTCAATAATTTACTTGATTAAAATTATCAAGCACTTGGAAAGTCTATCAAGTGTTTGTATGATTCAAATGTGAATAGCTTAAAAATAATACTGGGGTAAAAATATCTCAGGGGCCAATAAATTTAGGCTGAGCTTGAACAACAATTGTTATCTCTGGAGGATATCCATGAAATTGAGTCGTATTGCACTTGCTATGCTTGTCGCTGCTCCATTAGCTGCTGCTAATGCGGGCGTAACTGTTACTCCTTTATTAGTAGGTTATACTTGGCAGGATAGTGACCACAACAACGATAAATTAACAAGTCATGCTGAATTACAAGATGATTTATTCGTTGGTGCTGCACTAGGTGTTGAATTAACTCCTTGGTTAGGTTTCGAAGCTGAATATAACCAAGTTAAAGGTGATCTTGAAGGTACTGGCGTAGCTGGTTCTGAATACAAGCAAAAAACTATTGCTGGTAACTTCTACGCAACTTCTGATTTGATTACTAAGAACTACGACAGCAAATTCAAGCCGTATGTATTATTAGGTGCAGGTCAAACTAAAACTGAGTTTGATGGTATCTATGAAGACAAGAAAGATACTATCGGTAATGCCGGTGTAGGTGCTTTCTATCGTTTGAATGATGCATTATCACTTCGTACAGAAGCTCGTGGTACTTATGATTTTGACGAAAAATACTGGCGTTACACAGCTCTTGCTGGTTTAAACGTAGTTCTTGGTGGTCACTTGAAGCCTGCTGCTCCTGTAGTAGAAGTTGCTCCAGTTGAACCAACTCCAGTTGCTCCACAACCACAAGAGTTAACTGAAGATCTTAACATGGAACTTCGTGTGTTCTTTGATACTAACAAATCAAACATCAAAGACCAATACAAGCCAGAAATCGCTAAAGTTGCTGAGAAGTTAACTGAATACCCTAACGCTACTGCACGTATCGAAGGTCACACAGATAACACTGGTCCACGTAAGTTGAACGAACGTTTATCTTTAGCTCGTGCTAACTCTGTTAAATCAGCTCTTGTAAACGAATACAACGTTGATGCATCTCGTTTGTCTACTCAAGGTTTCGCTTGGGATCAACCGATTGCTGACAACAAAACTAAAGAAGGTCGTGCTATGAACCGTCGTGTATTCGCGACAATCACTGGTAGCCGTACTGTAGTTGTTCAACCTGGTCAAGAAGCGGCAGCTCCTGCAGCAGCTCAATAATTTGAGTTCTTGAACAGTAAAAAAGCGACTCGTTAGAGTCGCTTTTTTTATTGCGATTTTTAAAATATTTAGTCATTTCTAAGTCTCCTTAATAATTACTACGATCTTGGTTTAAATTATTTACCAAATACCTTTCTTCAATTGCTGTTTAGTATCTTGTCTATCTTTACGATGTTGGGCACGAGGTTTTTCCGTTTCATGCATCCCACCTTTATGAAGTAAAGGGGATAGAGCTACTTGATTACGGACTTTGATTTTTGACATTTCTTTAATTTTCATGTTTAGCCTTTAATACATAAAACTTGTTTAAGAGTGTGAATAACTTCAATGAGGTCAGCCTGATTTGCCATGACTTCATCAATATCTTTATAAGCACTTGGGATTTCATCGACAACACCACTGTCTTTACGGCATTCAATACCTTGGGTTTGTTCAATAAGATCTTGCTGGTTAAAAAGAGTTTTTGCCTTGCTTCGACTCATCTTGCGACCTGCTCCATGAGAGCAAGAACAAAATGATTCAGGATTTGCCTTGCCTTTAACGATATAAGATCGTGCTCCCATTGAGCCAGGAATAATTCCTAATTCATCTAAGCCTGCTCGAATTGCACCTTTTCGGGTAATCAATAGATTTTCACCAAAATGTGTCTCACGGCTCACATAATTATGATGACAATTAATCGCTTCTTTTGTCATTTGAAAAGAAGGTAAAAGGGGGCGGATAGCTTCTAATATTAAACGCATCATCTCTTTGCGATTTTCAAAAGCATACTCTTGCGCCCACTCTACAGCTTCTACATAATCATCAAAACTGTTTGAGCCTTCGGCAAAATAACTTAAGTCTTTATCTGGAACATGGCCAAAGCGATGTTGAGCTTCTTTTTTGGCTAACTCAATAAAATAAGTACCAATAACATTGCCAAGTCCTCTGCTGCCAGAATGTAGCATCACCCATACGTTTTGATTTTCATCAATACATAACTCTATAAAGTGGTTACCACCACCTAAAGTCCCAAGCTGCTTTTGCCATGTTGCATCAAATTGTCGAAGCATACGAACAAGGCCAGGATGCTTTTTGATAATTGGCTCTAAGCGTTTTTCAAGTGGAATAATGCTGGAAGCCTTTGCCTTAACCTGTTTATGTAAAGCAAAGCCAACCGGGACTTTGCGTTCGATTGCATCGCGTAAACGACTTAAATTATCAGGTAATTGTGAAGCCTTTAAACTCAAGCGAATTGCATTCATACCACAACCAATATCTACTCCTACAGCGGCAGGAATAATGGCGTGTTTAGTTGGAATAACACTACCTACAGTTGCGCCTTTTCCTAGGTGAACATCAGGCATAACAGCAATATGTGAATATATAAATTGCAGTTGAGCCATTTTTTTGAGTTGTTCGATACTTTCACTATCTATATCTTGAGTGAAAATTTTAACAGGGACACCGTAGAGTGCCTCCTTGTTTAATATTTTTTGTATGCCCATAATTTTTTCTCTTATTTTTGTCCGAGCAGGCATAAAAAAACCTAGCGAATGCTAGGTTTTAAATTTAAGCATTCGGACAAGTGGTGTGAATTTGTACACTTGTCCGTGAGCTGACATCGTGCCAAATTATTTAATCTGTTTTACCTTGTAGTGTTGGCATGATGTCCTCCTTATTTAAAAGTGCCGTTGAAAATCTGAACGGCATTTTACGCTTTTTTAATCAAAGATCAAGCTTTTGATCTTTGATTAACTTTTAATTACCGATTCTTAGTCTTGCTCAGGCTTCACATTCATTTGATCGTAAGAGATCAATTTGGTTTTATTTTTCCACTTATAGCCTAACCAGATGATCAAGAACAAAGGCAAGCTAATATAGGTTGAAAGTAAGCCCAACCAATCAATTTTTCCACCTAAAATGGCTTGATAGTTCTGCCCTAAGATAATGATTGAACAGAGAATAAAGGCAAACCAAGGGGCAAATGGGAAAAATTTGGCACGATATGCTAAATCTTCTAATTTATAGCCTTGAGCAATATATCCTTTACGGAAACGATAGTGTGAAATCGCAATTCCTAACCAAACAATAAAACCGCACATACCAGACATATTGAGTAGCCAGTTAAATACTTGCTTCTCTCCAATAAATGTCGTCAAGAAACAAAATGCGGCAATAAATGTGGTGGCATATAGCGCGTTCATCGGGACGCCACGACCATCAAGTTTTGCAAACCACTTTGGTGCGCGACCTTCTTGAGCCATTTTAAATAACATGCGAGTTGAAGAATACATGCCTGAATTACCTGCTGACAGAATAGCAGTAAGAATGACGGCATTCATTAAACCCGCAGCAAAAGCAAAGCCTACTCTCTCATAGAGTAATGTAAATGGAGATAGTGCAATATCTTCAGTGGCAGCTGCTTGTAATAGGTTGGGGTCATCATAGGCGATTAGAGTGCCGATAATGAAAATACATAGGATGTAGAATAATAAGATTCGCCAGAAAATCTGTTTGATTGCAAGTGGAATCGTCTTCTTTGGATCTTTTGATTCGCCCGCAGCAACCCCAACCATTTCGGTTCCTTGGAAAGAGAACCCGGCAATCATTGCTACACCAATCATGGCTTGTAAACCGCCAACAAAAGGTGCTTCTTTGTAGGTCCAGTTCCCGAAAGTTGCCACGCCAGGGGTTAGCATAATCTTGATGATCATGGCTAAACCAATAATAATAAAGGCAACAATCGCAATCACTTTAACCATTGAGAACCAGAATTCGCTTTCCCCGAAGCCCTTAACCGTCATCGCATTAATCATGAAGATAACGATAAGAAATAGGGCACTCCAGTAAAATCCTGGAATATCAGGGAACCAGAACTTCATAATGAACTGGACCGCAACAAGTTCGAATGCAACTGTGATGGCCCAGTTATACCAATAGTTCCAACCTAGAGCGAAACCAAAACCTTCTTCGACATAACGACTGCCGTAAGTAAAAAAGGCACCGGATGTTGGCGTATGAGTTGCAAGCTCACCTAAGCTGGTCATTAAGAAGTAAATCATAATGCCAATAAGTGAATAGGCGAGTAGCGCTCCACCTGGGCCAGCATTTGCAATGGTTGATCCAGAAGCAAGGAAGAGGCCTGTACCAATGGAACCACCAATGGCGATCATATTCAGATGACGAGCCCCAAGCTTACGCTGGAGTTTTTCAGGAGCATGTGTTTCGCTCATGGAGATTCCTTACATAGTTTGTTATGCACAGGCATATAACACCTTAAAGCCTTGAAGATCAGTTTTAATCTGGCACTGACCAAAGTGCTTCTCAATTAAGATCGGATAGTTTAAAAAACGGTTTGCTACAATCCATAGCTCACCTGATGCCTTTAAATGTTTTTTAGCGTTTTGGCAGAGTCCTTCACTTGCATCATAGTTGGTATGAATACCTTGATGGAAAGGGGGATTACTGACAATGGCATCGAGTTCTGTTGGAGCGTCTGCAATACCTGTAACAGGCTGCAATCTCAACTGGTCTGAACCTATTCCATTTCGACTAAAAGTCATTTCCGTTGACCGTAAAGCGAAAGCATCAATATCTAGGGCATGAATAATATTACTTGAATTTATTTTTGCCAAATAGCAACTGATAATTCCAGCACCACACCCGAAGTCGGCAATTCTACCTGATTTCACCTGATTAAGATAAGGGAGTAAAACAGCAGTTCCGATATCGAGATGATTTTGGCTAAAAACACCCGGAAGGGCACAAATCGTAAGCTCTTGTTCATTCACCTGAACAGTGTAACTTTTGAGCCAGCTTTCTAGAGGTTTAAGTTGTTCTGTTTTTTCAATCTTTAAGTGCCATAGCTGACAATGGCGTGCACTATCGAGTTTAAGTACTTTACCAAAGCTTTGTAATTGTTTGGCAGCACGTTCAACACCACCCTTTTTTTCACCCACTAAAAAAACAGACTGATCAGTTTTCAGATTGCTCATGACTACATGCAATATGTAATTTAATAGTTCTTTAGATTTGGGAACAAAAATAACGGCTTGATCGAATTCTTGTAATGGGAACTCAACTGAGAAATGCGCATTTGTTCCATTATTTATAAAGCCTTGATAGTCAGCATGATTCCACGTCCAGACTGACGCATCAGTCTCGGCTGGTAATTGACTGACTAGGGCATCATTCGGTGCATTAATTAACAAGATTTTACCTTTTAAGTAGTCTTGTTGTCTCAATACCACTTCACTTCTAGGATCCATGTACATCTCTCATGAAGAAGAATGCCCAGTGGAAACTGGGCAGTAATCAAAATTAAAAAATAGTTATTTGTGTGTTTCAGGGAGGACAACATTTAAAATTAATGCTGCGATACCGCCTGTCGCTACGCCAGAGCTAAAAATATTTTTAAATAATTCTGGTAGGTGTTCCAAAATTTGAGGAACTTGAGCAACACCTAAACCTAGTGCAAGTGAAATTGCGATAATTAAAAGTGCTCGGCGGTCTAAGTGAATAGATGAGAGGATGTTAATACCTGATGCAGCCACGGCACCGAACATGACCATCACAGCGCCTCCTAAAACAGCTTGAGGAACTGCTTGTATTACACCAGCTACTGCGGGAAATAAACCTAATAAAATAAGTAAAGCAGCAATCCAGATACCTACATAACGACTTGCTACGCCAGTGAGTTGGATTACTCCATTATTTTGAGCAAAAACAGAACTAGGGAAGGTGTTAAATAAACCTGCGAGTAAAGAGTTTGCACCATTTACTAAAACACCACCTTTAATACGTTTCATCCATTCAGGACCATTAACAGGTTGGTTTGAAAGTTTACTGGTTGCAGTAACGTCACCAATCGCTTCTAAAGAAGTGACTAAGTAGATAAAAGCCATTGGGATGAATAAGCCCCAAGAAAAGCTTAACCCAAAGTGCATTGGTGTTGGAATTTGTACAAGAGGGGCATCTTTAATACCTGAGAAATCCAGGTATCCCATAAATCCTGCAAGAATGTAACCAATGACTAAAGCAATTAAGATTGCCGAACTTTTAATCCATACCACTCGAATACGATTTAGAATGATAATAATGGCAAGGACTGTACATGACATAATAAGGTTGTCTGCACTTGCAAAAGTATGGTCTTGCATGGCTTGATAACCACCACCCATGCTAATCAAGCCTTCCTTAATAAGCGTTAAGCCAATTAATAAAACAACAATACCGGTTACTAAAGGAGTAATTAGTCTTTTTACCCATGGAAGAATCTGGGAAACACCCATTTCAATGAATGAGCCAGCAATTACTACACCGAAAATTGCAGCCATAACTTGGTTTACTGGCGTTCCTGCGGCAACCATTGCACTACCAATACTAATAATTGGACCAATAAAGTTAAAACTTGTACCTTGAACAATCAAAAGACCTGCACCGAACGGGCCGACTTTTTTACATTGTAAAAATGTAGCAATACCGGAAATCACCAAAGACATCGATAAAATCATGTTGGTTTCGGTACGTGACACACCTAAAGCTAAACAAATTAAAAGCCCAGGTGTAACAATTGGTACAATAATCGCAAGTAAATGCTGGAACGCTGCTAAAAAAGCGACCAAAGGTTTTGGACGATCATCTAAGCCATAAACGAGGTCAAGATGGTCTTGAGAGTGTTGATTGGACATGGGTGTAGGTACGCCGCAATTTCGCAAATTGGCGCTATTCTAATCGAGATACCTATCTTTACAAAACGAAATACAGGCTATTAGAAAATTTTTTTGTCAATGTCAATAAACTGTCACTACTCAAGAGTAGTGTTTTTCTGTATAATTTGCCCTCAAATTTCAGGCGTTTCGAATTTTCATGTCAGATATCAAAAATCTCCGTAATATCGCAATTATTGCGCACGTCGACCACGGGAAAACCACACTTGTCGATAAACTACTTCAGCAATCTGGTGCTCTCGGTGAACGAGCAGGCGAGATTGAGCGTGTCATGGACTCAAATGCGCTTGAAAGTGAACGTGGTATTACCATTCTTGCAAAGAACACTTCTATTACTTGGTTAGATAAACGTACTGATACAACTTACCGTATCAACATCGTAGATACCCCGGGACACGCCGACTTCGGTGGTGAAGTAGAACGTGTAATGTCGATGGTTGACTGCGTATTACTTTTAGTTGACTCTCAAGAAGGCCCAATGCCACAAACTCGTTTTGTGACACAAAAAGCCTTTGCTCGTGGTTTAAAACCAATTGTTATTATTAACAAAGTAGACAAACCAAGTGCACGTCCAGATTGGGTTATTGATCAAGTATTTGATTTATTTGATAACCTTGGTGCAACTGACGAGCAATTAGATTTCCCAATCGTTTATGCATCAGGTTTACGTGGTGTAGCGGGTCCTGCTCCTGAAGAACTTGCAGAAGACATGACTCCGTTGTTTGAAACGATTGTAGACATCGTTGAACCACCAGCAGTTGATGTTGATGGTCCATTCCAAATGCAGATTTCATCACTTGACTATAACAGCTTCGTAGGTGTTATCGGTGTTGGTCGTATTCAACGTGGTTCAGTAAAATTAAATACTCCTGTTACTGTAATTGACAAAGAAGGCAATACACGTAACGGTCGTATCTTAAAAATCATGGGTTACCATGGTTTAGAGCGTATCGATGTTGAATCAGCATCTGCTGGTGATATCGTATGTATTACTGGTATCGACGCACTTAACATTTCTGACACGATTTGTGATCCGAAAAATGTTGAAGCATTACCAGCTTTATCTGTAGATGAACCTACAGTATCTATGACTTTCCAAGTAAACAACTCTCCGTTTGCTGGTAAAGAAGGTAAATTCGTAACTTCACGTAATATCCGTGAACGTCTTGACCGCGAATTAATTCATAACGTAGCGTTACGTGTTGAAGACACTGACAGTCCAGACCGTTTCAAAGTATCTGGCCGTGGTGAACTTCACCTTTCAGTTTTAATTGAAAACATGCGTCGCGAAGGTTTTGAAATGGGCGTATCACGTCCACAAGTAATCATCAAAGAAATTGATGGTGAAAGACAAGAGCCTTACGAAAACGTAACTTTTGACGTTGAAGAACAGCATCAAGGCGCTGTAATGGAACAAATGGGTCACCGTAAGGGCGAGATGACCAATATGGAAGTTGACGGTAAAGGCCGTATCCGTATTGAAGCAACTGTACCTTCACGTGGTTTGATCGGTTTCCGTTCTGAATTCTTGACCATGACTTCTGGTACAGGGATCATGACTTCAAGCTTCTCGCATTATGGTCCTGTTAAACAAGGTACTGTTGCGAAACGTCAAAACGGTGTATTGATTTCTATGGTTCAAGGTACTTGCTTGGGCTATGCATTGTTCAGCTTACAAGACCGTGGTCGTTTGTTCGCTAAACCACAGTTAGAAGTTTACGAAGGTATGATCGTGGGTATTAACTCTCGTTCAGACGATATGGTTGTAAACCCAACTAAAGCGAAACAATTAACTAACGTTCGTGCATCTGGTACAGATGATGCTTTAACTTTAGTACCTGCAATTGAATATACGCTTGAACAAGCGCTTGAATTCATTGAAGATGACGAATTAGTTGAAGTAACACCTAAATCAATTCGTATCCGTAAGCGTTACTTGACTGAAAATGAACGTAAACGTAACCGTGATAAATAATTTTTCTTAACTGAAAAAGAAAAAACCGCTAAATTCGTTTAGCGGTTTTTTTATTGATTACTGGTAAAGCTGAAAGTAAACTTAAAGTCATATTTTTCTTGTAAGCAAATATGTTGTTAAAGTGTGAAATAGCTTTCTTTTTTTGAAAAAAATATTAAATTATCAATATCATGGCGAGTACTATCTAGACGGATAAGAGGCCAGTGAAAAAAGAAAAATATGATGTGTTCCTCCCCCCTACATCTGGAGATGTTTAGATGAGTATTATTCAAGAATTTAAAGAATTTGCCATTAAAGGCAATATGATGGATTTAGCCATTGGTGTGATTATTGGTGGTGCTTTTGGCAAAATCGTGGACTCTTTAGTTAAAGATATCATCATGCCGCTTATCACTGTAATTACTGGTGGTGGTGTTGATTTCTCTCAAAAGTTTATTGTGTTAGGTGCAAATCCTAATAACTTACAATCTTTAGATGCCTTACAAAAAGCAGGTATCAACGTATTAACCTATGGTAACTTCCTCACCATTTTAATTAACTTCCTGATTTTAGCTTGGGTTGTGTTCTTGATGGTGAAATTATTAAACAGACTTCGCCGTGATAAGAATGAGCCAGAAGCTCCAGCTGCAACTCCTGAAGATGTTCAGTTATTGCGTGAAATTCGTGATGAGTTGAAAAAACAAGCTTAATAAAATTTGAAATAAAAAACGGTACCAAGAGTACCGTTTTTTATTAATGAGTATTTTATGCTGAACTATAGATATTGTTAAAATTATCAAAGTACAGATATGCTTAATTACGTATATTTAAAAAGGATATAAATGAATGAATCAGCTTTTTGTGTATGGCACTTTATGTCCAAATCAAGCAAACGCTCATATTTTAGAGCAGATTGGTGGTAACTGGACGAAAGCTAGTGTACGAGGAGTGATCCATATTTTAGATTGGGGGCCAGACAAAGGTTTAAAAGCGCTTGAGTTAGATTCGCAAGCAGGTTGGGTAGAGGGCTACTTATTTAGCTCTGAAAAATTGGCTGAAAATTGGCAGATGCTAGATGATTTTGAAGGTTTTCAATATCAACGTGTAATCGCAGATGTAAAACTAGAATCAGGTGAGTATGTTAAAGCCTGGACATATCAAATGAATGCGCAGGCGCAAGTTTCTGAAAAAAATAATTAAAATAATGGAATCAACGTAAGCTACCCATTCTGAATTTAACTTCTAAAAGATGATAACCAAATTGGCTTTTGATTGGGCCTTGCAGCACACGTTCAGCAGCTGTAAAAACAACTTTATCAATAACAGGCACCAATTGCCCTTTTTTGACTTCGCCAAGTTCACCGCCACGCTTTGCCGAGTTACAGGTGGAATATTGTTTAGCAAGCTTGGCAAAATCAGCACCACTTTGTAGCTTCTTTTTTAGCTGTTCGGCTAAGTCTTTATCTTTGACTAAAATATGTCGGACAATTGCTGTTTGCATGTTGTCTTTCTCCAAAAAATTAAGGCTTTCTCAGCTTTTTAAGCGGTTGGCACTGTGGACAAAATACGCTGGCACGCTGACCAAGTTTCAAGTTTTCTAATGTGGTTTCACAGTTAACACACATTTCTCCAGCACGACCATACGCAAGCAATGTTTGCTGAAAATAACCATTTTCTCCCATGGCATTGCTGTAGTCTCGTAAAGTCGAGCCACCTAACTCAATTGCCGACTTTAAAATACGTTTAATCTCGACAACCAGTTTCTCAATTTGTTGCATGCTTAAATCACCAGCGGGCTGGGCTGGGTGAATACCCACATTAAACAAGCTTTCGGTTGCATAGATATTGCCTACACCGACTACAACATGGTTATCCATAAGTGCAATTTTTATGCCGACAGCTTTGTTTTTAAGTTTGGAAGCTAGATATTCTGCATGAAAGTCGTTACTTAAAGGTTCAGGCCCTAAAGTATCTATAAGTTTGCCTTGAGTTTCTGGGGTAAGCCAAAGAATACAGCCGAAACGACGTGGGTCATGATAGCGTAACTGTTGATCTTCAAATTGAATAATCAGATGATCATGTTTTCTCAGTTCATCGTTCGGTTGACACAGGCGAAAGCTACCTGACATTCCTAAATGCCAAAGCATTTGATCTTGTTCAAATTCTGCCAAAATATATTTTGAACGTCGATTTAAGCCAATCAGACGTTGTCCAATAAGTTTTTGAACATCATCTGGTATAGGCCAACGTAAACTTGGGTTACGTACCTCTACACTTTGAACTTTTTGATTCAATAGCGGAAATAAACTGGTTTTGGTTGTTTCGACTTCGGGTAACTCAGGCATGCCAACTCGCAGAATTAACAGATATACTGGATTAATCAAGTATAACGTGTGGTATGTAATATTTCAGAGATTACTATGTCAGATATTTTACCATTAAGCTGGTTTCAACGTGAAACCTCAGAAGTGGCTTATGATTTAATCGGTTGCGTATTGTGTAAGCGGCAACCTGATGGTCAAGTCATCCGTTGCACAATTAGTGAAACAGAAGCTTATTTGGGTGTTCGCGATAAAGCTTGCCACAGCTATAATGACAAACGGACAGTACGAACAGATGTAATGTATCGCCCTGGTGGTACGATTTACGTCTACTTAATTTATGGCATGTATGAAATGCTTAATCTTATTACTCAGACAGAAGGCGTTCCTGAAGGGGTAATGATTCGTTCTGCATTTTTAAGTGGTGCTTCAACCAAAAAAGATTATAAGCTTTTGGCTGGACCGGGCAAATTGACACGTTATTTAGGCATTGATCGATCTTTAAAAGGCCAGACTTTGGGTGAAGAATCTGGTTTGTGGGTTGAAGCGGCATCAACGCAGCCAGAAGTAGAATTGACGCCACGTATTGGAATTGATTATGCCGAAGAGGCAAAAGATTGGCCTGAACGATATTGCTGGAAAGATCATCCATCTTTGAGTCGATAATTTTAATCTGGAAGTAAATTTTTGGATATTGATGAGGATTGTTCCAGATTTACAACAATACAGACCGAATTCAATAGCCAGACAAGACACTGCTTTTGTTATCATAACTACAATATAAATAAAGGAAATAAGCATGTCCTTATTACGCTTAGACCGACTTCATTACTGTATTTTGATGAGTATGGGCTGTATTTCTAGCCCGATTGTGTGGGCAGAAGACTTAAATTCAGACGTGGCCAAATTGCCAACTTTACATGTGGAAGCGACACGTACCGATACAACCTATTTGCAAACACCAGCTTCGGTTTTTCGAATAGATGCACCTCAAGTCGATACTTCTTCACAAGTAAATTTAACTGAAGTTGTGAAGGGTGTACCGAGTTTACAGCTTCGCAATCGTGAAAATTATGCTCAAGATTTACAATTGTCTATGCGTGGTTTTGGTGCACGTTCCACTTTTGGTGTCCGTGGTATTCGTCTATATGTGGATGGTATTCCTGCGACAATGCCAGATGGACAAGGCCAAACGTCTAATATCGATTTAAGTAGTTTGGATCATGTGGAAGTTCTAACGGGACCTTTTTCTTCACTTTATGGAAACTCATCGGGCGGGACAATTTTAACGACTACTAAAGAAGGGCAAGGGAAGGACTCAATTGAGCTGAGCTATTCGGGAGGCAGCCACGATAAAAGCAGAGCAGGACTCGTGCTACAAGGTGGGGCAAAGAGTGCGAATGAACCAAACTATGTTATTAGTTCATCATATTTCGATACGGATGGTTACCGAGAACATAGCGGTGCAGAAAAAGTATTAAACAATGCAAAGCTCAGTTGGAATCTTGATGATGGTAGTAAAATCAACTGGGTAACCAATTATGTCAAAATCCATGCAGACGATCCGCAGGGCTTGACCCGTGAGCAGTGGAATGCCAATCCGAAGCAACAAGTCCCATTTTTAAAGCAATTTAATGTCCGTAAAGATATTGAGCAGACTCAAACGGGGGTGACTTGGTCTAAACCGATTAATGATAAAAATGAACTCTATGCCATGGCATATTTAGGCAATCGTCAAGTCACTCAATATCAATCTATCCCTAAGTCAACACAAGATGCGAATGTAAACCATGCGGGTGGAGTGATTGATTTTGAGCGTAATTATTATGGTGCCGATTTCCGTTGGACAGGTAAAGAGTTACTTCCGAATACCACTGTAAGCGTTGGTGTTGCACTTGATGCAATGGATGAAGACCGTAAAGGTTTCGAAAACTTTAATTTAGTAAACGGTCAGCCTTCTTATGGCGTCAAAGGTAATCTACGCCGTGATGAAGACAATACTTTGTGGAATATTGACCCCTATTTGCAAGCTTCATGGCAGTTCTTACCAACATGGCGTTTAGATACAGGTGTACGCTATAGCAATGTCCACTATAAGTCGGAAGATAACTATTTAAGCAATGGCGATGATAGTGGTAAGACTGATTATAATAAAGTTTTACCTTCTGCTGCTTTAAGCTGGCAAATTATACCTGTGCTTATGGCCTATGTAAGTTATGCCAAAGGCTTTGAAACACCCACTTTTACTGAAATGGCATATCGACCAGACGGCAAAAGTGGTTTTAATTTTGATTTAACGGCATCAACAAGCGATACCTATGAAACGGGCTTAAAATCACAAAACTATTTAGGTGATTTTACTTTGGCGGTATTCCAGACTAAAACCAAAGATGACATCGTTTCTGCTGGTAGCTCAAATGGCCGATCAACTTTCCGCAATGCAGATAAAACCTTGCGTGAGGGGGTAGAATTTGCATGGAATAAAAAGTTATGGAGAGATTTAACAGCGACTGCAAGCTATACATATTTAGATGCAACTTTTGATGCTGATATTCCAGCTTTAGGGAATATTGCTCAAATTCCATCAGGCAATGCCATTCCTGGAATTGCCAAAAACCAAGCTTATGCCTCTTTGGCTTGGCAGCCATCGCACGGTCTATATGGTGGTGTAGATGTACAGTATATGGATAAAGTATACGTGAATGATACCAACAGTGACGCAGCACCGAGCTACAGTGTAACCTCAGCTAATGTTGGTTATGCATGGGTAATGGGCGATTGGAAAGTGAATAGCTTTGCCCGTGTCGATAACCTATTTGATAAAAACTATGCAGGTTCAGTGATCGTAAATGATGGTAATGGACGCTACTTTGAACCAGCGGATGGACGTAACTGGAGTGCAGGTTTACGTGTAATTAAGCAATTCTAGGAATTAAAAATGGCAAAATTATTTGAAACGGTTAACTTTGGTTCACTACAACTGGTCAATAGAATTGTAATTGCTCCGATGTGCCAATATTCGGCAACAGATGACGGTGAAATTACCTATTGGCATGAACAGCAATGGGCAAATTATGCATTGTCTGGTGCAGGGCTCTGTATTGTGGAGGCGACTGCTGTACAGCCTGAAGGTCGAATTAGCTATGCTGACCTTGGACTGTGGAATGATCAGCAACGTGACCAAATCAAAACGTTGTTAGCTAAGGTTCATACACTTTCACCGATGCCATTTGGAATTCAGTTAGCACATGCAGGCCGTAAAGCATCTACTGAAAAACCGTGGTTAGGTAAAGGTCAGATTGCAAAAGATCAGCCTCATGGTTGGCAAACGGTTGCTCCAAGTGAAAGTACCTTTTCAGTGCATGATGCAGCGCCCCATGCTTTGACCATTGCTGAGATTAAAGAAGTTCAACAAGACTTTGCTGCAGCTGCAAAACGTGCAGTAGAGGCTGGATTTGAGTTGATTGAAATTCATGCGGCGCACGGTTACTTACTACATCAATTCTTATCGCCAATTGCCAATCAGCGAACTGATGAATATGGTGGTTCTTTAGAAAACCGTATGCGTATGACCCTTGAGGTTCTTCAGGCAATTAAACTCGCTGTACCAGAAGGCTATCCTGTAGGTGTTAGATTGTCTGCGACCGATTGGTTAGAAAGTATTGAGCATTGGGATATTGAGTCTACAGTGGGTTTATCAAAAGCTTTAGAGCAATTGGGCGCAGCATACGTGCATGTGTCTAGTGGTGGTTTGCACGAGCATCAATCTATTACGATTGGGGCGGGCTACCAAGTTCCTTTTGCTGAACAAGTCAAAAAGCATGTGTCTATTCCAGTCATTGCTGTAGGGTTAATTACTGAGCCAGAACACGCTGAACAAATTTTGGAAAACCAGCAAGCCGATGCTATTGGTCTTGCTCGTGCAATGTTATATGACCCAAGATGGCCTTGGCATGCAGCAGCCGCTTTAGGTGCAGAAGTTAAAATTGCACCTCAGTATTTGCGTTGCCAACCTCATGGATTAAAACAGCTTTTTAACTCTTTTTAATTGTATTGGGCAAAGTCATCTTTGCCCATTTTTCTTTCGCTAAGTGAGGACGGTCAGTGGTTTTTCAGGTTATTTTACCTATCTTGATATTGCTATTGATGGGCTATGTTTGTGTTCTCATCAAATTGGTAACACCTGAACAAATCAGGGTACTTAGCGCATTCGTAATTAAAATCTCCTTACCCGCATTTTTAATTCACTCCTTGGCAAATAAAAACTTACAAGACATTTGGCACCCCGCTTACTTTATTGCTTATGGCGGAGGGTCCTTAATTTTATTTTTCTTGGCTTTTGTCCTCTATCGAAAATATTTTAAAAATAGCTTAACTCATAGCGCCGTCATCTCGATGGGCGCATCTATGTCCAATACTGGATTTATGGGAACAGCTATTTTAACCATGCTGATAGGTAATCATGCTGCGATCTATATTTCTTTAACACTTATTATTGAAAATTTATTGATTGTGGCACTGATGCTCATTTTGGCTGAAGCTGGTTTACATCAACAGCAAAATCTTTTACCGCTTTTAAAACAGACATTTTTAAACTTACTTAAGAATCCTGTCATTATCGCTATTTTGGTTGGGATGGGATGCATTCTTTTAGATGTTAATCTTCCTGCAACGCTTGACCAGTCTTTAGAGTTACTTGGACTTACAGCTTCGCCTTTAGCCTTGTTTGCCATTGGCGGAAGTTTAGTAGGTATTGGAATAACAACGGTAAATATAGAAAGCATTTTGTTGGCGATATTGAAAGTTATCCTCATGCCATCCGTGATTTTTTCACTCTTTTTGATCACTCCCAATGTAAGTCGTGAAATGCTTTATGCAGGAACATTAATTGCTGCTTTACCAATGCCGATTGCTTTTGGAATTTTTGGACAAGCCTATGGCTTAAATGAAAAAGCATTAACACCGCTTATGATTAGTACGATTGTTGGTTTTATTGGTGTTAGCGGGCTGATTGCTTTGTGGTGGTAAAAGAAAAGCCCCATGAGGGGCTTATATCATTCATTATTTTTTCGGTACTGGCTGTGTTGGAGCATTGGCAGCCTGTTTGCTCTTTTCTGCAATAATCTTATCAACCGAAGCTAACGATTCTTTAGCATTTGGAACATTTTGATTGGCAAGTTCAGTAAAAATCTTTTTTGCTTGCGGTAGATTTTGCGGAATGATATTGCCATTTGCCATCATGGTTGCTAAAGCCATAGAAGCAGGTGCATAACCTTTTTGTGCAATTGACTGTAAAGCCTCAATGCCTTGGCGTTTCATTAAAGGATTTTTATTTTCAACCCCTTGGCTAATATCGTAAAGTGCTTTGACCTGAATCGCAGGGTAGTTGCCTTTTCGAATTAAAGGTGCCAATTTTTGCAGGGCGATTTGATGTGACTGCGATTTTTTCTGAGCAAATAAAATCGTCGCAATTTTTACAGTTGCATCATCAGAACCTTGAGCAGATGCCTTTTGAACATATTGACTGAATTTATTGCTATCTTTAGCAACACCTAATTCACCAGTCTCATAAATTTGTGCAAGCGTGTAACTTGCTTGGGCGTAGCCTTTATTTGAAGCGTCTTCATAGTATTTAAGGGCTTTAGAAGAGTCTTTTGCTGTACCTTGGCCCATTTGAGTCATATAGCCTAAGTTATAGATAGCTTGGGCATTACCTGATTGGGCTAAGCGTTGCATTTCCTGAAATGCAGCAGAATAATTTTTTGCTGCATAGAGTTGTTCAGCTTGTTTGAAAACATCGGTTTTCGCAGCAGTCGCTGTGTTATCAGCTGCAAAAATTGATGCACTTGAAAGGGTGATTAGGCTTGCGATTAGTAATTTCTTCATTTCTTTTTAACCTTTTACTTTGTAGCTACATCAATCCATTGATGCATTAAAGAGTTTCAATTTCTCATCATAAATATTGATTGATGAAAGTAAACAGCCGATTTGTATATAAAGCACTGCACTTTGGGCAAATTGTGGAGAAAAATACCCACCCACATTCATAAAATGGAGTGGGTAATATTGTTATTTTGCTGACTGAAGTAATGCTTCAATTTGCTTGGCATCAGTTGGTACACCAGAGAGTCTTTGGCCATCTTGCAAGAACAGAGTAGGTGTTCCATCGATATTTAATTTTTGACCTAAAGCGATATTTTTCTGAATTGGGCTTGAGCAACTTTTGCTATTTGTTGGCAATTTGCGATTAAGCATGTAGTTTGTCCAAGCTTCTGCCGGATTTTTTGAACACCAGATTTGATTTGAAACTTTTTCAGCATTTGGATGCAAACTGGTGAGAGGATAAAGGAATACATATACCGTTACGTTATCAACCCCAACCATATTTTGTTCTAGACGCTGGCAATATGGGCAATCAGGGTCACTAAAGATATAGATCGTACGTTCGCCTTTACCTTTTACATATTTAATGGCCTGATTTAATGGCAAACTTTTAACGTCAATCTTACCCAATTCGGCAATTCGTTCTTCAGTCATATTTTTTTGTTGTTTGATGTCGACTAAATTACCAACAAAAAAGTACTTCGCATCTTGGTTTGTATAGACAATGCGGCCGCTTGTATACACTTCATAAATACCTTGTACAGGAGATTGATAAACACCTTTTACAGGCAAATCGGGATAATTCGTCTTAAGATTTTGTTCAAGTGTTTTAACATCAGCGTGAGCAGAACCGAAAATAGCCAGACCCAACATGAGTGTAGCAAGTTTAGTTTTCATCTTTTTTCTCTTGAATTACAACAGGGCTAATGATGGCATATAAAGCTTAAAAAATTGACGTTCTAATATAATGAAATCATTAGTGTTTTGTATCTATAAAAAAGCCCACTAACTTAGCAGTGGGCAGTTTGAACTAATAAAAGTTATTATTGTGGTCTTGCTACGTCGCCACTTAAAGCTTCTGGTAACTCAAGAACTTGAACCCCTAACTCTTGAAGAGCAGCAGGTTTAGCTACAACTAAAGCAAGATAGCCTTCATCATTTGCAATACTATTAACGACTTCTACATCGTTATTTAATTGAGTTGCTGAAGCTGGTGCTTCACCTGTACCTTGCACAAGATGTAACCAGTGTTTTGGTTTTGCTTTAAACCAAAGGCGTGCCACAATTTCCTGGCCTAAGTAACAGCCCTTGTCGTAATTGACGCCTTCACGTTGATGTAAACGTAATTCCTGTGGTTGGAATTCATGTTCCGTTGTCTGTGTAATCCAAGCTTGACCAGTCATAATGGCTTGTTTTTGCCATTCAGAAATATCAGTTTCAGCAGTAGTGAACTCAGTTTGATGATTCACTACTTTTGGGAACACAATGCCTTGTTCACTTAAGGTCATTTTTGAAAAGGCGCCATATTTTTTAATGTGCTTGGCAAACTCTTCAGCTTGATCTTGAGTAACTACAATTTCAAAACTTTCAGCATTAATCTTCTTTAGCCATAAGCCAAAGTGAATACGACCTTTAAGATCACAAATAGCTGTATAGCGAGTTGTATTTTCAGCTAAACGTTCAGTATCTACAGTAACTTGGCCTTGTAAAAACTTTTGTGCATCTACACCGTTTAAAGCATATGAGGAGAAAGCGAGCAGACTCATGATTAATCTCAAATTCAATATGTTTCTTTATGATTGCTGACTATTTTGCTCCATTTTTACTAAAAAATCAGCCATAGTTTTCGTAATTTGATTTTGTGCTGTATACCGATTTTTAGTTTAAAAAAACACCAAAAATATACGTTTGGATAAATTGGAAGGTTTAAGCTAATAACGATAATTTCAATAATTTTAGGGAAATTAAAATAAGGAGAATACGATGACAACAGGAACAGTAAAATTTCATCGTGTGTTTAAGGCTCCAGCCGAGCGAGTCTATCGTGCATTTTTAGATCCAGATGCTTTAGTAAAGTGGCTGCCACCTCATGGTTTTACTGCCAAGGTTCATAGTTTTGATGCAAATGTTGGTGGCTCATACAAAATGAGTTTTACCAATTTTTCAACAGGTTCAACACATGCTTTCGGTGGAACATATGTTGAACTAGTTCCAAATGAATTAATTCGCTACAACGATCAATTCGATGATCCAAATTTACCAGGAACTATGCAAGTCACTATTACATTAAAAACGGTAATGGTGGGTACAGAAGTGCACATTACACAAGAAGGAATACCTGAAGTTATTCCTGTAGAAGCCTGCTACTTAGGATGGCAAGAATCACTATCTTTACTCACGTTATTAGTTGAAGCTGAAATTCCAGACCAATAAAAAGTTATTTTTAGAGTCACATATAAAAGTGAGTAGATTTATTTCTGCTCACTTTTTCTTTTTGAGCTTTATTCTAAATGAATAAAATATAGAATAATTTTATAACTCCAAAATATAAGTTGTATGCAGAGAAAAAAGATGGATATACATATTAAAAGAATTTATGAAAAGGCCGACCCTAGTGACGGTAAGCGAATTTTGGTTGACCGCCTATGGACCAGGGGAATTAGTAAAGAGAATGCTCATTTAGATTTGTGGCTAAAAGAAGTGGCTCCTTCAACTGAACTTAGAAAATGGTTCCATGCTGCAACGCCAGATCATTGGGAAGAATTTAAGCAGCGTTATTTAAAAGAGCTTGAAACCAACTCCGCAGTTGAAGAACTGCAAAAGATTGTAGCTGAGCATACAGTTACGTTTTTATATTCAGCAAAAGATGTTGAAAATAACCATGCAATTATTTTGAAAGAATATTTATTAAGTAAAAACTTAAAATGAATATATAAATTTTTTTTTGGTAAAAGTCTTTTATTTAAAACTTTAAAAAATGAGTTGTATCTCGCATAATATACTTTTTGAGATTTTTTTCATGTCTTTGCCAAACTGCCCAAAATGCCAATCAGAATATACTTACCAAGATGGCGACTTATTGATTTGTCCTGAATGTTCACATGAGTGGAAAGAAGGAGAAGCATCGCTTACTGAAGAACAAGAAATTATTAAAGATGCGAATGGAAATGTATTAGCTGATGGCGACAGCGTCACTGTAATTAAAGACTTAAAAATTAAAGGTTCATCTTCAGTCGTTAAAGTCGGTACAAAGGTAAAAACGATTCGTTTAGTTCCAGATGCAAGTGATGGCCATAATATTGATTGCAAAATTGATGGCATTGGTCAGATGAAATTAAAATCTGAATTTGTAAAAAAAGCTTAAACTGTTAATTATTATTACATTTCAGCAGAGATAGATGTATATATCTCTGCTTTTTAAATTTCTAACATCATTCTAATTTTATTACGAAAAAGTATAAAAAATGGGCTATTCAAGGAATAATTGGGGCTTTATATTGTTATTAATAACAAAAAACTTTCGTCCAGAATAATAACGAAAGTCATACCCACACCAACAAAAAAATGAGGTTTTTATGGCAGGATGGTACGAAATTTCACAAGCGAGTGATGGACAATATCGCTTTATCCTAAAGGCAGGTAATGGTGAACCTATTTTAAATAGCGAGCTATATAAGGCAAAAGCCTCTGCTGTAAATGGTATTGAATCAATTCAGAAAAATAGTGGTGATGACGCCCGATATGAGCGTTTAACTGCAAGGAATGGGAAACCTTACTTCAATTTAAAAGCTGCAAATCATCAAATTATTGGCACCAGTCAGTTCTATGCAAGTGAAGCTTCACGAGATAAAGGAATTGAGTCGGTTAAAAACAATGGTTCATCAACCAATATCAAAGACTTAACGGTTCAGGCATAAAGTTGAGTTAAAAAAAGCAGCTTCTAAAAGCTGCTTTTTTATTTAGTATTTATTAACGCGCTAACTTAGCTAAAAGCTCTTCTTTCGTTAAATTGCTCGCTTCAGCATCTCGGCGGCCTTTATATTCAAACGTACCCGCATCAAGACCTTTTTCACCAATCACAATACGGTGTGGAATACCCATTAACTCAAGGTCAGAGAATTTAACGCCTGGGCGTTCGTTACGGTCATCAAGTAATACGTCAAAACCTTGAGCTTGAAGTTCTGCATAAAGTGATTCTGCTGCTTCAAGAGTACGTGGTGATTTGTGCGCATTCATTGGAACAATGGCAATTTCAAAAGGTGCAATGGCTTGAGGCCAGATAATACCTTTGTCGTCGTAGTTTTGTTCAATTGCAGCTGCAACAACACGTGTTACACCAATACCATAACATCCCATGGTTACTGTAAATGGTTTACCATCTTCACCTAGAACTTTACAGCCTAAAGCTTCAGAGTATTTAGTACCAAGCTGGAAAATATGACCTACTTCAATACCACGTTTAATTTGTAGTGTGCCTTTGCCATCTGGAGATGGATCACCTTCAACCACATTACGTAAATCAAAAACTTCGCTAATTTGCGCATCACGTTCCCAGTTTACGCCAACAGCATGTTTGTCTGCTTCGTTTGCACCTGCAACGAAGTCTGAAAGAACAGATGCAGCACGGTCAACAATGACAGTTAAGCCTTTTTCGACTAAACCTTGTGGACCAGTAAAGCCAGCAGTTAAACCAAATGCTTGAAGTTGTTCTTCAGTTGCAAAAGTAAGAGGAGCCGCAACTAAAGGATGCTTCTCAGCTTTAATTTCATTCAGTTCGTGGTCGCCACGTACAAATAGAGCGACGACAGGAATATTACCTTTTTCGTCTGCAACACCTTGAACTAATAATGCTTTAACAGATTGCTTTGGATCAGCATTTAAGAAATGGCATACATCATCAATTGTTTTTTGGTTTGGTGTTTCAACCAATTTTAGTTCTTGTGTCGGTGCTGCACGTTCACCAACTAAAACAGCCTCAGCCATTTCAACGTTTGCTGCATAATCAGATTCAGTTGAAAATGCGATGTCATCTTCACCACTAGCAGCCAATACGTGGAATTCGTGTGAAGCTGAACCACCAATAGAGCCTGTATCAGCTTGAACTGGACGGAAATCTAAACCTAAGCGAGTGAAAATACGGCTATAAGTGTCGTACATCACGTCATAAGTTTCTTGTAATGATTCTTGAGTTGCATGGAAAGAATAAGCATCTTTCATGATGAACTCACGTGAACGCATTACACCAAAACGTGGACGGATTTCATCACGGAATTTAGTTTGAATTTGATAGAAATTTACAGGAAGCTGCTTATAACTTTTTAATTCGTTACGCGCCATATCCGTAATAACTTCTTCATGCGTTGGCCCAAGTACAAATGGGTTCGTATGACGATCTTTAAAACGTAATAATTCAGGACCGTATTGTTCATATCGACCTGATTCTTCCCAAAGACTTGCGGGTTGAGTCACGGGCATGAATACTTCCATTGCGCCTGAACGGTTCATTTCTTCACGAACAATCGCATCTACTTTTTTAAGCACACGTGTTCCCATCGGCAGCCATGTATATAAACCAGATGCCAATTTACGAATCATCCCCGCACGTAACATGAGCTGGTGTGAAATCACTTCAGCATCATTTGGGGTTTCTCTCAACGTTGCAAATAAAAAGCGGCTTGCGCGCATGGAAAAAGTCCTAAAAGTTAAGCGTTATATAAAACGCAGATTATACGATAATCGCTGCATTATGACATGAATCGTCGAGTTTGACGCAGCATAAAGTTTTTCAAGTCATCCAGATAAGTGAAAATGACGGGTACAACTACAAGAGTCAACAGGGTAGAGGTAACTACACCACCAATCACAGCATGAGCCATTGGTGCGCTTTGCTCACCCCCTTCACCAAGACCCAAAGCTAAAGGGACCATCCCCATCACCATAGCACTTGTGGTCATTAAGATTGGACGTAAACGGGTTTTCCCCGCTTGTAAAATAGCATCATAACGGCTGACACCCTGATCCATTGCTTTCTTAATAAAATCGATTAGCAAAATCGCATTTTTAGTGACAAGCCCCATCAGCATGATAATACCAATAATCGAAAACAGATTTAGAGTGCTTTGGAACAAAAATAGGGCAAGAAAAACACCAATCAATGATAAGGGTAAAGAGGCCATAATAGCCGCTGGATGAATAAAGCTATTGAACTGAGAACCTAACACAATATAGATAAATACAATCGATAGGGTAATGGCTGTTAATGCGTATCCCGCAGATTCAGCCATATCGGCATTTGCCCCTTGTGTATCAAATGTATAGCCTGCTGGTAGCTTAAACGCCTTTTGCATTTTGTCGATGTCTTGACCAATATCGCCACTAGGACGTCCTGAAGTATTTGCCTCAATCAGAACCTCGCGCTCAAGATCACGTCGATTAATTTGTGAAGCACCAAGCTTTTCTTCGGTCGTTGCAACGGCACTCAATGGAACTAATATGTTTTGTCCAGCTGCATTGGTTTTATTAGAGTTGATATATAAATTTTGCACATCTTGTGGAAGCATACGTTTATTTTCATTTAAACGTAAATTTACATCATAAGTTTCGCCGTCACGATCTTCCCACGTGGTGACATTGTCACCCGCAATTAATGGTCGAATGGCATTCGCAATTTGGGATACAGATAAGCCTAAATCACTTGCCAATACACGATTAATATGGACACCCAAAGTCGGTTTAGGTTCTTTCAATGAACTTTCTAAATCAACTACGCCTTGAATTTTTTCCATTTCAGCGATAAAGCGATCTGAAATTTTCTGTAGTTCATTTAGGTCAGATCCTTTAATAGAAATCATGATTGGCTTTTGGCCGCCAGAGACAGAGTCTTGTGCTGCGGCAACAGAAGTTACTCGAATACCTGCTACTGTTTGCAAACGATCACGGAACTCGTTGTTGAGTGTATTAAGATCAGAACTACGTTCTTGTTTTGGTTTTAAGGTCACCCCTAAACCTGCATGGTTTTTACCAGAGTCTACTTCACTGTTGACTACGCCGTAAGTAGAAACCACATCGGGGAATTGTCTAATAATTTGATCGACCTGATGTAATTTTGCTTGAGTATATTCCAAAGAAGCATCTACAGGAGTTTCGAACTGGATACGCACTTCACCTTTATCTGGTGTAGGTACAAACTCGGTCCCAATCAGTTTAGATAGTCCTAATGCAGCAAATAATGAGGAGATTGCAACAATGACTGTAATGAAACGGAAGCGTAGAGCAAGTTTTAATAGCTTTTCATAAACATGAGCAAGCCGATCTAGCAGATTAGAAATATGGTCAAAAAACCGTTGTAGCCAATTATCTTTTTTCTTTACAGGATCTTTCCAGTGAGCTGATAGCATTGGATCGAGTGTAAAACTAATAAACATTGAAATTAAAACAGCGGTACTGACCGTTACACCAAATTGATAAAAGAAACGTCCAATCAGACCACCCATGAAGGCTACAGGTAGAAATACTGCCACAATGGTAAGTGTAGTTGCGAGTACGGCTAAACCAATTTCTTTTGTCCCTTCAAGAGCTGCAGTGACGTGGTCTTTGCCAAGTTCAGTATGTCTGACAATATTTTCCCGCACTACAATTGCATCATCAATAAGTAAACCAATACTGAGTGATAGCGCTAACAGTGTCATCATGTTAATGCTAAACCCAAAAGCCCAGATAAACGTTAAGGTTCCGAGCAAAGTAATCGGTAAGGTTAGACCTGTAATAACGGTAGAACGGAAAGAGCCTAAAAAGAGTAAAACAATGAGAACTGCTAAGGCCGCACCTTCAATAATGGTTCGAGCAACATCTTTAATTGAGGCGCGAATACCTTTAGAGCTATCAGCTACGACTTTGTAATTTAAGCCCGCTGGCATTTGATCTTTTAATTTCTCTAACGTTTCATAAGTCTGATCGACAACTTTAATGACATTGGCATCGGAGCTTTTTAAAATATCGACAGAGACAGCGGTTCTTCCATTATAAAAGGCACTCGATTGTAGTTCTGCTTGCGTGTCCTCAACAGTTGCTACTTGCTTTAAAAAAATGGGCGAACCATTTTTATTGGCAATCACCAAATCGCCAAATGCAAGGGGATGGATAACTTTCGATTGAATCTGTACGACCAGTTCAGAATTTTTTTGTTGTAAGGTTCCGGCAGGGACTTCAATATTTTCATTTTTTAAGGTGTTAATGACCTGATCAATACCAATGCCATAGCTTTGCAGTTGTGCAGGAATAACCTTTATTCGGATTTGCCGCTTTGCATCACCCAATAAATTTACATTACCGACACCTGAAACAGTTTTAAGTTGAGGCACAATTTTTTTATCTACATACGAACTTAATTGCGCCAGACTCATGTTGTTTGATTCAAATACAACCGACATGATTGGGCTAGAGGAGGGGTCATAGCGCTGTACAATCGGTGTATCAATTTCATCACGGAACTGTGCTGTGACAGGTGCAATTTTGTCACGAACATCTTGAGCTGCAATTGCTGAAGATGTATCGAGATTAAACTCAGCAATCACCATCGAAAAGCCTTCACTTGAGCGTGAAGTAATTTGTTTAATTCCTGAAATTGTATTGATTTGATCTTCAAGTTTTTTTGTAATATCTGACTCAACCGCTTCAGGCGACGCACCCGCATATTGCGTAGTGACCACTACGAATGGGAAATCTATATTTGGAAACTCTTCAACAGTCATGCGTTTCCAAGAAGCTAACCCGAGTACCATTAAGCTGAGCATCATCATAATGGTAAAAACGGGGTATTTCACACTGATTCGAGTAAACCACATACGCTATTTGCTACCTTATTTATTTTTGTCGGTTGTAACCGTCACTTTTTTATTAATGTCGGAATCTTCAAATTGAATACGGCTTACCAGATCTGAGCTTTGCAAACCATCGACTAAAGCAATATTGTCGTTATAGCGCTGTTCAATCACCCGAATTTTAACTTTTTGGATGGTGTGATTACGTATCACCCATACAAACGGGTCATGTTGCATATTTTGAATACTATCTAAAGGAATCGTTTGGCCTTGATGAGTGTCATTGCGCAAAATGTTTCCATTAATGAAAGCTCCAATGCTTAACGAATCAATTTTTTCTTTAGGAGCAGCAAAGAACTCAATTTGTCGACTGTCTTGATCGGCGACAGGTGAAATGCGAGTAAGCGTTGCATTTAATTGTTTAGAATTACCTTGAATCTGATATTGGATGTTGCTACCTACCTTAAGCGCAGATTGCTGTTCAATGGGTAACTTCGCCTGTATTTCAAGTTGATCTGGATTTACGATTTCAAATAGTGTCTGTCCAACTGATACGGTTTGACCGGGTTCAACTTGCCGTTTAGTAATCACACCTGAAATTGGACTGGTAATAATTCCATCCTGATCCGCTTTTTTTGCAATATCAACATTGGCTTGTTGTGCTTTTACACTTTCAAGTTGCCCTTTATAGTCCACCTGACTTTGTTCAAACTCGACACGAGCAATAAAACCCTGATTAAATAATCTTTGTTTTCGGTTCATCAAATTACGTGCAAGTTCAGCTTGTGACTGAGCCGATGCAAGGTTAGCTCGTGCCTGTGCTAATCGTGCAACATTGTCTTGATTATTCAATCTCACCAGAACTTGACCTTTTTGTACCTGTTGGCCGACATTTGCAGTGACATTCGTCGCCGTTGCACTCACTTGTGCCTGAATGGAACTTTGCTGAACCGCACGGATAGTTCCTGTAAATGCAGTTTGAGAGTCAAGTGCTCCTTGTTTAACTGCAATAAGATCTTGAGGAATAAGCTCAATTTTGGCAGGAGTTGATACAGTAGTTTTGGTTGTTTCTTGCTGATTACATGCAGCTAAAATTAAACATAAACTAATAATACTCAGTTTAAAAAAAGTAGAAGGGGTGAGATGCATTGTGTGCATACAGCATCATCCTATAATTCAAATTTTATTTTGCCCCTATTCTTGATAAACCTTTGCAGTTATTCAAGCTTTTTTAAACGTTCGATAATATTTTCATACTCACTGTTGGTTCGGTTATAGGTCTTGGAAAGTGTTTGAAGCGTTAGTTTAACCCGATTAATATTATTTAGATTGTTTTCAATCAATGCCTTATGGCGCTCAGGAGTTATTTCTCCTTTTCTGAAATACTCCATTTCCTGACGTTTAAATAAAATTTTGTCTTGTTGTAATTGATTAAGTTGTTCCTGCTGATAATTAATTTGTTTTTTGATAGACACTAATGCCTGATCTCTTTTAATCAACGCTATCTTACTATTGCTATAAGCTTTTTTTAATTTGATATCTTGTTCTTTATGTCGTGCCAATAATGCTCGTTGACTCGATTGATTTAAATCGGCTTCAGCATTATAAGAATGGTTTCTTTTTATCACTTGCATATTGCGATCAAGCGCTTCATAACCATAACGAATATGGGTTGGAGTAACTGATGTACTAATATTGGCAATACCATGTTGATCATAATAACGATACCAAACTGCTTTAGAAGTATCGGCAATAGCAAGTGTAGAAGCTAAGAAAAAAAGTGATCCGAAGGAAATAATGCCTATAGATACAGACAAGCAGTTCCTATAAAAGGCATATTTCATCCTAACATTCATTGAAAATCCCCAAAAAAGATAGCTAAGCCACTTATTTTTAAATATTTAATCTTCATTATATTAATTATTATTTAGTTGAATAAAAATATAGTCATTATAAAAAAAATGATAATTTTAATTAAAGTGTGATGAGGTTAAAAGTTATTGTTTATAAATGAGAAAGTAGACAAAAATGCCTCATTGAAAATAGAAGGTGAGATATGTTAAAAATGCGTATAAATGTGTAAAAACAAATTTAAGTTAAATTGCATTTATATTTTATATTTATGGGGATGGAAGATTAAATGGAAGATGCATTCCAAAATCTGAAAGTAATGGTGATTGATGACTCAAAAACCATTCGCCGTACAGCAGAAACTTTATTGCAGCGCGAAGGCTGTGAAGTCATTACTGCTGTGGATGGATTTGAAGCTTTGTCCAAAATTGCAGAAGCAAATCCGGATATTGTTTTTGTCGATATCATGATGCCTCGTTTAGATGGTTATCAAACTTGTGCTTTGATAAAAAACTCTCAAAATTATCAGAACATTCCCGTTATTATGCTCTCTAGTAAAGATGGTTTATTTGATCAGGCAAAAGGGCGTGTGGTAGGTTCAGATGAATACTTGACGAAACCTTTTAGCAAAGATGAATTGTTAAACGCGATTCGTAATCATGTAAGTTCATAACCAGTAATTTGAGGGCAAAAAAATGGCACGTATTCTCATTGTAGATGATTCACCAACAGAAACTTTTCGTTTTAAAGAAATCCTAACAAAACATGGTTATGATGTACTTGAAGCATCAAATGGTGCAGATGGTGTAACTCTTGCAAAAGCAGAGCAACCAGATCTTGTCTTGATGGATGTTGTTATGCCGGGTGTAAATGGTTTTCAGGCAACACGTCAGATTACTCGTGATGAAGACACTAAGCATATTCCTGTTGTTATTGTGAGTACTAAAGATCAGGCAACTGACCGTGTATGGGGCAAGCGTCAAGGTGCAATCGACTATTTGATTAAACCAATCGAAGAAAAGCAATTGATTGATGTAATTAAACAATTTCTAAATTAACTCATCCATCCATAAAAACATAAATAACGGGCATTTTGTACCCGTTTTATAGGATCGAGTATGGCAGCGAATGGATTTATCGAGTTACTTCGTTTGTCTAAACGGGGTAATAAGAATTACGCTTCAGTTCAAAATGAAGCACAGCGATGGTCAGGAATTGCTTTTGAAATGAGAGGGCAATACTTCGTCGCACCACTTGGGGAAGTGTCAGAAGTTATCTATCCACCAAAATATACACCGGTTCCAAATACCCAAAGTTGGGTAAGGGGATTGGCAAATATTCGGGGCAGATTACTTTCAGTGTCTGATTTGGCGCATTTTATTTTAGGGCAACGAAGTTCATTTTCGTCAACTCAAAAAGTATTGTGTATTAGCCATCGCGACCAGTATGTGGGGTTGGTCGTAGATCAGGTTTTGGGGATTCAGCACTTTAATAAAAAAAGCTTTTTTTCTCAAAGTTCAGACTTAGAGGAAAATCTAAAAGAATATTGCCAAGGTTATTTCCATCAACATAACCAACACTGGCATGTTTTTTTATTTAGTCGTTTATTGCAAAACCCACATTACATGAATGCATCGACAAAATTTATAAACTAATTTTTACGCTGTGAAAACAGAGTATTTTTCTGGGGAAAAGCTATGGGCTTTAAGCTTAAAAAGAAAGGCAGCAGTCGGGTTGCGTCCGAAAAATCGGGTGTTAATTTTATTGCAACAATCCAGTCAAGAATTGAGCAGTTTGCCGGTTTATTTGGGGAAAGTGAAAAGTCCAAGCCAATCCTATATGCAGCAATTTTATGTTTTGTTCTTGCATTAGTTTCTCTAGCCTATTTGTTCTATAACGTTCCACGTCATAACCAGTTAATTAGAAGTCTTGGTGAGTTACGTTTGTTATCTCAAACGATTTCTAAGCAAGCAACTGAAGCAACTGAGTCTGGCTCTCAAGAGGCAATCACCAAGCTACAGCAGTCTCAAAAGGACTTTAACGAAAACTTACTTGAGATTGAAAATATTCACGGTAAGTCGACTGATGAATATCAAAAAGTTCAAGTTATGTGGACTGAACTTTCAAAAAACATCGATTTGATTTCAGCACATCAAAAAGTCCTTAACCAGCTATATGACACCAACATCTCTATTAGCGAAACCGTTCCTGAGATTCAGGCAGAATATAACTTGATGGTTGACCAAATGGCACGTCAAGGTTTGCCCAGTAGTCAGGTAATTATTGCTAAAAACCAAGTGTTTATTGCCGAACGTATTTTACGTTCTATTAACTCGGTGCTAAGTGGTACTGATGGTAATGTGTCGACTAGCGATTTTGGTGTAGATATTGATACGTTTGGTACATATTTAAATGCTGAACTTAATGGTAATGCTGAATTGGGTGTGGACCGTATTGCAGATCCGGCTTTACGTGAATCATTAGAAAGTATTAAATCTGAATATGACAAAGTCTTAAAATCTGCTGCTGCCACGGTATTAAAAAATGGTAACCAGATTGTCAATGTTCGTCAGGCATCTTCTCAGATCTTCTCTAAATCAGATGTGATGTTAGATAACTTGGGGCATTTATCTGATGTAGCAAGAAAGAACTGGCTTACTTTATTCTTAGGTGCAGTGCTAATCAGTTCTTTAGCAGGCTTAATCTTCTCAGTATTTAAATTAATTACATTACGTAGTGTAATGGATAAGCAACGTGTTACTCGATTACAAGACGAGTATGATCGTAACCAAAACGCAATTTTACGTTTACTTGATGAAATCGCCGATCTTGCAGATGGTGACTTGCGTTCATATGCAACAGTATCTGAGGATTTTACGGGAGCGATTGCCGACTCGATTAACTTTGCGATTGACCAACTACGTGACCTTGTATCCCGTATTCATGAAACCTCTCAAGAGGTTGCTCGCTATACGCAAGATACCCAAAGTATTACTAACCAATTGGCAGAAGCGTCTGAGCATCAGGCCCAAGAAATTGCTGGTGCATCAACAGCAATGAATGAAATGGCGCAATCGATTGACCAAGTATCTTCAAATGCATCTGAATCTGCTGAGGTAGCAGAACGTTCGGTACAAATTGCCTCTAATGGTGCGCAAGTGGTAAACCGTTCAATTGAAGGTATGGATACAATCCGTGAACAGATTCAAGAAACGTCTAAACGTATTAAGCGATTAGGTGAGTCGTCACAAGAAATTGGTAACATTGTATCGCTCATTAACGACATTGCCGACCAAACAAACATTCTTGCATTAAACGCAGCAATTCAAGCCTCTATGGCGGGTGAAGCAGGCCGTGGTTTTGCCGTGGTTGCTGACGAAGTACAGCGTCTTGCAGAGCGTTCAGCATCCGCAACAAAACAGATCGAAACACTGGTTAAAACGATTCAGACAGATACAAATGAAGCTGTTATTTCGATGGAACAAACCACTACTGAGGTTGTGCGTGGAGCGAACTTAGCAAAAGATGCGGGTATTGCTTTGGATGAAATTCAAAAAGTATCGGGCGACTTGGCTAACTTAATTGCTAGCATTTCTGATGCAGCAAAACTTCAATCTGCATCTGCCAGTCACATTGCGACCACCATGACAGTCGTACAAGAAATTACTTCACAAACGACCACTGCAACTTTCGATACAGCGCGCTCTGTTTCTGAATTAGCAAACATGGCAGAGTCATTACGTGAATCGGTAACGGACTTTAAATTACCTGATTAAATTGGGGATGAGAATAGCTGTTCCTATAATCGCTATTCTTCTAAAAAGTATTACAACACCAGATAAATATTGGGGAAAACAGCTATTTTTCTGGTGTTGACTCTGTCGTTTTTCTCCATTTTGGAGACAAGCAAAAGAAGCCTTTGCTATGAAAGAAATATTAAAAACTTTAACTGAAGCAATGATGCTACCGGAAGATAGCTATTCTCAACAAGATGATGAATTCCTTGAAATCTTTGTCGAAGAAATTGAGGAAATTTTTATTGAATTACAATCTTTGATTGACGAATGGATGCAATCTGAAAATATTGCTACGCTTACCGAAATCCGCCGTTATTTTCATACATTGAAAGGTTCTGGCCGGATGATTGGTGCAAAATCATCTGCTGAGCTTGCCTGGACTGTAGAAGATACGCTGAATCGCGTAATCAATCAGAGTCTCGGATTAACTCCTAACATCCAACAATATGTTCAGTTGGTATTTAAGTTCTATTTCTTTAAGTTAGTAGATGACTTTAAATCTAAAAAAGATCATACCTTAGACTTTAGGCCCCTTATTTTATTAGGACAACAATTACAACAACAGCAAAGTATAGAACCCGCATTAGATGAACTTTTATTATTATCAGATACTCTTACTGCTGAAACTCAAACTGGTTTAGAAACGAATGACTTCGAACCACAGTCAACTAATGTTTTAACTATCGCCACTCCAGAGGTTGCTATAGAAACTGAACAGACTCTTGCTGAAACCTTAATTTTATTTATGGAAGAGGCAGAAGAGCACTTAGCGACGATTGATCAATTTTTAGAACAAGAAATACATCAGCATGAAAGTTATAATGCTTTAATACGTGCGCTACATACGTTACGTGGCAGTTCTGCTATGGCTCATGTAGAACCAATATTTGATGCCAGTACCAAAGTTGAGCATTTATTTAAAATACTATTACAAGAAGAGCTTTCTTCTCATTCAGAAGAAATTTCATTACTTCGTGATTACCGCGAGTTTATTCGAAATTGTTTAGATTCATTGGCTAGCCATTGTTCTACTGAGCAATTGGAATCTGATCTACAAAAATTTAATCAGATTTGGGATGCTTATATGGAGCAGCATGGTGAGCATTCAAGCCCGCTCATGCCTCCACATGGTTTAGTGTCTCAGCTATTGCAGTTAGATGTTTCAGAATTGCTTGATGCAGAGTTAGATTTTGAGAAGGGAATACGGACAGAGTTTCCTCATTATCTTGAACGCTTAAGTGAACAAGCAGATGTGTTGTTGCAACATACTCAGTCGCAGGCAATGGTTGGTTTATATGAATATACTAACCAGCTCAAAGACAGCTATAAGGTATTACTTGAACGACCTGATTTATTGCAATCGGATTATGTTTTTGAAATTTATCAAAAAGCACACCAACAATTAATTCAGTTATTTGATGCCTTAGCTGCGGGACAAAGAGTAAGTATTATTGAGCAACATCAAAATGTCTTGGAAGAGCTAAAACTATATACTCAACATATTCCGAGTCTTAATGTTGAACCATTAGAAACTCATCAGGAAATTATTGAATTAACCTTTAATACTGAAGTTGAACAAACAACGAATGAACCTCTAGTCTCAACAGAAAATGTATTCACTGATCAGATCTTAATGAGTCAAAGTGTACAACTAGATCGACAGTTCATTTCGACTGAACAGGTAAACCGTAATTTTGATCCAGATCTATTAGATATTTTTCTTGAAGAAGCTGATGAGTTGCTTGAAGGAATGGATACAGATCTTAATATTTGGGTTAATGATCAAGAAAACTTTGCAGCTCTTAATAACCTGATGCGTTATTTGCATACCTTAAAAGGTGGGGCAAATATGATTCAGGCAGGCTATATTGGTTTAATTGCACATGAGTTAGAAAGTATTTATGAGCGCTTAATTCAAAAACAGTTGATAGCTTCGTCTGCTCTCATTGATGTTATTCGACTAGTTCAAGATGACTTGGCTGACCGTCTTCAAATAGTACGTGAACAGCATCTAGATTATGCTGCTTCTCATACTATTCAAGCGCTTAAAAATGCAGGCCAAGTATTTGATTCTCGTATTAAAGAAGTGCAAGCAGAATCTGAAACCTATGTTATACCTGAAGTAAATTTTGCAGAATTACCACAAGAAACGATAAATAATACAGCGTTAAGCTTCAGTGAGTTAACTTCTGAGTCTGAGCAGATTGCTGAGTCTAATAATCGACTTGTTGGGCAAACCGAATTACAAGTTCTCGCTGACCAAGGCTATACAGAAAATCTTCAAGATCAGGATATTAGCTCTGTTGTTGAGCAGACATTCATGGAGGAAGCGGCTGAACTATTAGAAACGGCCGATCATCTATTAAAACAATGGTTCGAGCAGCGTACTAACCGTAGTATCTTGCTTCAGCTACAAAGGGCTGTGCATAGCTTGAAAGGCGGTTCCCGTATGCTGGGACTTGAAACCGTGCAAGCGATTGCTTATCAGCTTGAGAATGCTTTTGAACAATTTGCACTTCATCATTTCAGTTCAAATATTTATGACAATTTATTAGAGAGTGCAATTGTCTGGTTAAAAGAGGCTATTTTTAAACAAAATTATCAACACTTCGATGGTTTACAACAAAGTCTGGAAAATATTCAGTTCATTGAAACAGCAATTCAAATTCCTAGTAAATTAACTCGAACTGATCTATTCAGCACAGAACCTGTCATAAGTTTTGTGCAAGGTGACGGTACAGAGCCACCGGCAATGATGGGTGCGTGGGAACAAACACAACGTCTTGATCAAAATAATGAGATGATTCGAGTCTCGGCAGATTTAATTGAAAAAATGATTGATCTGTCTGGCGAAAATTCAATTAACCGTTCGCGAATTGAAATGGATTTAAGCCAATTTGGCCATACGCTTGCAGAAATGGAATTGGCTATTCAAAGACTTGCAGATCAGTTGCGTCGAATGGAAGGTGAATTAGAAACTCAAATTATTGCAAAACACGGTATTGAAAACTCTCGGTATACGGAATTTGATCCTTTAGAGATGGATCAATATTCTTCATTAAATCAGTTGTCAAAATCTCTTGCCGAATCTGCATCAGATTTAGTGGATTTTAAAAATACATTATCTGAAAAGATCAGAGACACCGAAGGTCTATTGATTCAACAATCACGTATTCAGGCTGAAATTCAAGAAGGTCTCATGCGAACACGCTTAGTACCATTTTCTCGGTTGCTGCCTCGTTTACAAAGAATTGTGAGACAGACTTCTACTGCGTTAAATCGACCAGCAGAGCTTTTCGTGAATAATACTGAAGGTGAGTTGGACCGGACAATGTTAGAGCGTTTGGTCACACCACTTGAGCACATGCTTAGAAATGCAATTGACCATGGTTTAGAAGACCGTGCGCAACGTGAACAAGCGCAAAAACCAGAAACTGGACGCATTGAGCTGAATATTCATCGTCAAGGTACAGATGTTGTCGTTACATTTAAGGACGATGGACAAGGTATTGATATCGAGAAGGTTCGTCAAAAGGCATTAATGTCTGGTTTGATTCACTCGGAACAAGTATTAGAACATCAAGATATTTTACAGCTGATTTTCCATCCTGGTTTAAGTACAGCCGATCAAGTCACTCAGATTTCAGGTCGTGGCGTAGGACTGGATGTCGTGCAAAGTGATATTAAGACCTTAGGTGGCCACGTGAGTGTCGACTCTGTCTATGGGCAGGGCACTGTCTTTACCATACGTGTTCCAACTACGGTAGCTGTTAGTGATGCCTTAATGGTTAAAGTTGCTGATCAGCAATTTGCAATCCCATTGGCTCAAATTGATCGAATTGTGCGGGTTTCACCAGCCTCATTAGAACAATATTTCGGAAGTGCACAAGAGTTCTTTGAATTTGAAAATAAGCGCTATCCATTACGTTATTTATCTGAATTTGTTGGTAATCAACCCATTCCGCGTTTAAGTGGAATGATGTATTCATTACCAGTATTAATGATTAAAGCAAATAATGGACAAACTGTTGCATTATTAGTCGACCAACTGATTGGCTCACGTGCGCAGATTGTAGTTAAACCAGTCGGACAGCAATTCTCTAGTATTGGGGCAATTGCGGGAGCAACTATTTTAGGTGATGGCCAAGTTTGTCTAATTTTAGATGGACAAAATATTGCTCGCCAGATCCAATCTACCCAACGGCATAAGTCGCTTAATGAAGCTATCTATAGACAACGTGAGTCTGATGAACGCCGTCTCATCATGATTGTAGATGACTCGGTAACTGTGCGTAAGGTCACGTCTCGATTACTTGAACGTCAGGGCTATGATGTAATCACCGCTAAAGATGGGGTCGATGCAATTGAGCAATTGGAAAATATTAAACCAGATCTGATGCTGCTTGATATTGAAATGCCACGAATGGATGGCTTTGAGGTTCTCAATCTTGTTCGTCATCATGATCTACATCAAGATATGCCAGTTATCATGATTACCTCAAGAACTGGCGAAAAACACCGTGAACGAGCATTTGCTTTAGGGGTTAATCAGTACATGGGTAAACCTTTCCAAGAAGAAGACTTACTTCATAATATTGATGCGTTATTCATGGCATTTGAAGGGGGACTTGCCTAATGAAAAGTAATATAAGTACATCCTTAATTAATGAAATGGACCAGCAAGAGCTCCAGCATTTAATTACTGTCTCAACTGGTTTTATTGATGCATATATTATCGAGTGTCATCAGCAAGTGCCGATGCTATTGCCACAAAATATAGTGTTATCTGCTATGGATGTTAAAAATGGCATAAAGCACATTGAATGGCATGATGTAAAACTCCCTGTTTATTCGGTTCACAATGAAATTGATTCGCGAGCAGTAGCACTAGTCATTGAAAGTGAAGATATTAGCCAACGTTTTGCATTGATGTGTAAATCAATGCCAGTTTCAGTCCGTTTGCGTATTTCTGAAGTCGTAGATGAGAATGAAGAGATACAAGAGTCTTTGCAGCATTCAACTGTATTTAAATATGTGCGTATGGACAATCAACGCTACCATGTGCCTAACCTGCACTATATTCAAAATTCTCTTCGTCTATAAAAAAGGAACTCATTTGAGTTCCTTTTAAATTTTTACTTAGCTAATAAATTTTCTAAAATTTGCTCATAAATATCAGTTAATGGATCAAGGTCATGCACGTCAACATGTTCATTAATTTGATGAATTGTTGCGTTAAGAACACCTAATTCCAATACCTGTGCGCCTGTTGGAGCAATAAAACGGCCATCAGAGGTACCACCGCTTGTTGAAAGTTCAGTTTCAGTACCTGTTACGTTCAAAATAGCTGTTTGTGCTGCATTAACGAGTTCACCGACTGGTGTTAGGAACGGTAAACCAGAAAGATTCCACACGATTTCATACTGTAAACCATGTTTATCTAAGATTTCGTGTACACGTTGTTTAAGTTGCTCTGCTGTCACTTCTGTTGAATAACGGAAGTTAAAAGTAACTTCTAATGTTCCAGGAATAACATTTGTTGCGCCAGTTCCTGCATGGATATTTGAAATCTGAAATGAGGTTGCAGGGAAATATTCATTTCCATTGTCCCAAACCGTTTCGCATAGTTCTGCCAAAGCTGGTGACGCTTCATGAATTGGATTACGCGCTAAATGTGGATAAGCTACATGTCCTTGCTTACCTTGAACCTTTAATACGGCATTAAGTGAGCCACGACGACCATTCTTAACAATATCACCCAGTTTATGAGTACTTGAAGGTTCCCCAACCAAACACCACGTCATTTTTTCATTACGTTTTTCAAGCGTCTCAATAACTTTAACCGTACCATTAACAGCAGGGCCTTCTTCATCAGAAGTAATTAAAAAGGCAATTGAACCTTTGTGATCAGGATGCTTTGCTACAAAACGTTCAGATGCGACGACCATCGCTGCAAGAGCTGTTTTCATATCGGCGGAACCACGACCATATAATTTGCCATCGCGGATTTCCGGTGCAAATGGATCTGAATTCCATGCTTCTAATTTACCTGTCGGTACTACATCAGTATGACCCGCAAAGCAGAATACGGGTTCTTCAGTTCCGCGGCGTGCCCAGAGATTATCAACTTCACCAAAACGCATTGGTTCAATATGGAAACCGATTTTAGCTAAACGGTCGGCCATGATGGTTTGGCAGGTGTGATCAATAGGAGTAACAGAAGGTTGTTGTAACAGTTCTAAGCTAAGCGAGAGAGTATCTGAATGGTTCATACCGAAAATTGCGTGCTGATCAGGTGAAATATAGTCCGATATAATAGGGGAATCTCTACGGGATGGGTATGTAAAAATAAAAAAACCTTATCGGGAAGATAAGGTTTTTTAAGTGATGACTCTAACTTACATTTTATCTTGTGTTTTTTCAGCAGTATTCGTTACAGCATCACCTGCTTTAGAAACATCTTTACCAAAACCTTTAAACGTATTACAGCCTGTTAAAACAACAGCAATCATTACAGAAGCAGCTAAAACTTTTTTCATCATTTTCTCCGTTTAAATTTAATAATGAAGTAAATTTAGATTAAAAAACAAACGGAAAAAGAAACATGACTGTTTAATAGTAAAAACGTTATTAAATGTTTCTAGAAGCTTAAAAAGTTATTGTTAATTCTTTTAATTTTTACCAATTAGTATGGGTTTGACTTAAAGTTTAAGTATGCAGGGCGTCTATACATATAAAACATGACCTCTTCACTACTTTTACAATATAAGCCATCTGTCCACCAATGCGCTGAAACCGAACTAGGTTGTTGATTTGGACACAACCATTCGTGCCTTTCTAATCGATAAAAGCAAGAGTGTGGAATGGTAGTACCCCAATATCCTAATCGACGCTTTAAATTTATCCAGTCTGGCAATGACTGTTGCAAATTTAACTGTAAAGGAAGATAGAGCTGTCCTTTTAGAACGGCAAAACGTTGTTCGATCTTAAAATCTAATGCTTCAGTGAACTGAAATTGTTTGTTAGTAAAATGATAAAGCTTTTTGCTCAGAGTATCCTGACGATTCAACCCAATCCATTGTTCTAAATATAAATCTGCTTCACCTAAATAGTATTTTAGCGCGACTTCCCAGTGTTCAACTTGTTGAGTTTCTTTATTTAAAATTAAGAAATCTAACTCCCCTAAAGTTATTGCTCCTTCAATTTTTTGAATACTATGGCCCAATAACTGATACGGATGATAACCATCTTCTTGCAGCCAGAACCAAAGTAAATTTTCAAAGCGTAAACCTAAGCGTGTACTTTTAAGTTGAGATAAAAACTGGATTAATGGTTCTGGGGACTGATCAAGTTCTTTTAAACGTGGTAAATAATTTTGAAAATGTCTTTCCCATACTTCGCTTGGATGCAATTTAAAGTCGTGTTGTATAGAAAAACTTCTTGGTAATTTGCAAAGTAAATTGGGGCTAGCGATACAAAAAGCTAACTGCCGCACTATAGGATGTTGAAATTGAAGCCATGGTTCGAAATAGGAAGTTTTAACTGAGGCAATATTCATATATTCAATACTCGAAGTAATTCATCCTAATTTCATAAGAGATCAACAAACAATATAAGAAAAACACTTTATACTAACGCTAACAGCAGGTTAAGGTTTATATATGCGAACATTGTTCTGGCGCTCTTTGGTCGTGATTTTTATCACGCTAGGCATTATTGGAGCAATTTTACCAGGTATGCCAACAACAGTGTTTTTGATTCTGGCTGCTTGGGCGGCTTCAAAAGGATGGCCACAAATGGATGCTTGGTTATTAAATCATCCTAAATATGGCCCAACATTACGTGATTGGCGAGCCAATGGTACAGTGCCACGTAAAGCTAAGTGGATTGCAAGCATAATGATGGCAATCAGTGGCCTCATAATGCTATTTACTTCAGCACCGCTTTGGGTCAAGGTTTTTACTGATACTACCATGTTCATCGTTGCAGTTTGGTTATGGCTACGGCCTGAGCCAAAAAGTGAAACTGCGCGTAGATAAAAGAAGATTGGGAACCTTTTATTTTTGGTGCAAGACAACCTCTTCCTATAAATTTTTACTTAAACTCAAAATATTTGAGTTGATATAAGAGAGTAAGTTCAATGTCTCAATTTAAGCTCGAAGATGCCGATGTCCTCATCGATTTGGCAAACCAAACCTTAACTTTGCCTAAACATAATAAGTTTTATGTCATCTCTACTGGAAAGAACGGAATTGGTGAGCAAGAAAACACGGGTAAAACTCCACGTGGATGGCATAGAGTTGCAAAAAAAATTGGTGCTGAATCTCCTCAAAATGCAGTTTTTATTGCGCGTAAGCCAACAGGGGAGGTTTATAACGCTGAACTAGCAGCACAATTCCCTGAGCGAGATTGGATACTGTCCCGCATTCTTTGGTTAGACGGCTTAGAAGAAGGCTTTAATAAAGGCGAAGACCACGACACCATGCAGCGTTACATCTATATTCATGGGACTCCAGACACTCAACCAATGGGTGTGCCAATGTCGCATGGCTGTGTCCGAATGCGTAATGAAGAAATCATTGAGTTATTTGATTTAGTGGTTGAAGATGCATTGGTTTATTTGTCTGAGCAATCTTTAACCTGAAAGCGAGTTTTATCTATTATTGATTAGCTATGCAAATGTCGAAAAAATTGAAATAAGTGTTTAAATAAAATACAAAAAATTGTTTTTTACTTAATAATGACTTATTTTTAATCATTCATTCGCATTTTTTTGAAAAGTTATCGAAAAGCGTTTGACACCTGTTAAAGATTCTCTATAATGCACCTCACAAACGATGAAGACGTTAAGGGCGCTTAGCTCAGTTGGTAGAGCGTCTGCCTTACAAGCAGAATGTCGGCGGTTCGATCCCGTCAGCGCCCACCAAGCCTTTACGTTAAGCTCTCAAGTGCAGCGGTAGTTCAGTTGGTTAGAATACCGGCCTGTCACGCCGGGGGTCGCGGGTTCGAGCCCCGTCCGCTGCGCCACTTAAGACTTAACATCGTTTTACCCCACAATTTCGATATTGTGAAAGTGCAGCGGTAGTTCAGTTGGTTAGAATACCGGCCTGTCACGCCGGGGGTCGCGGGTTCGAGCCCCGTCCGCTGCGCCACTTTTCAGTTCGGGTTGTGATTGGAAGATGATTTGAGATGTAAAAGTTTTAAATCAAAAAATTAATAAATTATTAATTTTTCTTCTTGGGGCGCTTAGCTCAGTTGGTAGAGCGTCTGCCTTACAAGCAGAATGTCGGCGGTTCGATCCCGTCAGCGCCCACCATATATGTGACCATACTTTATTTTAAAGTATTGTAGTGCAGCGGTAGTTCAGTTGGTTAGAATACCGGCCTGTCACGCCGGGGGTCGCGGGTTCGAGCCCCGTCCGCTGCGCCATTCTCTTGATTCCCTTGTCTAGAGAATGTAGAGTATAGAGATACATTCGTTATCTTTTCTCATTAAGGGCGCTTAGCTCAGTTGGTAGAGCGTCTGCCTTACAAGCAGAATGTCGGCGGTTCGATCCCGTCAGCGCCCACCATTATTTCTTTCAGAAAATTTAATTTCATAAATTAATTCTTTTATAAATATCTTATGCTTGCATGTAAATTTACTTACTATGTGACTAAGTATCGATTCAACTTTTCTATTTTAAAATTAAAGTCTTTATTTCATTGTTAAGTTATTCTTTTAATGATCGTTAGTTTTTAAGGTTTCACTTGGTATCTCCATATATACTCATACGTTTACGGGGGCTTTATTCTCATTAAATTACGCTATGAGTGATTAAAAATAAGAACCTAATCTGTAATTTATTAGCGTCAACGTATCTCAATTTTATATTTGCACTGATTACTCATTTCTCAAAATAAAAAACTGCTACTTTTGAATAGCAGTTTTTTTATTACATTATTTTTTAATATTCGTTTAGAAGCCATCCACTCGCGTATGCGAAGTATTCACGTAACCATGCATTGTAGCGAGTAGCCAATGGTGTCTCGGCAGCGACTCCATAAACTTGGGTATAGCCCTGTTTTTTTGCGATTGCTATTGCTCGAGGTATATGAAAATCACTTGTTACGATAGCGATTGGCTGGCCTAAGGTAATCTGATGTTGTTCTAATAAGGGTTTACTATTTTTTAAATTAAGCTCAGTACTAGTACTCTTATCTTCAAGGATCATTTGATCTTTTGCGATATGATACTTTTGTTCAAGATAACGAGACATAACCAATGCTTCGCTTTCTTTTTCTGAAAAATCAAGACCGCCTGTTAAAACAACCTGTGCTTGCTGCTGTCTTAGGGCTAAAGGGGCGGCTGTATCTAAACGTTTTGCAAGAATTGTAGATGGTTTACCATTTTCGACACCACTTCCTAAGACAATAATTGCTTTTACTAGAGGTATATTATCTGAACTATCTTTATTTTCTTTAATAAAGCTAAAGAAATAGCCTAAGCCAATCAACCATATCCAGAAGCATAACCATCCAAAACGCCAAAGTGTGTGTAAGCGATAGTGATAAAAGAAAAAACGTTCTAAGTGATAATAAAATAAAGAATAGAGGCAGAAAAAAGCACCTAAAATTAAAGGAATAATTGTGCCTACATTAATTTTATTAAGACAAATTAGAACTAATCCATCTAGAAATAAAATCGAACCAATGATTGCTAGGAAAATACGGATCCACTTACTGACTTGCATTGTGCTTAGAGTTGCAATTTAAATTGCAGACAGTGTATGCAAAATCAATCTGAATGCAATAAAAAACCGAGTAAAGCATTTAAGCTATTACTCGGTTTTTGTTTTTATTGACCTTTAATACACATCACGACGGTAACGGCCTTGTTGTCTTAACTCATCTACCTGTTCTTCACCTAGAATTTCAATAAGGGCTTGATCGACTCCACTTGCCATACCTTCAATACTACCGCATACATAAAGAACAGCACCGCGTTCTACCCAGCTTACTAATTCTGCTGCATTCTGACGAATTACATCTTGAACATACACGCGTTGTTCTTGGTCTCTCGAAAATGCTAAATCAAGGCGTTTTAACATTCCTGTGGTTTGCCATGCTTCAATAGTTGATGCATAGAAGAAATCACATGCTCTTTGACGTTCACCGAAAATTAACCAATTTTCAGTGTAATCATGACGCGTACGGGTGTGTAATAGGCTCATTAAGCCAGCAATACCTGTGCCGTTACCAATACAAATAATAGGGCGGTTGTCATCAATTAGATGGAATGATTCATTGGTACGAATACGTAAAGCAATTTCATTATTAACTTGCGTATGTTGAGTGAGCCAACCCGAACCTAAACCTAAATTACCAGACACATCATATTGTTGACGAACAACTAAACGAAGGACTTGTTGAGAAGGAATACTCGCAATCGAATACTCTCGTGTTGGTAAGTTAGGAAGCTGTTCTAATAAATGGTCCAGATTAGCAAACGGTTCAATTTCTCCCGTTAAGTCTTTGTTCCAAAGTGCTTTTTCAATTGAAATCTGTAATGAATCAACTTTTGAATTTTTAAGAATATGGTGGTGCTGCAAAAACTCATTAATACGTTCAGCGCTATTGCCCGGTTGTATTTCTGCAATATCACCCGCTTGCCAAATAGCCTCATGACTTGCTTTAAGTTCAATATTATAAGCAAGTTGACCTAAGCTATTTGGATTGAGTAAGTCACGTTGCTGCAATGTCCATGTATCAAAGACTTTTTCTAAATTTACAGCATGCAAATCTAATTTAGTTGCTTTCGCGAGAGATTGATTCCAGTTTTGGATATCCGATAGGTTTGCATTATCAACTTCAATTGTATTGAAGAGGGCATGAGCACCATTCGCTTTGAGCCAAGCGTCCACCGCATGACCAAAACTACAATAAGTGTCTGGATATTCTTTAGAACCTAGAGCTAAAACAGCATAGTTGATGTGCTTAAGATCTAAATTCGATTTTAAAAGTTTCTTAGCAAAGCTTGTGGCGAGATCAGGAGCATCGCCAGTACCATAAGTACTGATTACAAATAGAACTTGCTCATGCTGCTCTAAATCAGCTTGTGTTAGCTGCTGTACAGGTTTTACCTGAACAGGTTGATGAGCCTCTTGTAAACTTGTTGCCGTACTCCAAGCGAGTTGTTCGGCTACACCAGTCTGAGTTGCATAGGTAATAAGCCAAGATTTTGCATTTGGATCAATGTATTGGCCTGCTAAAGACTGGCGAGCCGCCTGTGTTAATTTTTTCTGTTTACGGCGTTTAAGATAAAGCATCCATCCTGTAACCAAGAACAAAGGCATTGCTAGAGAAGCAAGCATTGCAACAAATTGATAAATTGGTCCAAAGAAGCTACCGCGGTGTACAGGTAACATACTGCTCATAATCTTCTGATTAAGCTTTTTATCTTCGTAAAGCTCCATCTTTTCGATGTTGCCAGTTTGATAATTATAGGTGGCTTGGTTACGTGCACGTTCATGTTGTGGGGTAGCATCAACAAAGCTTAACTCAATTTTTCCATCATCTTTTTTCGGTAAGTTCAATGTTAGTGTCGAATAATTACGTCCGACCTGACTATTGAAACCGCTCCACGTTTGATTGAGTGCTGTAATAAGCTGAGTATTATCTAATTGTGGTTGTGATTTTTTATCATTATTACGGCCAGTTTGTTTGCCTTGTTGCATTCCACGATTTTGAGGAGTAGCGCCATGACCTTGTGACTTAGGTTGTTCAACGCCCATCACTTTGAACATGCCACTACGCCACCAATCATAAGACCAATATAGACCTGTACATGCGAAAAGAAGATAAAAAACAATAACCCATGTACCGACAACAGCATGTAGATCCCAAATGAAATTTCGGCCTTTAAGTTTCGGTTTTACCGCAAGCCATTGACGAGCAGAATGCTTTTTGGGCCAACGCAAATATAATCCACTGAGTACAAAGTAAATTAACATGAGTGCACAAGCACCAGTAATTTGTTTACCAACTTCACCAGCGGTTAAATTACGATGAATTTGTTGTATGAGTAATAATAACTTTCGGCCTTTAACATCTGGAAGAACTTCAGCGTTATAAGGGTTCACCATCATATTGTAGCCACGGCGTTCACCTTCTTTTTCAATATTTACAATAGAAGAAGAGGTGGGGTCCTTGGCAATTGTAATGCTATTAATTTTGATTTCAGGCTGAGTTGTATTGAAATGCTGATAAAGCTGAGCAGGAGTTAGTTTTGGACTATTTTCAGCTTGAACAACATAACTATCAGAATTCACCCATTTTAAAATTTGTTGGTCATAAGAATAAATTGCCCCTGTAACACCCATAATGGATAAGATGAGGCCAGCAGTAATACCCAGAAACCAATGAATTTGAAATAAAATTTTTTTAAACATGGTCGAAAATGTAAATATGATGGAGATCTTGTAACGAAGTATAGCCGAAGATTGGGGAGATAATATGGATTTTGGAGATAATATTAATTTTCATTATCATTTATTTTTAGCTTATTAAAAAACCTCCCTGAGGAGGCTTTTTATGGAATAGAGAATTACAAGGTTTTTGGCTCGCCAACAGATTCTTTTAAGTGCGTGCGAATGGTGTTGAACGAGAAGTTCTTAGAATCCATGCGCTTAGGTAGAATATAAGCACCTTGTTGTTCTTGACCTTTTGGATCTTTTACTTTGAAATTGACCAAAATAAAATCAGGTGTATTGTACCATTCGTAGATATTTTTCCATCCAATAGTACCAACGCCTTCTTGTAGACCCATTTGTTGACGCATCACAATACCGTGAGGCTGCACACCTAAACGAATCCCTTTGATTTCCTGTACCGGAAATTCATTCATTTTGCGTTTAACGTACCATTCTAATCCGTATTTACGACCTAGGTAATAAAGTACTACAGCGACAATAGCAACCCAGCAAAAAACAGTAGAGTAGTTCTTAATAAAAATAAGACCTAATATAGCTAGGGCTAAAACGACACCCATAATTGCCCAAATTTTTGTGCTGATTTTATTGGTGCTGCGCCAGATAAGAAGCTGTGCATTACGTTGTTCAGCTTCTGACACGTCATATGGAACAGGCTGAAGCGTATAAGCGTATAAAGTTTTCGCGGTCATAGTGCAAATAACAAATTGTAAACTGTTTTAAGTTTAGCATTAATTGGCATAAGTCAGGAAAGGATATTATGCCAATTTCATACTAATTTCCGACTCAAATTTATAACGATGCGAGCTCACTAGCATCATTATCAAGATCATGACTTAGCCGTTGTTTTAACATACTAAATCGGTTCAATACTCCAAGCATGAGCGAGAGCTGCTGTAAAATAATGAGTGATTTTTGGTCTTCCTCATTATTTTGACTTAAACGTTGGCGTATCGTTTGGAGCATATTTTGTGCTGTCAGATCAGGCATCTCATCTCTTAATAAAGCACCTTCAATGTCATCTAGTGCTTGGTCTAAAAGTTTAAGAACAGCTTGATCTTGTATGTTTTCTCGATGTGCCCCAAGTGCTGCGATATAACTTAAAAATGTATGGTTTAAACATAAAAATTCAAAGATATCGGATTTACGGGTAGGGTCAAAGTCTGGCTCGGTCGCTAAAGTTGAAATAAGCGAAGCAACCTCGGCATCAGTATTATGAGCAGCACGTCTTACAATACGGTAATTCAGCGCATGATTACGGCCTTCATGATATTGTTTAACGACTTCAGCTAAATATTTACATTGAGCTTGTAATGAACGTCTGATGTTACGAGGTAAACGTCGGAATTTCCAGTCAGGCCAAATAAATGTCACGCCAAACCAAGCTAGCGCACATCCGATTAAAGTATCTACAAATCGAGGAATGGCAGCAGCCATCGCTGAACCGTCTAGATTAAAGTTAATTAATGCAAGAATAGTGATAAAGGCTGTTGCCTGCGCATATTGCTTACTACGTAACTCAAAAAATAGGACTCCACTTAATATCAACATGAATAGTTGTCCTTCGGTCGAAGGAATTAAGAAGATAATTGCAAGTCCAACAACAATACCAATTAAAGTTCCAACAATTCGTAAGCGTAAGCGACGTTTGGTTGCGTTGAAGTTGGGTTGGCTTACAAACAGAGCTGTAAGCATAATCCAATAGCCATACTCAATACGGGTCATTTGGATAAAGACATAACCAATGAAAAGTACAATCGAAACACGAATTGCATGGCGGAAGAGTACAGATTCGGGAGTTAAATTCTGTTTTATTCGGATGATAATATCATTCCATCCTTGTAAATCATCATCTTTCAGCTGATTTTCGGCTTGTTTTACTTTATCAGATTGAATGTGTTGTTCAGTCTCCAAGTTGAGCAACTGAGAATCGATAGACTTTAAATTTTGATATAAGGCGAAAAGAGCATTTACCCACAAAAGGTCATAATGCTGATCACGTCTTAGCTTCTCTAAAGACAATCTTAGATTCTCAAAACTCTGTTTGAAGCGTTTGTTATGATTGTAAGGTTTACGTTGTAAAATACATTCATTTAGCTCTTGGCAAGCTTTACCTTGAACTGCCAAAATTCGTTGAAATCTAAATAAAATATCGCTGTGCTGAAAAATTTTGGCTAGTTTTTGATAGTCGATATGGGCTGAGTCAGCACGCTCATGAATATCTTGAGCAACAAAATAATAATGTAGGCTTCGGCGTGTATCTTTTTGTCCACGGTCACCTTTTAAACGAGTCAATAACGCTGTTTTTAAATCATTAAAAATCGTAATTAATTTACCATTTTCTAATGACAGCTCAATCATACTTTGCTGATAGCTGGCAGGCGTCATATCAACATCAAACAAATTTGACTTTGCGAATAAAAAGTCGCCTAGAGATGCATAAGACGCTGCGAGTTTGTCTTGCAGTTGGCGAACCGGAAACAATAAAAAGCTAATAGTGGCAATCAGGCCATACCATGCAGCACCTGCGACTAAAAGGGCCGGTTGAATATACCAATGATCAAAAAGGTGAACACCCAACATGGTATAGACCGAAACAACCAAACAGCCATAAGAAATAGTGGCATAACGACGTCCCAGCGAACCTAATAAAATCCAGCCAATACATGAAGCAATCAACCCTAAGGCAAAAGCCATTGGGTAGGGGAAAAGTAGTTGTACGGATGCTGCGGTAACGAAGAAACCAATATAAGTATAAATCAGGTTCATGATTCGCACGGAAAAGCGATCATCAATATCACTTAAACCTGCTGCGACCACACCTAAAGTAAGGGGAATGGTTGCTAATTGATAGCCCAAAAAATAAGGCACGAAAGCAGTTCCTGAAAAGGCTATCAGCATTCGCACGTTATACATAAATGTTGTGTTATAAGTCGCTCTTTTTAGGCGTTTTAACCAAGATTTCAAAGGAAGTCCTTGCTGATCAACCTGGGTGATAAAGGATTTGCGTATTTCTACACCAATGTTGCACAAATCATACGATAGACAGTGTAAGCTTGTCTGTATGCAAATGATTGAAAAATGAAATATCGTTATGTCTGAACAAACAGCCCAGCGTCAATACTCTATTGGCTGGATTATGTTGCTCGCTTTGCTCACGGCGTTAGGGCCGTTATCCATTGATATGTACTTACCTGCATTGCCACAAATGGCTCATGATTTTGGGGTAAGTACACAAATGGTGGCAAATACACTACCAGCTTATTTTTTTGGTTTAGCCATTGGACAACTGGTTTATGGTCCTCTAAGTGATCGTATTGGTAGAAAAAAACCACTTTACTTTGGCCTCGCACTTTATGCAGTCGCAAGCTTATTTTGTGTAATGGCTACTAGTGAATGGAGCTTGATTGCCGCTCGTATTTTGCAAGCATTAGGCGGTTGTGTGGGCGTAGTCATGGCTCGTGCGGCAATACGCGATAAACTGGATGTTCAAGGCTCGGCCCAAGCTTTCTCAAGCATGATGATTGTCATGGGACTTGCACCAATTTTGGCCCCAATGATCGGCGCATGGATTTTAATTTGGTTTCCTTGGCAGGCTATCTTTATCGCGCTTTCAATTGTGGGTGCAATCTGTTGGTTATGCGTACATTTCTTTTTTAAAGAAACATTGGCAAATGATAAAAGGCTTAAGCTATCGCTCTATCAAGTGGTGACCTTATATGGAGCTATTTTTAAAGATGCAAGTTTCCGCCTACCTATGTTTGCAGGGTGTTTAACAGGTGCAGCACTATTTTGTTATATCAGCTCAGCGCCTGCGGTTTTTATGGATCAGTACGGACTTAATCAGCAAGAGTTTGCTTACGTATTTGGACTAAATGCTTTTGGCATTATGTTAATGTCATCTTTAAATAAGCACCTAACAACACGTGTTGAGATCACTAAACGGTTAAAAGCAGGTTCATTTGTACAAGTGACTGGAGCCATCATTGTCTTTATTGCTGGTTTAGTTTCTGCGGCACCTTTATGGTTAGTTATGTTAGGGTTATTTTTAGCTATTTCAGGCATTGGTTTAACAGGACCAAATGCGATGGCGCTGGCAATGTCCAAACAAGGTGCTCGTGCAGGGACAGCAAGTGCAATTATGGGAAGTATGCAATTCGCTTGTGGCCTTTTAGGTGGTGTGCTTCTTAACTTTTTGATTTGGTCTGCATCACTCAATATGGGCGTAATGATGGTGTTATTTACACTGAGCGGTTTTATTGTCGTATTGAAAGCGACAAAACAGGTAAAAACCAAGCCATTCTCATAAATTTTTAGAGAATGGCCACTTATATATTATTCGTCTAGAAAAACTGCGAAATTTTCAACAGGCTCTCGAGGTGTAATAAAGGTATTTACAATATGCTGAGGGTCAGCATGACCTAACGCAATTGCACATACGAGCTCTTCTTCATCTGATGCACCCAAGATATCTAAAACAACAGGATGAAAATGGTTCCAAGCTGCTTGAGGGCATGTATCTAAACCACGTGCCTTAGCAGCGACCATCACGTTCTGGATCATCATTGCGATATCCATTTTAGACCCGATTCCCATGGTTTTATTTACGGTAAAGAAAAGACCGACTGGTGCATCAAACAGTTTAAAATTACGTAACTGCTGTTCAGCCATTTTTTCTTTTTCACCCTTTTGGATTTTGAGTAAACCATAAAGTCCCCAACCATTCTCGCGGCGGCGATCAATAAAAGGGGATATCCATTTTTCAGGATAATAGGCAAAAGTTTCTTTATATTGTTCTGCAAGTTGCGGGTTTTTTGAAACTTCAATTTGTGCAGCACAGACACGCTCAACAATTTCATCACGTTTTTTGCCTGTTACCACATAGACTTTCCACGGTTGAGTATTGGTTCCAGAAGGTGCTCGACTTGCGACTTTTAATATATCTTTAATCACTTCTGGTTCAATGGGAGTATTTAAAAATGCGCGGACAGAATGTCGAGAAGTGATAGCCTCATCAACGAGACGAACTTGTTCCAAATTCATGAGTACTCCTAGATCTTTTCTTAAATACTTCATGCTTTTTTGAAGCCTAATCTAATGCTTTGAAAGTACTTCATTTATAAGAAAAAAGTATTAGAAAGAGATATCCTTACAGATGTGATAATTTAATTGGTTTGGACATAATGTCTGGTTAATTATAATGCGAAAATGCCACTTTAGATTTAAATTAGACAAAAAAGCATCGCCTTATTGGCTATAAAAAGTAAATGCACAACACCAACTGGATTAAAAAATATTCAATTGAAAAAAAGGTATAATATGTTTAAAAACAGAGCGGAATGGATTTTTTTGAATAAAAAACAACCAGAAATTACATAAAATTTTAATGAAAAACATACACAAAATTTTAAATTTCTGCATAATACCGACTTTTTTACGCAGGTATGATTTCTCCATACTCAGGTTAGGAAAGAAATGGCTGCATACGAAATCCCTTTACAAAAAGGATTTTGGTGTAGAAATGGAGAAATACACGAGGAATAAGGAGCTTTAAATGAGTCTACCACTCATCAACAAGCAGTTCATGAAACAAGGATTGGCGATTACCATTGCAACCATGAAAATGAACATGACTCACGCAACTACTGGGCTACAAGAAAAACAACAGCTTAGTACAGATCTAAACGCACTCTTCTTCAATCAAAGGGAAAGGGGCGCAGATAGTCACATTATGGCGATGGCTTGTTACAGTCTTTGAAATTTATATCCAGTTTAGACATTCGCTCTCAAGTATATGTAAATATGCTTATTGGCTTAAATCCAGATTTTGTATAACTCGATTAATTGATGGGAATCATTAGGCGAGATTATTTAGCGGTGGTCATTTGTTAGTTTCCAAGTTTGTAGCTGAGTCGATCCATACTACTTTCCCGAAAAGGGAAATGTTCAGTAGTGCGATGATATTATTTTTTTTGAAGGTCGCTTTCTCTCATGCAACTTTCAAAGGCTTAGTGTTGGGCATGATGTTGCTTAAACTTGTGACGATAATTGCTATTCAATTGACATTAAAAGTTTTTTCTTAAATGTACTGAAGGAGTCCCAATTTTTAGGGGCTTTTTTGTTTATTGCAGTATTTTGGCTTGTGCTAATAGCACATTAGCAAGAACGTAAGCGGACCGAGTATGAATGAACAACTCAATGCCACACTGATGTCGTGGGTACAATTTTTTAATGATCCTTTATGGGATTTTCTGGTTATTTTCTTGCTGGCTGTCGGTATTTTTTATACGGTCTTAACAGGGGCAGTGCAAATTCGCATGTTCTTGCAAAGTATTCGTGTTATGAAAAGCAGTCGTACAGAAGGCGCAGATGAGCATGGACTTACGCCTTTCCAGGCGTTTGTAACTGGCCTTGCGAGCCGTGTTGGGGTAGGTAACATTGCCGGTGTGGCAATCGCGATTGCAATTGGTGGTCCTGGTGCGGTGTTCTGGATGTGGGTAACTGCTGTACTCGGTATGAGTTCTGCTTTTATTGAGTCTACACTTGCTCAGCTCTTTAAAGTTAGAGATAGCAAGACTAAGCAATTTCGCGGTGGACCAGCTTACTATATTACTCAAGGTTTACGCAGTAAAACCTTTGGTGTGGTTTTCGCACTAGCACTCATCTTTACTTATGGTTTCGTATTCAACTCGGTACAAATTAATGCGATTGCTAATGCTTCTTCACATGCTTGGGGTTGGGACAAAGCCAATCTTATTGCACATTTAGGTAGCGTTGACTTTGAAATCTCTTGGGTTGGTCTTGCTCTTGTAGTTATGGTTGCATTGGCAATTTTTGGTGGTATTAAACGTATCGCTAAATTTGCAGAGATGTTTGTACCTTTAAAAGCAGGTCTTTACCTAGCCGTTGCTCTCTATATCGCATTAAGCAACTATGCAATTTTGCCTGATATTTTAAAGCTGATTGTTACTGAAGCTTTCCATTTCAATGCTGCAGCCGGTGGTTTCTTTGGTGCTGCTGTGTCAATGGCAATGATGCAAGGGATTAAGCGTGGCTTATTCTCTAACGAAGCAGGTATGGGTTCAGCACCAAACGCAGCAGCTGCGTCTGATGTAAAGCATCCTGTAAACCAAGGTTTGGTTCAAATGCTTGGTGTATTCGTAGATACGTTCATTGTGTGTACAAGTACCGCAATCATCATTTTAGTTTCTGGCGTTTATCAAGATGCAGGTTTTGTTGGTGTTGAATTAACTCAACGTGCATTAGAAACTCAAGTTGGACACTGGGGTTCAGACTTCCTTGCTGTTCTATTATTCTTGTTCTGTTATTCAGCTGTACTAGGTAACTATGCCTATGCTGAAAGTAACGTACAGTTTATTAATAACAACCCGAAAGTCATGTTCATCTTCCGTATTTTCGTATTGGTGATGGTGTACTTCGGTGCAATCGGTAGTGTTCCACTTGTTTGGTCAATGGCTGATTTGTTTATGGGTATCATGGCAACCATTAACTTGATTGCAATTTTACTATTAACGCCAATGGCACGTACTTTGTTAAAAGATTACCGCGAGCAATTGAAACGAGGCATTAAAGAGCCAGAGTTTAAAATTGATAAATATCCAGAATTGAAGAAAAAAGTCGATTCAGATATCTGGTAAGTTTCAAAAGGCCTCTTATACATAAGAGGCTTTTTTTATATAGAGGGTAAATAAAATACTTGAGTCTAAATTTTAAACATGACAAATTAAATAAATTCACTACAGCTTTTCACGAAAGTAGTCACTAAAATTGCAATCCGAACTTAAACCTCATAGTGCGAAGATGGGCCATGAAACAGCTTAAATTGTGGGTTCTCGGACTCTCTTTGGTGTTGGCGGGATGCCAGACCACCACACACTTGTCTGCTGCTTTAAAACCACAAACGACAGAAGCTTATGCTCGTTCTGTCGATCAGCCATTTGCACGAATTAAAAAAATGCAAAAACGCCCTGTTGTCGCGCTTGTATTGGGGAGCGGTGGAGCACGTGGTTACGCTCATATCGGAGTTATTGAAGTTTTAGAACAACACGGTATTCGACCAGATTTTATTGTAGGTACCAGTGCGGGAAGTATCGTTGGAGCAATTTATGCAAGTGGTAAAACACCTGCTGAACTGCGTGATACTGCTTTAAAAATGAAAGCTGGTGATGTCCGTGACATTAGTATTGGTCTAAAAGGTTTTTTTGATGGTAAAAAAGTAGAGAACTACGTTAACGAGCAGGTAAACAATATGCCACTCGAAAAAATGAAAATCCCTATGTATGTGGTTGCAACCGAATTAAAGCATGGTACCAAAACCGTATTTAACTATGGCAATACTGGGCAAGCCGTAAGAGCCTCTGCTTCTATTCCGAGTATGTTTGTGCCGACTAAAATTGGTAAATCTGAATATGTCGATGGTGGGTTGGTGAGTCCTGTGCCGGTTGAAGTCGCACGAGATTTAGGTGCGGATGTTATTATTGCCGTTGATATTCTAGCTCAACCCATTTACACAGAAACATCGAATGTCTGGGGGCTATTTAACCAGAATATTAATATTATGCAAGGACGTCTGGCGGCGGAAGAGTTGCAATATGCGGACGTAGTTATTCAGCCAGATTTAAGAGAAAAAGCGCATATTTTTGATGTCAAAGGCCGTGAAGCCACGATGAAATCTGGTATAGACGCAGCCAATGCCAAGCTTTCCGATATTCAGTTTGCTATTGATGAAAAAATAGCTGAACAAAATATGTCTACGGAAGGACTGAGTGCCCAAACCCAATAAATAAACGTTAATATTCTGAAAATTAAATAAAAGCCTAAAAAGGGCTTTTTTTATGGAAGTTTAAAACTTCAATTTTTGGAATAAAATTTTTTGTATATTAGAGACATGTTGGATATGCTGAAAATTCTAATGGCCGATATCAAATATTGTTGCCATTTTTAAAAAATAATTGATTTGTAGTGTATTGAGGCTGACTGGATAAATGATACAGCAACAGGTTAAAAATGGGTTTCCAACATTAGATGATGTTCATGCTGCCGCAGAGCGTTTGGAAGGTTTAGTTGTAAAAACTCCCTTTGTTTTCTCAGAAACCATTTCTAAAACCTTAGGGGCTGAGATGTGGCTGAAATTTGAAAACTTACAATTTACAGCCTCGTTTAAAGAGCGGGGTGCTCTCAACAAACTATTATGTTTATCTGAGCAAGAAAAGCAGCATGGTGTCATTGCTGCTTCCGCAGGTAACCATGCACAAGGTGTTGCATATCATGCTCAGCGTACAGGGGTGACGGCAACTATTGTAATGCCGAAATCTACGCCTAATGTAAAAGTACAGCGAGTGCGTGAATATGGGGCACGAGTTATTTTGCATGGCCAAGATTTTTCAGAGGCAGCGGCTGAAATGCATCGTGTTGCACAAGAAGAATCTTTAACAATTATCCACCCATTTGATGATGCTGAAATTATTGCTGGTCAAGGAACCATTGCGCTTGAAATGCTTGCCGCTGTACCTGATCTGGACATTTTAGTTGTGCCAATTGGTGGCGGTGGCTTAATTTCTGGTATTGCAATTGCTGCTAAAGCGATCAACCCGAAAATTAAAATTATTGGGGTGCAATCAGTCGTATACCCAAGTATGGCAAAATTACTGTGCAATTATCAGCATGCAGTTTCAATGGGTTCGACCGTTGCTGAAGGTATTGCGGTAAAAACGCCGGGTGAGCTTACGACTCAAGTTGCTAAAGAATATGTTGATGACATTGTCGTTGTCACTGAAGATATGATTGAAGAAGCGATTGCGCTATTACTCAATATTGAAAAAACCGTGTGTGAAGGGGCAGGCGCGACAGGTATTGCTGCCATTATGTCTCGCCCCGATCTGTTTTTAGGTCATAAATTGGGCGTGGTGTTGTCTGGTGGCAATATTGATACACGCGTTATGGTCTCTGTATTACAACGTCATTTAACTCGTACAGGGCGTATGGTTCGCATACGTGTTGAATTACCAGATAATCCGGGTGCATTAGCGCGTCTAACGGCCATTATTGCTGAGCAGGGCGGTAATATTTATGAACTGCGTCATGAACGTTTTGCGGCAACAAGTCGCGCCAAAGAAAGCGCTGTGAGCGTCGATGTCGAATTAAAAAGTGCCTCTGACCTAGATTTGCTCATTCAAGCAATGCAATTGGAAGGCTATATTGTTCGTAAAGAAGAGATTTAATCTCTGATATCACTATGTTATAAAAGCTGTATATGGCTCTATCGAGAGTCATGTACAAGGTAATTTAAATGGATTAAATTGCCAAAAAAGGGATTAATTTACAAAAAAACGATCAAATCCTTCAATGAAACAGGAAAAACTGACAATTCTCTAAACTTTACCCTTCACAATTTTAAGGTTTAGGTTTTAGTATTCCTTTCATTGTAAATTTGAAGAAATATAGGGATATCCACGCTCAATGTTCAAATCATTTTTTCCATCACCACGGTATTTTTTCATATCTGCGGTTGTTTGGATCGCCCTCAATATGGTGCTCTGGTATACAGGTGGAGATCACTGGGGGGAGTATTTAGGCTTTCCTCATGGTTATGCAGATGCTGAGTTGCCTATTGGAGTAAGCCGTTTTTGGTCGCCTGCTTTTCTATGGTTCTATCTTTGGTTTTTAATCTCTACGGCGCTTTTTGCTGGTTTTTGGAAAATTGTTTCTAATAATCCATGGCAACGTTGGTCAGTGTGGGGTTCGGCATTTATTTTGTTTAACATTTGGTTTGCTGTTCAGGCTAGCGTTGCGATTAATGCATGGTATGTACCATTTTGGGATTTAATCCAGAAAATGCTTTCGAGTGGAGGAGGAGACCTCTCGGCACTATATAGTGAAACAATGGTCTTTCTGTATATTGCTATGGTCGCCGTGACTCTTGCTGTGATTAATGCCTTTTTCACAAGCCATTATGTATTCCGCTGGCGTACAGCGATGAATGAATATTATACAGAGCATTGGGAAAAACTACGTCATGTTGAAGGTGCTTCGCAGCGTGTGCAAGAAGACACCATGCGCTTTGCAACAATTTTGGAAGATTTGGGAGTAGAGTTAGTAAAAGCGGTTATCACATTGATTGCGTTTTTACCTATTCTATTTCAACTCTCTAAACATGTTCCCGTTTTACCGATTGTGGGTGAGTTAAATCACTCTTTAGTATGGGCCGCAATAGTGTGGTCAGTTTTCGGTACTGTTCTATTGATGGTAGTAGGGATTAAGTTGCCAGGCTTGCAATTTAACAATCAGAAAGTAGAAGCGGCTTATCGTAAAGAATTAGTTTACGGTGAAGACCATGCTGATCGTGCAAAACCTGCTACCTTGCGTGAGTTATTTAGTAATGTACGTAAAAATTATTTCAGACTTTACTTCCATTATGCCTATTTTAATATGACAGCGATTTGGTATGGCCAACTTGATGTTTTATATAACTTGGTTGTCCTTTTCCCATCAATTGCTGCTGGTAAGCTCACATTAGGTTTAATTCAACAAATTGCAAATGTATTTGGTCGTGTACGTGAATCTTTTCAATATTTAATTAGTTCATGGAAAACAATTATTGAACTGCTTTCAATTTATAAGCGTTTAAAAGCCTTTGAGTCGATACTACACAAATAAAAGAAAACCCGCGAAAGCGGGTTTTTTATAAGCATTGGTTTAATGGGTCGCTTTATAAAAATTAAGAATAGGTCCAACTAAAGACTGCTGCGATTTATCTAAGGTGACTTGAATTTCTTTATAGTTAAAAGTGTCTTCATCATCATATTTTGCAATGCCGTGGGTTTGATTGTTCACTTGTGGAATTTGATAACTAAAAAAAGCGACTTTTTTAGAAGGGTGAACAATATTGATGAGTTTTTTTGAGTCTTTATAACCGCCAAACTCATTTTTAAGACTTTCTTTTAACAGTTCAGGAAAATAAAGTGTTGCATTTGGTAAGCCACACCCCACACAAAATGAAGAGTCATAAAGTTCTATTGCTTGTTTGTGGCCTGGACTCATGACTAGAGCAAAACCAGTTCCATTCGCACCTGTATTTGCTTGCACATCTTGCCAGTTTCTGGGAACGAGCACTAAACCTATTTCAGGTAATGCAAGAAGCTTGAGCTGCTTGGCATGTTGAGCATCGAGTTTAAAATTAAAACGGCAGCTTTTAGGCATGCATTTTTCAAAATCTTTAAGTAAACCATCCTCCATTGGGTTCTGTGCAGTAACCCCATAAAATGGAACTGTAACGCCGTTTAAAAACTTTGCCTCTCCTAGAGTGTAGAACTGATTATCTGCTTTGCGTGTCTCCACAGAGCTATAAAATTTGGGGAAATGAGGAGTAAAGCTTTTTACTTCTGCATAAGCAGTTGAAGTTAGACTGACCAATGCGGTACACAATAAAAAATTTAGTTTTTTCATTTTTAGAAAGTAATCAGTTTAAATTTTATCTAAATCTAGCATATTCTTTTAAACTAAACGGTAACTCAAAATTTTAAACTGTTTTTAACTTCATAATAAAAACAGACTAATAGAGATATGAAAAAATGAAAAACATACTTTCAATCTGCTGTTTGGCAGCCCTGAGTTCTTATAGTTTTGCTCAAGACATAAAAGGTATTTCATTTTCACACCAAGAGTGGGAAATCTCTTGTAGTAATACAGGTACATGTAAAGCCGCAGGATATCAAAACGAGGAAAATGGCAATAATCCAGCTTCAATTTTATTAACGCGTAAAGCAGGTCCGAAACAACCCGTACAAATTGAATTTGCTTTATCAGACTATGAACAAAGTTTGCCAGCTAATCAGCTTAAAAATATTCATTTTTATATAAATGGTAAAGATTTAGGCGCTGTGGTTGTAGATGGTGCTGAGTTGCCACTTATGGGTAAATTGAATAGCCCACAAGTCAACACTCTACTACAGCAGTCCAAACAGAAAATTGAAATTCTATTTAAAAATGCTCAGCATGAATGGAAAGTTTCTGATGCTGGAATGACTGCTGTGTTATTAAAAATGGATGATTTTCAGAAGCGTATCGGAACTGTTGGTGCTCTAGTTAAAAAGGGCAGCGCCAATGAAACCAAAGTGCTTATGCCTGAGCCAAAACTACTTGTTAAGCGGATTAAGACTTCAAACAAACCTTATTTAACTTTACAGCCTAAAAGTAAACAGTACCAAGCAATACATCGTAGTTTAATGGCAGCTAATCCGAATCCTAAAGAAGGCTTTTGTGAAGGAATTTATAGTGGTAATAGTGATAGAGCGGAACCACAAAAAATTGAGCTATATAAACTAACCAATAAGAAAGTTCTCGCGACTACGCTGTGTTGGAGAGGGGCTTATAACGAAGGGTATGGGGCTTGGGTGTTAGATGAGTCTTTAAATGGTAAGGCAATATTTGTGACTGAGTCCGCTTCAGATTTCGATAGCGGTATTATCAGTAGTGCTCAAAAGGGAAGAGGCATTGGAGACTGTTGGGCAAGTGAAGAATGGGTATGGGATGGCAAGAGTTTTGTACACACTAAAGATATGTGGACAGGGATGTGCAAAGGCTTGGCAGCAGGTGGGGTGTGGGAGCTTGATCGAATAGAGTCTGTGGTCAAATAAGTATTCTGCGGTTACAGAGTCATAACAGGTAACTTTAGTGACTCTATGATAAAAAGAACAGATTGTTTATTGGAGCTAGACCTATGTCACGTCATTTTTACGCTATTGCTCGCCGTAAGTTTTCACATCTGAGCCGTTCAATATGTGTAGCGGTTGCTGTACTGGGTAAAGCACAAGTTGCGATGGCGGGTCCAACAGTCGATCAACTCAGCGACTGTCTGGTGAAAGCGACAACAGCATCAGATAAAACAACTGTACTTCAATGGACATTTACGGCTTTAGCTGCCCATCCTGATTTAAAAGCATTTAGTAATGTAACGCCTGAGCAAAAGGATCAGTTAGACCAAAAACTGGCTCAGGTTTTACAACGTGTGATTGTTGAGCAATGTTCTGCTCAGACCAAAGCTGTAATTCAGGCTGAAGGTGTGAAAGCAGTTGGGGAAGCTTTTCAACAGTTAGGCCAAAGTGCGGGTGAAGATATTGTTAAAGACCCAGCCGTTAAACAACAGTTGCAAGGTACATTACGTTATATCGATTTAAATAAATTAGTGACAACGTTTTTAACACCAGAAATTTGGAATAAGTTGGGAATTACTAGATAAAAATCTGGTTTTCTATTTTGGTAATAAAGCCTGCTATCTAAGAGCAGGCTTTATTGTATTTGGGATAAAGAGATCTATTTAGATTGTAATCGTAGCCCCTAAAGCTTTCACAAATTGAGCTAACCAAGCTGGATGTGCAGGCCAAGCAGGTGCAGTCACCAAATGTCCATCTGTCACCGCTTCGGTAACAGCAATGTCTGCATATTGCCCACCTGCCAGTTTTACTTCGGCAGCACATGCTGGGTAAGCTGAGCAAAGGCGACCTTGTAATACATCTGCTGCAGCGAGTAATTGAGCGCCATGGCATACAGCTGCTATTGGTTTTTTCACTCTATCGAATTCACGTACAATTTCGATAACACGATCATTCATGCGTAAATACTCTGGTGCTCGACCACCCGGAATAACTAGACCTACATAGTCTTCGGTATTAACGGCATCGAAATCATAGTTAATGGCAAAGTTGTGACCGCGTTTCTCACTATAGGTTTGATCACCTTCAAAATCATGAATAGCCGTTGCAATATGCTCACCATTCTTTTTATTTGGGCAAACAGCATGCACGGTATAACCTAAACCATTTAAAAACTGAAAAGGAACCATAGTTTCATAGTCTTCAGCATAGTCACCGACTAACATTAAAATCTTTTTAGACATGATTTATCTCTCTTATTTAAAATATATGTGATTTCAATTTTTAATTTAAATTAGCACAATGAAAGTATGATTTTTAGCAAAAAGCACATTCTTTAGTCGAAGGATGTTTCATAAGGATGTAAAAAAAGCCCCGATAAATCGAGGCTTTTTTTTGAGTTAGCTAATGAAATTAACCAATCAATTTTTTCATTAATTCATTTACTTGAGCAGGGTTAGCTTTACCCTTAGACGCTTTCATGACTTGACCAACAAGACCGTTAAAGGCTTTTTCTTTACCGGACTTGTATTCTTCAACCATTTTTTCATTGGCTGCAAGTACTTCTTTAATGATTGCTTCAATTGCACCAGTGTCAGTTTCTTGCTTTAAGCCTTTTTCCGCAATAATGTCATCGGCAGATTTACCTTCCGATTCCCACATAAAGCCAAAGACTTGTTTAGCAATCTTACCGCTAATGGTGTTATCAACAATACGTGCAATCATGCCGCCAAGCTGTTCCGCAGAAACAGGTGAGTCTGCTAAGTCTAGGCCTGCTTTGTTTAATGCACCAGAGAATTCACCCATTACCCAGTTTGCAGATACTTTACCTTGCTTCGCACCGCCAGCCGCAGCAACAACAGCTTCATAGAAGTCTGCCATTTCGCGTGAGAGCGTAAGTACATGAGCATCGTATTCAGTTACACCAAAGTCTGCGATAAAGCGCGCACGGCGAGCAGCAGGGAGCTCTGGAAGTGCAGCGCGAGCAGCTTCGATTTGCTCATCTGCAATAATCACTGGTAACAAGTCTGGATCAGGGAAGTAGCGGTAGTCATTCGCTTCTTCTTTAGAACGCATAGAACGCGTTTCCATTTTGTTTGGATCGAACAAACGAGTTTCTTGGTCGATACTTCCGCCGTATTCCAAAATCTCCATTTGGCGTTCAATTTCAACGTTGATCGCTTGCTCAATGAAACGGAATGAGTTGAGGTTTTTAAGCTCACAGCGTGTACCAAATGGTTGGCCCGGACGGCGTAAAGACACGTTACAGTCGGCACGGAATGAACCTTCAGCCATGTTACCGTCAGAAATACCTAACCAGCGTACCAATGTGTGAATCGCTTTGATATAAGCAACCGCTTCTTCAACCGAACGCATATCTGGTTCAGAAACAATTTCAAGCAAAGGGGTACCAGCACGGTTTAAGTCAATGCCAGACATACCTTCAAATTGGTCATGAACAGATTTACCAGCATCTTCTTCAAGGTGTGCACGAGTTACACCAATACGTTTAGTCGTGCCATCTTCAAGTTGGATATCAATATGACCCAAGCCCACAATTGGGTTGTCCATTTGGCTAATTTGATAGCCTTTTGGTGAGTCAGGGTAGAAGTAGTTTTTACGTGCAAACACAGAAGCTTGGTCGATGTAAGCATCGATTCCTAAACCAAAGCGAATTGCAAGATCCACCACTTTTTCATTCAAAACAGGGAGTACACCCGGCATAGCCAAGTCGACAAGGCTCGCTTGTGTATTTGGGTCTTGACCAAATTCAGTCGATGAACCAGAGAAAATTTTAGAATTGGTTGCAAGCTGAGTGTGAATCTCGATACCAATAACGACTTCCCAACCGTCAATCAATTTCAACTTTTGAGCTTCAGCCATTATGCATTCTCCTCAGCAATTGCCGCACGTTGAGTATGGAAATCGGTGTTTTGTTGGTATTGATGAATAATCGATAACAATTGCGATTCTGACCAATAGTTACCAATCAACTGTAAGCCGACAGGCAAGCTGTCTTTATCGAAACCAACTGGAGCATTAATTGCTGGTAAGCCTGCTAAGTTCACTGCAAGTGTATAGATATCGCCTAAATACATTTCAGTTGGACTTAAGTTTGCACCAATCTTATATGCAGTTGTTGGTGCAGAAGGAGCAGCGATTACATCTATACTTTCAAATGCTTTTAAGAAGTCTTGTTGAATTAAACGACGTACTTTTTGAGCTTTCACATAGTAAGCATCGTAATAACCTGCAGAAAGCGCATATGTACCAATAAGGATACGACGTTGAACTTCTGGACCAAAACCTTCTGAACGAGAGCGTTTGTAAAGATCCATCAAGTCTGCTGGGTTTTCACAGCGGTAGCCGTAACGAACGCCATCGTAACGTGACAAGTTAGATGAGGCTTCTGCTGGCGCGATGAGGTAATACGTTGGTACATAGGCTTCAGTCATGTTGAGGTCAATTTCAACAAGCGTTGCGCCCATTTCTTCAAGTTTTTTCAAAGACTCTTCAACACGTGCTTTTACGTCTGCATCTAATCCTGCAACGTTAAAGTACTGTTTAGGAATACCAATACGTAAGCCTTTTATAGATGTGCCATTTAAGTTCGCAACGTAGTCATCAACTTCTTTTTTAACCGAAGTCGAGTCTTTTACATCATGGCCTGCAATTACATTCATGAGGTAAGCACAGTCTTCAGCAGAGCGTGCCATTGGACCTGCTTGGTCTAACGATGATGCATAAGCAATAATCCCGAAACGAGATACACGACCATAGGTTGGTTTTAGGCCTGTTAAACCACAGAAAGAAGCTGGTTGGCGAATTGAACCACCTGTATCAGTACCTGTAGCAAATGGTGCTAAATCAGCCGCTACAGCCGCAGCAGAACCACCTGATGAACCACCCGGAACATGGTCAAGTGCCCATGGGTTACTTGTTGCGCCAACATATGAGCTTTCAGAAGTTGAACCCATTGCAAACTCGTCCATGTTCACTTTACCTAAAGTGACAAGACCGGCTGCTTTAGTTTTTTCAACAACAGTTGCATCGTAAGGAGAAATGAAGTTGTCTAGTATTTTTGAACCGGCAGTTGTTTTAATGCCTTTGGTACAAAAGATATCTTTATGCGCAAGAGGAATACCCGTTAAAGCTGTTGCATTACCTGCTTTTAATGCTGCATCGGCAGCGTCGGCTTCAGCAAGCGCTTGTTCAGGCGTAACCGTCACGTAGCTTTTTACCAGTGGGTCAATTTTAGCAATACGTTGCAAATAATGTTCAGTCAGTTCGCGAGATGAAAACTTCGCTTGGCTTAAGCCCTCAGCAAGTTCACGAATTGATAAGCGATGTAAATCAGTCATGAGTAAAATTTCTTTACATTCAAAATAGGGAAGATGGGTTAATTGAGTAAAAGTTATTCAATCACGCGAGGAACAAGATACAAACCATCTTGAGTTGCAGGCGCAACTGCTTGGTATTCATCTCGATGATTGCTTTCAGTTACCACATCAGCACGTAAAGGTTGAGGATTGTCAAAAGGACTTTTCAAAGGTTCTACGCCTTCCGTATCAATGCCTTTTAAGGTTTCCATCATGCCTAAAATTTTATTTAGACTTTGAGCATATTCAGCAGATTGCGTATCATTGAGCGACAATCGAGCAAGATTGGCGATTGCTGAAACTGTTTGTGCATTTAAATCTGCTGAATGCTGTGCATCCGATGTAGACATAACATCACCTAATCAGTATTAAAAATTTTCAAAATATCGTGCGTTATAATAAGCGATTGACTTGTTCAAATCATCACATTTAGTTTAAAGTTGCCACCTTGCATCCACATGAAAGTTTAACTGAGAACGAACCGTGATTCTAAAACGACTAATTGGCTTGTTTTCGCCGGATCTAGCCATTGATTTAGGTACAGCAAATACACTTATTTATGCACCAGGCCGCGGCATTATATTAAATGAACCAACAGTTGTGGCAATTCGTCACAGTGGTTCACAAAAAATTGTTGCTGCTGTAGGTCTAGATGCTAAGCAAATGCTGGGCCGTACGCCTGCGAATATTTCTGCAATTCGTCCAATGAAAGACGGTGTAATTGCGGATTTTGAAGTGACTGAAACCATGTTGAATCAGTTTATTGGTAAAGTTCACGAAAAACGTTTGTTCCCACCTGCACCTCGTGTAGTTGTATGTGTACCATGTAAATCAACTTTGGTCGAGCGTCGTGCGATTCGCGAAGCAGTATTTAATGCTGGTGCCCGTGATGTTCGTTTGATTGAAGAGCCTATGGCTGCTGCAATTGGCGCAGGTATGCCAGTTGAACAAGCGTGTGGTTCTATGGTTGTGGATGTTGGTGGCGGTACGACTGAAATTGCAATTATTTCATTGCAAGGTTGTGTTTATGCTGACTCTTTACGCATCGGCGGTGATGTTTTTGATGAGCAAATCATCAATTATGTTCGTAAAGCTCACGGTTGTGTAATTGGTGAAACCACTGCTGAAATTATTAAAAAAGAAGTCGGTATGGCTGTTTCTGATGGTACGACATTAGAAATCGAAGTTCGTGGTCGTAACCTTGCAGAAGGTGTACCTCGTGCAATTACTGTAACTTCTGACGAAATTACTCAAGCAATCTCTGATCCATTACAAAGTATTGTAAGCGCTGTTAAATCGGCACTTGAGCAAACTCCTCCTGAACTTTCTTCTGATATTGCTGAGCGCGGTATTGTGTTGACAGGTGGTGGTGCGTTACTTCGTAACCTTGATAAATTATTAGCTCAAGAAACTGGTTTACCGGTTGTTGTTGCTGAAGATCCTCTTACTTGTGTAACCCGTGGTGGTGGTAAAGTATTGGAATTCTTTGACAATCCGAACCATGACATGCTTTTCGTCGGTTAAGTTTAAGGATTAGGCGGTGCAACCGAATATTTTTTCAAGACAGCCGCCATCTTTCCGCTCGTTCATTATTGCGGTCATTACATGCTTGGTTGTGCTGTTCTTTGATTGGCGCATGCCTTATGTAATTCAGCCAGCAAGGGATGTCTTGTACGCTGCATATAACCCAATTTATGCATTGGCCAGTTATCCAGTACTGTCGAGAGAATGGCTGAATCAACAAACAAAATCTGAAGCACAACTGCGTCGTGAAAATACCGCGATGCAGGCTGAGCTTTTACAAGCTCAAGTCCGCTTACAGAAGCTTTCTGAATTATCTGCTGAAAATACCCGTTTACGCGGACTTCTTGATACACCGTTAATTATTGATGGCCGTATGGAAATTGCCGAAGTGATTGGGACTGATGCAGATCCATTGCGTCATATCATCATTATTAACCGAGGCTCTATGGACCATATCAAGGTCGGACAAACGGTTTTGGATGATAAGGGGATTATGGGGCAGATCATCAATGTGTATCCTCATAGCTCACGTGTAATGTTGTTATCTGATAAAGAGCATTCACTGTCGGTACGACTTGAGCGTACAGGAATGCGAGCGATTGTTTCTGGTACAGGTGATTTAGGCCGTTTAAAAATGGAATATGTTCCGACCAGTGCTAATATTCTGGTGGGTGATAAAGTGTTTAGCTCAGGCTTGGGTGAACATTTCCCGGCAGGTTACGCTGTGGGTACAGTTGCCAAAATAAGACGTCATAATTCAGGTGAGTTTGCTGAAATTGATGTCACACCAGCAGCGCAATTAGCCACAGGGCACCATGTAGTTGTACTTTTCTCTGAGTCCTTAGCGAAGGAGCAGCCTTATGCCGATCGCTAAACTCAAACGAGAAAAGCGTAAAGACCCATTATGGGGAATTATTCTCTCCGTTATTGTGGGCTCTGTACTCATGGTTTACCCGCTATCCTATGATATTTCAGGCTGGCGACCATTATTCATGTTAATGATTATGCTATTTTGGGTAGTATGTCAGCCAACATGGTGTGGGGTTTGGTTCGCATTCGGGATGGGGATTTTTACAGACTTATTGCTTGATGCACCTTTAGGTCTCAATGCCTTAAGCTTTGTAATTGTGACTTTTCTTACTCGGTTTTTAATTCGGGAACGCCGTATTTTAACTTTTGTTAATTTATGGACGATAGCAACGCTGGTCATTATTGCCCACTTAGCTTTTATGTGGGTAACACAGACCATGGGCGGAATTCATTTTTCGATTGCTAGACATTGGCAACCTTTGATGACAAGTATTATCACGTGGCCAGTCGTCTATTATTGTTTGGCAAAATGGCGCATATAGTTTTAGCATCTAGCTCTCCTCGTCGGAAGGAGCTGTTACAACAATTGGGCTTGGATTTTGAAATCTATAGTCCTGATATTGATGAGTCGGTACATGAAAATGAGCTGGTTCATCATTATGTTGAACGTTTAGCTAGAGAAAAGGCACAAACCGTATTGAAGCTTTTTCCAGATGCAATTGTTATTGCTGCTGATACAAGTCTAGGACTTGATGGTCAAATTATTGGTAAGCCTGAATCGAAAAAGCATGCCTTTGAAATTTGGAAAAAATTGTCTGGACGTTGGCACGATGTTTTTTCTGGACTATGCGTTGCGAATCAACAACAAATGTTAAGTCAGGTAGTGCAAACACAAGTTGAGTTCCAGCACCTGACTACACAAGATATGGAAGATTATTGGACCACAGGTGAGCCTGTTGGAAAGGCGGGTGGGTACGCAATTCAAGGAATTGCCTCGCAATATATTCCCCAAATTCAAGGAAGTTATAGTAATGTGGTAGGACTTCCTTTATACGAATTTGCACAGTTATTAAAAAGAGTAAAGAAATAAGGGGTTGTTATCATTCTTAAGTGAATAGCATTGTCGACGAACACTAGACAAAGTTAAAGTTAACAGCTTCTCTGACTCTTTAATAAAAATTTTATAATGCTTTGAGTTTATGTATGTCAGAAGAACTACTTATTAATGTCACGCCTATGGAGTGTCGGGTGGCATTAATCGAAAATGGAACTGTTAATGAGCTGTATGTCGAGCGTACAGTCAAGCGCGGTCTAGTCGGCAATATTTACAAAGGTAAAGTAGTACGAGTGCTTCCGGGCATGCAAGCTGCTTTTGTGGATATTGGTCTGTCTCGAACAGCCTTTTTACATATCAATGATATGGTTTGGCCTCGTTCGCAGCCTACCCCAAATGTCTTTGAATTATTACATCCTGGACAAACCCTTACTGTCCAAGTTATGAAAGATATGTTGGGTACAAAAGGTGCACGTCTAAGTACAGACCTTTCAATTCCTTCTCGCTATTTGGTTCTCATGCCATATGGAAATCATATTGGTGTTTCGCAGCGTATTGAATCAGAAGAAGAGCGAGAGCGACTACGTAATATTATTGAAAGTATTCAAGCAGAACATAATTTACCCGGTAGTGTGATTGTCCGTACAGCTGCCGAAGGTGTGGATGAGGCAGAAATCGCACAAGACATGTGCTATTTGAGTAAGTTATGGGAATACATTCAGCGTAAGCAGACTGATGTTGCTGTCCCTTCATTAATTTTTGAAGAACTTCCGTTACCTCAACGTATTATTCGCGACTTAGCGAGCGAAGAAACGGCAAAGATTTATGTCGATTCGCGAGAGATTCATGCAAAGTTGCTTGAATTTGTAGAAGAATTTGTTCCGAATATGAAGAGTCGTCTCATCCATTATCCGGGTGAGCGACCGCTATTTGATCTTTACAATGTTGAAGAAGATATTCAAAAAGCCTTGCAAACCCGCGTAGCTTTGAAGTCGGGCGGCTATCTGATGATTGACCAGACTGAAGCCATGACAACGATTGACGTTAACACGGGTTCATATGTCGGTGGTCGTAGTCTTGAAGACACGGTTTTTAAAACCAATATGGAAGCGACTCAAGTTATTGCGCGTCAACTTAGACTACGTAATTTGGGTGGTATTCTCATTATTGATTTTATTGACATGCAAGAAGCAACTCACCGTGAAGAGGTGATGCGTCAGTTTGAAAAAATGCTTGAGCGAGATCACGCTAAGACCAAAATTACTCAAGTGTCAGAACTTGGACTGGTCGAAATGACGCGTAAACGAACTCGTGAATCGTTAGAACATTTGTTATGTGAATCTTGTCCAACGTGTCAGGGACGTGGTTTTGTCAAAACAGCAGAGACAGTGTGTTACGAAATATTTCGTGAGATATTGCGTTATACCCGCGCATTCGAGTCAACGAGTGGCTTTACTGTTGTTGCGCATCCTTCTGTGATTGACCGATTATTAACAGCAGAAGCACCAGCAGTAGCAGATTTAGAGCATTTTATTAACCGTGTTATTAAATTTCAGGTCGAAAATTTATATACGCAAGAGCAATACGATATCATTTTAAGTTAAAGTTGTAACAAGATATCGCTTAATCCTTGTTACAACTGAAATTTTACTTTCATTCATGAATTTTAAATACTACTTACATACAGTAGCCGTAGACGTTCTCCCTATTAAACGTCTTAGCAAACAATAAGAGGTATAACCCATGAATGTAAGTGAAAACTTAATTAGCAACGGTCTTAAACATGTTTTAGAAAGCACGCCAGTAAATAGCTGCTATATGTTGAATGACCAAGGTAAAGAAGTACCGATCACAACTGCAATGATTCGTTCAGTATGTCATCAGTTACTTAACCAGTGCCGCACAATCAAAAAATAAGGGGCCAATTTAAAGCCCCTTAATTTTTTCTAACTTGCTGAATGATGTTTCATTTGTTTCTCTGCAATAATTTCTTCAAAACGTTGAATCTCATCTTCTAAATGAGTCAAAAGGTTTTGCATTTTCGGCAAAGCATTTCGACAAGCTGTTAATCCAACTTCAAGCTTATCTAAATAACTGGTCATGGTAATGTTTAGAGCTTGTCCGTCCATGACAATCGAAGCAGGGTAAAGAGCGTCTAGTTTCGCGCCATTCCAATAAAGCGGCTCACGTGGTCCTGGTACATTGGAAATCACTAAATTGAATGCCTGACGCTTAGGAAGCATTCCTGACATGATGTTTAATCCTGCCGGTCCATAAACAACAGCACTATAGTTTAAAATTTCATTCGCAGTCATTCGACTAAAGCGCTGCTTTGAGTTTTGCATGCTACGGCGAATGATTTCTAGACGTTCTAACGGTTGATCTTTATGGGTCCCTAAATTTGCCAAAATCATGGTAATTCGGTTGCTTACGTCAGAATCATCTGTACGTAATGAAGCTGGAACCATGGCAATCAGTGGCTTTTTAGGTAAGCTGTTTTGGCTAATCAAATATTCACGTAAAGCACCTGAACATACAGCCAGCACAACATCATTAATCGTTACGCCTAATGCTTTTGAAATTTTTCTAAGGCGGCTCAGTTCAAATGATTGGGCCGCAAAACGACGTGAAGCACTGACTCTTTGGTTTAAAATAGAAACTGGTGCCTGAAAGGTAGAAACATAATCAGGATTTTTGCCCATTTCTTTGAAGATTGTCTGAGATAGCTCTTGCATGACTTTCGGAGCGATATCGAGTTGGGACTTAATTCCACCTAAAATACTTTTAATTTTACTTGTACTTGGCGTCGGTACTTTTAGGCGTTTAGTTCTTTTGCTCTCAACACACCATAAAGGAACAACATGTTTTTCTTCTGGTGTTTTTGATAGAGATTTCTCAATCAAACGCATACCAGCAACACCGTCGACCATTGCATGATGGATTTTAAAATACATGGCAAAGCGGTTGCCTTCGATTCCTTCAATAATGTCACAAGTCCAAAGAGGCTTGGCACGGTCAATTAGTGAGCTATGCTGCTGTGAAATATAAACCAGAAGTTCGCGAATACGGCCAGGATGAGGCAGAGCAATGTGGCGAAAGTGATGATCGATATCGAACTCTTCATCTTCATCCCAAAATAAGCCATTTAAACGGTTATTGAAGGGAGGAATAGGAATACTTTTTGAGCGTCTAATATCTTCTACTAAATCATGTACAAAGGTTTCTGGTGCATTTTCAGGAATTTCAAATAAAAATAATCCACCGACATGCATGGGTTGCTGTCTTTTTTCAAGTGACAGAAAAATGAAATCAATTGGGTGTAATGGACGCATAAATCATTGTGCCTCATGCATTTTTCTAAGAAGCCCTTATATGAGCTCTTATTAGAATTATAGAACCGTAAAATTAAGTATATAGCGTTTAGAGTAGAGAAAATATGACTTTGTGTACGCAACATGACACAAAAAAAACCACTGATTTACCAGTGGTTTTTTGATAATAAATTACTTTTTCATATTACCTGCATGTAATCCACATTCTTTTTGAGTGGCTTCTTCCCACCACCAGCGACCTTCACGCTCATGTTGGTTTGGTAATACAGGTCGAGTACATGGTTCACATCCAATAGAAACGAAACCGCGCTCATGAAGAGGGTTATATGGAATTTCCATCATACGGATGTAGCTCCATACCTCAGCACTTGTCCAATTCGCTAGAGGATTATATTTAATGAGTTGCTTACCTGGACCAGAGAAGCCCGCATCAGCTTGTACGACCGGAATTTCTGTACGCGTACCAGGGCTTTGATCTTTACGTTGACCGGTAATCCAGCCATCTAAAGTCGCAAGTTTTTTACGTAAAGGCTGAACTTTTCGGATACCGCAACATTCTTGGTGCCCATCTGTAAAAAAGCTAAATAAACCTTTTTCGTTGACCATGGTTTGGACAGCTTCAGATTCAGGGAAACAAATTTCGATATTGATATTGTAGTGTTTACGGACAGTTTCAATAAATTGATAGGTTTCAGCGTGGAGTCGGCCAGTATCAAGACTAAACACACGGAAAGGCTTACCTAAACGTGAAGCAATATCAATTAAAACAACATCTTCTGCTCCCGAAAACGAAATCGCAATTTCACCTTGTTGGCTTAAGGCAAGTTCTAAAATTTCTCGAGGGCTTTTGGTTGCATACTCAGCAGCAAGAGCATCTACGATATCAATAGTCGGAATAACGGTCATGTGTGTTCCTGGCAAAAGGCTTGGGCGCATTGATTTATGAAAAATATTCTAAAGGATAGTTGATAAAGTGCTTAGCACTTTAATTTCGAAACTTATGAATAAAATTGATTTGATCAATAACAACGCAAAACTGAAAATCTTAATGGTATGATACAGCAATTTTTAACCAACGTTGGAAGCATTCATGGAAATCGTATGCCTAGATCTGGAAGGGGTTTTAGTTCCTGAAATCTGGATCAATTTCGCAAAAAAAACAGGGATTAAAGAACTAGAAGCAACAACTCGTGATATTCCGGATTATGATGTTTTAATGACTCAGCGCCTTAATATCTTAAAACAACACGGTTTAGGCTTAAATGACATTCAAGAAGTTATTGCTGAGATGGGGCCATTACCGGGGGCAAAAGAATTCGTTGAATGGGTGAGCACTCATTTCCAACTTGTGATCTTGTCAGATACCTTCTATGAGTTTGCTCATCCTTTGATGAAGCAATTGGGTTGGCCAACCATTTTCTGTCATAAATTAGAGACAGATGAAGAAGGAATGATTACGGCTTATAAGTTACGTCAGCCAGATCAAAAACGCGAATCGGTTAAGGCACTGCATGGCTTAAATTTCCGAGTAATCGCAGCTGGCGATTCGTATAACGATACAACCATGCTTGGTGAAGCGGACCATGGTTTCTTATTTGATGCGCCAGAAAACGTGATTGCTGAGTTTCCACAGTTTCCTGCTATCCGCGGATATGATGCATTAAAAGAAGCAATCCGTTCGGTTTCACAGCGTACAATCCCTGCTTAAGAATAAATCATAAAAAAGGCGCTTTAAGCGCCTTTTTTATATGAATGAGTTTTGAAACTTAGAATTTATAACCAAGTTTTAAACCATAAGCGATTGCATTGTTGTCAGAGAAGTCTGCAACATATTGATCGCTACCAGCTTGTGCGCCTGTTTGAGCTTTAGCATCACCCAGCCAGAAATATTTTACACCGCCAGCAAGGAAGGTTTGTGGAGTAGGGCTATATTGAAGACCTAAACCTACGTTCCAATAACCTTCAGTTGGGCCTAAGGTTGTTACAGGGTTACCTGCGCCAGAGTCCCAACCCACAGAAACGTTACCCGCCCACTTGTCGCTAAGTTTACGACCAACACCGGCGTTAACAGACCATTGGTCATCAGAATATTCAACTAAGTTAAAACCATTTGGACGTCCAACAAGTCCACCTACAGCTTCTGAAACTTTACCAAATTTATATGGCTGGATAGAGAAGTCTTTCCAGTTTACCCATCGTACATTCGCGAATGCTACTGTATTTGCCATGATACCTGTTTGGAAATCAAGGTTTACAGATTGAGGGGTAGTAATTGTAGTTTTGCCTTCTGAATTAATAGCTTGAAGTTTAGATGCAGGTACTTCTAAACCAGCGAGCACAGAAGTAAGACCTGGGAAATTTAATAAAGATAAGTCTTCATTAATATTGGTTTTATGGTCGATTTCAGAACGATAAGTTAAAGATGCTTTAAGCGCAATTTCTGGAATTTGATAAGCTGCACCTGCTAACCAACCTACACCAGTAGTTTCTTTAATATTCGCATCATAACCATTGTAAAGGCTATAAGCTTGACCTCGAAGACTTACATTACCTTTAACGGTTTGTAATACAGGACCTGCATAGAAGTTAAAGTTTTGATTCGGTTGGAAGCCAAAAACAAAAGATAAGTTTTGAGTATCTACCTCAACTTTAGTTCCGCCAGTACCTAAATATCCATTAGCCGCTGCCAAAGCGCCAGCTAATGTTTTAAAACTGTCACTTGCTAGAATTTGGCCCTTTGCACCAGTTAATGTTTGTTCATTAACTGGTATACCTTTTGATTCTAATAATTGGATTGCTTTTTTAGTAACAATCCCGTCAATTGCACCAGCTGATAAAACTGAGTCAGAACCTGGATTTGAAACGAATGCATTATTACCTGAGTATTCTGCATCCGAACCAAATGGTTGATCGTAAAGTAAACCAAAAGAGAATTTATCGTTAAGTTGTAGTTTTAAGGCTGCACTTGGGAAAAAATAATCATCGGCCATATCACCAATATTACGATTTGTTGTGCTTGATCCTGCTTCTTTACCCGCTACATCTGGGTCTAGAATAGAAATACCCGCTTCAAAGTAGTTTCCAGGCTGCAAAAATGCAGACATTGATTGTCCAGAGCGATCCAATGCTGCTGCAAAAACCCCAGTTGCAGGCAGCGTTGCTAAAATCATTGCAGTGCTCAGATGTTTTAATTTCATTTTAATCTTTCCTTGAACTTCAAGACATTTTTTTAAAAGTAACAGAGTTAAACCGTTTAAACTGTGTTGCCTTCAAAGCTCCTAATTACAAGTAATAGAAGCTTTGATAACTCCATGTAACAAAAATAGCATAATTACAATAAGAGTAAATCTGTTATATGAACTGAGGAGTACTCACTTTTTATACAAATAGTACCGATAATGAATGAAATATGAAGGAATATTTTCATTATTAAATTAATTTAATTAATTGATATTTATATTTTTTATCTATTAGTGATGAGCTTTGTTTTTATGACATTTTTGTCACAAATCTAAGAAAAATGGTCAAAGATTTTTTTGTAAAAATATGAATTAAATGATTATGAAATGAGTATTAATCATCATTTTTAGTTGATAAGTCTAGTTTTTCTACATCTGTATATTATTGATTCACTTTTATATTCTTAATTTTATAAAAAAGTTTAGCTTAATTTTTTTACCATTTGATCTATTTTTTGAGCGAAATTGGAGTCTCTATTTAAAAGCGATCATTAGAAAATAACCGAAAATAATCATCTAGATTCGGCTATTTAATTTTTAGAGCTCAAACACAGTATTAAAGTGGATATAGTTTTTCATCAAATTGTTCTAGCTTAGGAAATTTTAGTGGTTCAAGCTGGTCCAAGTGAGAGAGATAATTCACATAGTCTTGAAGAAGGCTTTCTCGTGCTTCTTGGCTAATGTACGGTACGTGGTAAGCAATGAATGGAGGTAGGACTTCAAAACCAGCATATGCCAAAGTACCACGCTGAATTGGCGATAGATAATTTTCGATTGAACCATGAATAGAGTTCTCTCCAAACATGTGTGTTCTACCGCCGAGCGTTAAACACAACATCGCTTTTTTACCTGCCATGCCGCCGTGGTTATAAAACCGCTTACCACCATAAAACAAGCCAGAGACGAAAACACGATCAATCCAGCCCTTTAAAATTGCTGGAACAGATGTCCAATAAAGTAGGAAATTAAAAATAACTAAATCAGCTTTTTTTACTTTTTCAATTTCTGCTTGAATATCTGGAGCTAGAAGTTGATTTTTGCTGGCATTTCTTTGTTCAAGTGCATAGTTAAAATAATCAGGTTGATTGAGCTCTAGAAAATCCTCTTTGGACGCAACGGGGTTAAATTTCATCGCATATAAATCTGAAACTTCTACGCTGTGCCCCAATTTTTCTAAGGTTTGCTTGGCTGTACTTTTTAGAGCAGTAGTAAAAGACTGTGGTTCTGGATGAGCATGGACAATCAGAATATTCATAAGGTGACCTGTATTCTTTTTCAGGAATTGTGCTGTCTAATGCAATTCGACGGATTTTGTTTTGATTAACTATGCATCAATTTAAAAGCATGGCATAGTTCATGAACTGACAGTTTTTACCATTTCACGCCATTTTATTTTGCTCAATGGGTTGCTCATGGATCCAGAATTACCAGGAACTTATATTAATTTAATTGTAGAAACTATTAAGCGATGGGGGGTCTCTGGTGATCAGCTTTTAGAGGAAAGTGGAATAACTTTAGGCCAATTAGAAAAGCCTTACTGGTATGTAGAATTCAACATCTTAAATCAACTTATTGAACGGGCTATTGAGTTATGCAAAGAGCCCGCATTAGCGGGATATTTAGCTTTAAACATGACAGCTTCCTGTTATGGTTCAGTTGGAATGGCTGCTATCGTTTCTTCAAATTTAGGAGAAGCGCTGAAAATTCTTGAACACTTCATTGGTTCACGTTGCAAGGTCTTTAAACCAGAATTAAAACAAGAAAATAATGATGCATATTGGTCAATTCATCAGCCAGTTGATGCATTTCAGTTGAGCTCAAATGCCAACATTTTTTTGTTAATCGGTTTTGTTCAAATTGCAAAAAAATTAACAGGGCTTTCTCATTTGGGAAAAGTTGAATTACAAATGCCAGAACCTATAGGTTTTGCCGAAATAAGTCATCAACTGGCTGTGACTTGTTTATTTAACCAAAAGCGTAATTGTTGGATATTTCCAAAAGAGTATTTAAAAAAACCTGTATTAACGGCAGACCCAATGCTAGCGCCATTGTTAAATGCGCAATGTAAGCGGGATATAGAGAAGTTAAAGTTAAAAAGTGGTTGGAAAGGGCGCGTTAAACAAGTTGCTGAAAAATTGCTTTTGGATGGGGAGGGGGAGACATTAAAAGTTGGGCAAGTGGCTCAAATCATGAATATGTCAGAGCGAACCTTGCAACGCTATTTAGCCCTTGATCATACTAGTTTTACAATCTTGGTAGACTCTCTCAAAAAGGAACATGCCCAGAAACTTTTAGCTCAAAATAACATGTCGATTGAAAAAGTGGCTTTAATGCTGGGTTATGCCGAAACTTCTCACTTCACTCGTGCGTTTAAGCGTTGGATGGGGGTTACTCCTAAATATTTCCAAACTAAACATAAGATGGCTGATTTAAATTAAAAGGCCATAAATTTAATTTTATGGCCTTTCATTAATCATTTGAATTATTAAGTAGATTATTCTGGCTTAGATGAGAGTGATTCAATCACTTCAAAATAACTAGGTGGTGCCGGAACATGACCGCGGTCTCTTAATAGTCGATGCATGCGCGGCAAGTTGAAGTAGGGCACCGAAGCCATTAGGTGGTGTTCCATATGATAATTGACATGAATAGGTGCCACAAAGCTTCTAGCAATCCAACCTGCGCGTGTCGTGCGTGTATTGGTTAAGGCTGTATTACTCGTTTGCATGCCTGCATGTTCGGCCATTGAGCGGATTCTTAAAAATAATGGAAATGGTGTTAAATACGCTAAAGGCCATAACCAATAAAAACGTTGGTGCCCAAATGCCTTTAAAACGCCATAAAGAGCGACATTGGTTGCAATGGCACCACTACTGTTTTTTATAAGACTTTTGGCATAATCAACGAAATCTTTATTGCTTCGATCTAACCAGACTTGATCATTTGCAACGGTCCATTTCATTAAATCGAGATCCATTAACACTCGACCAAAGCTAAACTTTAATCCTGTCATACCTGTTAAGTCGCGTAAGAATTTACGAGTAAGAGATTTTTTACTTACTGGAAAACCAGAAACTAAAGAAAGGTCAGGGTCATCTTGAGTAGAGGTTTTTGCATGATGACGGACATGGTGTACGCGGTATTTTTGTAGATCATTCCAGATTGGACGGGCGCATAGCCATTCACCTACGAAGTCATTTATTTTTTTATTTTTGAATAGGCTTTTATGCGATGCATCATGCATCAAAATTGCTAGACATAACTGGCGGCCCGCCAATATGGCCAAAGCTAGCATACAAGCAAGTAATTTGCCCCAGTTAGGTAAGTAATCCCACATCATGATTAAACTTGCAAATGTTCCGCCAATAACGGCCCATGTGCTTGCAACAGCCCAAGCGCCGTATGCATCTGAGGGTTGTGTGAGCTCCTGTATTTCTTCTCTGCTAAATAGATCGGTCACACTCACTTGTGCATTCATTTTTATTCTCCCAAATCAGATTTTGGCATTCATATTTTATATTACAAATATAATCATAAAATTTTAAAAAGTGAAATATTTGTTTGTAAAAAAATAAATCGCCTTTTAATGGGCTAATTCATTTTCATAAAGTTTTTGCCATAGCTTTTGTCCAATCGAATCGAGCTGCTGTACATTTTGAGCAAACTGATTGCGGGCATGTTCATCAACAAATGGAGAGGGCAGTAGAGGATCATTCATGAGTAAGGTAATTGTTTCACGTCCTAATAACAAAGCTTGAGTAGCAGCCTCGTTTAAGGATAAATTTTTATAGTTCAAAAGCCATTCTTGAATATCTTGACTATACATTTCATAGTTTTTTTCAAGCTGTTTGGTATCCCATAAAGAAGGAATTAATGAAACTGTTTTTGCGTCAAATTTTTGAATAATAGAAACTTTAGCTTCATTTTCAAGACCCGCTAAAACGAGTTCTTCACATGTTTTTTCAAAGCTATACGCTAAATTGTCTGGACGTATATAAATACCAGTTTCGAGCTCTCTAAAACCAAATTGATGTAAAGCGTGTTCTCTCTTTTTTAAAGCAGTCCGATCAATACGACCTAAAGTTCCAGTAAATACGGCAAGATACTGCTGTTGCCATTGTTTGGTCTGCTTAATGCCATTTTTACGATTCAAAATGACTTTTGCCCATTCTTTAGTTGATGGCGACAGTTGATAAATACCGCGCTCTACACTTTCTATCATGCCTTCATTTAATAGCCGAGTCGTAGCCACACGAATACCGTTGTCACTCATATTAAAAAGTTTAGCGGCAATCAATATTTGTTTAATAGTGAGTTGAGGGTAAGCCGAGGAAAGAAATAAATCGATAATAAGGTGGCGTGCATTAATTTTGGTATTTTTCATTCAGATAGAATTTTTGATATGAGTTGCATTTGAACAGAATAATATCATGTTTCTTTAAGGACATTTTAAGATCATTTTGTAGAGTAAGTAAGGGCGAAAAGCTTTATCTATAACAAGAAAAATTTTGGGAGTTCTTAACCAAGTTTTATCTTTTTACGATAGTTAACCCAAGTTTGTCATCATGTTGTGATACATTATCGCACTTTAAATAAACTGCCTTTAACTAGGGGCAATAACCACAAACGTTAGAAATGGTCTGATATTGAACATGTGTTAAGTCTAATTTGAGACTTATCAATTGCGATAAAACTAATTTTAGATCGTTCTAATGATTAACTTTCTTTGAGCAAGTTATGGAAAATTTTGAAGTTATAAAAGCACTGTTTTTAGGCTTTGTCGAAGGCTTAACTGAATTTTTACCTATCTCGAGTACAGGCCATTTAATTTTATTTGGTCATATTATCGATTTCCATTCAGACGGCGGTCGTGTATTTGAGGTCGTAATCCAGTTAGGTGCTATTTTGGCAGTGTGCTGGTTATACCGACAAAAAATTATTAACTTGATTAAGGGATTCTTTAGTGGCGATGTAGAATCACGTCATTTTGCGATTAGTGTGCTTATTGCATTCTTCCCAGCAGTCATTATTGGTGTTTTAGCTGTCGACTTCATTAAGAGTGTTTTATTCAGCCCAATCGTCGTTGCGATTGCTTTGATTGTCGGTGCTCTTATCATTTTCTGGGTTGAATCTAGACAGTTTGAGCATAAGACACTGGATGCAACTAAAATTACTTTTAAACAAGCGCTTTTAGTAGGCCTTGCTCAGTGTGTGGCCATGATTCCAGGAACTTCACGTTCAGGTGCAACAATTGTAGGCGGAATGTTTGCTGGCTTGTCACGTAAAGCTGCTACAGAATTCTCTTTCTTCCTTGCAATGCCAACCATGTTGGGTGCTGCAACTTTTGACTTGATTAAAAATGCTGACGTACTCACCTCAGACAATATGATTAATATTGGGGTAGGTTTCGTTGCTGCATTTATTGCTGCGCTATTTGTTGTAAAAGCATTGGTATTATTTGTAGAACGTCATACCTTACGTGTATTTGCTTGGTACCGAATTGTACTCGGTGTAATTATTTTAATTGCAGCCATGTTCTTTAATTTATCGGCTTAAATCATTTGATAAAGTGAAAAAACCTAGAATGCTCTAGGTTTTTTTTATGCCTAAAAATTGATTTGAATTGCCTATTTATACAAAGTAAACGCAAGATAGATGTTTTCATTTTAGGTTCATTGTTATATTGATTATTAGATTACTTCTCACAATAAAACTATGCCGCGAAATCATCTTACAGAACATTTGGTCGATGCTTTTTTGCACTTGGCTCCAGTAGAAGGTCTCTATCCTACTTTTATTTCTAATATCACTTTAATGCGGGTAGACCATTCCACGAAACCTATTGCAGTGCTACAAGAGCCTTCAATTGTTTTAGTGATACAGGGATTAAAGCGAGGATATATTGGAAAAGAAATCTTTCAGTTTCAACAAGGCCAGTGCTTATTCATCTCAATTGCAATACCGTTTGATTGCGATACTATTGTCGAAAATAATGAACCAATGTTGGCGATCGCAATAAAGTTTGAACCACAAATAATGGCTGATCTCATTACTAAAATGGATAAACAGCAACAAGTGGTTACTGAAGATGCTTATTCAGAAGATTTAAAATTAAGCTGTGGGCTTAGAGTGATTGACATGAATGCCACCATTTCAGAGGTTGCTCTCAGATTGCTCAATCTACTTCGCTCTAAACAAGATACTTTTATATTGGGTGAGCAAGTTAAAAGAGAATTGGTTTATCGTGTAGTTCAAGCTTCAGGTGGCAATCTAGTCGAGAGCTTATCGGCTATGGCAAGTCGAAATGGTGTGATTTACACCATTTGTGAAATTATTCAGCGTGATTATTATCATAACTTAACGGTTCAAGAGTTGGCGAAACAAGCAGGTATGAGCATCTCGCTTTTTCATCAGACTTTTAAAAAGGTGACGAATTATTCGCCCTTACAGTACATCAAAATTACTCGGTTACATAAAGCACGCGAACTTATCATCAACAATAAAATGGGTGTAGCAGAAGCCGCCTATGAAGTTGGATATGTGAGCGCTTCACAATTTAGCCGAGAATTTAAGCGTCTGTTTGGGGTGCCACCCAAGTCCTCAATTATTTAACGTAGATTAGTATTTTGAAATATAAATCAAACATGGAGTATTTTATGACCCTTCCAACAACCATGAAAATTATTGAAATTACGGCTCCTGGTGGACCTGAGGTTCTAAAAGTTCAAGATGCAAATATTCCAGCACCTCAAGCAGATGAAGTTTTAATTGAGGTAAAGGCTGCTGGAATTAACCGCCCTGATGTCTTACAGCGTATGGGATTATATCCGATGCCTAAAGGTGTTACTCAAATACCCGGACTTGAAGTCGCTGGGGTTGTGGTTGCCGTGGGTGAACAAGTAAATCAATTCAAGGTTGGTGATAAAGTTTGCGCCCTAACAAATGGTGGCGGTTATGCAGAATACTGCGCGGTAACTGCGACTCAAGTATTGCCAATACCTGAAAATTTAACGTTTACGCAAGCTGCTGCGATTCCAGAAACATTTTTTACGGTTTGGGCAAATCTGTTTGATATCGGCCGTTTGAAGAAAGATGAAACCGCACTAATTCATGGCGGTGCAAGTGGTATAGGAACCACAGCTTTAGCAATTTGCCAAGCTTTAGGAATTAAAACTTTTGCTACGGTTGGTAGTGAAGATAAAGTCGATGCACTTTCAAATTTAACCACAGCAATTAACTATAAAACCCAAGATTTTGAGCAAGAAGTTTTGAAACATACTCAAGATCAAGGTGTTGATGTTATTTTGGATATTGTGGGTGGTTCTTATTTCACGAAAAATTTAAATCTATTAAAACGTGATGGCCGACTGGTCATTATTGGTTTTATGGGTGGACGAATCGCAAAAGAATTTGATTTACAGAAACTGATTTTAAAACGTGCCACAATTACGGGTTCAACGATGCGTGCACGTAATAGCCAAGAAAAGGCACAAATTGCCCAATCTTTGCATGAGCATGTATGGCCGCTTTTGGCTCAAGGTAAATGTTTACCGCAAATCTATAAAACGTATGCTTTTTCAGATGTGCAAAGTGCCCATGCATGTATGGAGCAAGGTGATCACATTGGAAAGATCGTTTTAGAAATGAATGCGTAATGCTGTAATCTCCTAATTAAAGTTTAGGTGAACGAGAGGTTTGCCTAAACTAAATTTTATAATTCTAGATCCTGCCTATTTCTCTATAAAAATTGCCAAATTCTATTGGCAGATTGCACCAGTTCCATAACTTCACCTATAAATTGATTAAGAAATAATAATTGGTTCTTACCTTATTATTTCTTTCCATACTGATGAAAAAGGATAGTAACAATGAATACCGCAAATATTGATGATAAAAATCCTACTCCAGATTTGGCTGAAGATAATGCCTTTTTCCCATCACCATACTCACTGAGTCAATATACTGCTCCTAAAACCGATTACGATGGCACGACTTATTCAACGCCGTATACGGGCAATAAAAAAGTTTTAATGATTGCGACTGATGAGCGTTACATCCAGATGCAAAACGGTAAGTTCTTTTCAACAGGTAACCATCCTGTAGAAATGCTTTTACCGATGTTTCATTTAGATAATGCAGGTTTTGAAATTGATATTGCGACACTTTCAGGAAATCCAGCCAAACTTGAAATGTGGGCAATGCCAAAGCAAGAACAAGTGGTGTTAGACACCTTTCAAAAATATGCAGAAAAATTAAAAAGTCCTTTAAAGCTGGCTGATATTTTAGAAAACGCAGTGGGGGAAAACTCTCCATATGCGGCCGTATTTATTCCGGGTGGGCATGGCGTTTTAGCTAAAATTCCACATAGCCTTGAGGTGAAAAAAATCCTTAAATGGGCAGTTGAACAAGATAAATTTATTATTACTTTATGTCATGGTCCAGCTTCATTGCTAGCTGCGGCAGTAGATGAACAGCCAGAAAACTATATTTTTAAAGGCTATCAAATTTGTGTATTCCCTGATTCATTAGATAAGGGAGCAAATATTGATATTGGTTATATGCCAGGGGCTTTACCTTGGCTAGTAGGGGAAAACCTTGAAAAGCTTGGTGTCGAAATTTTAAATAAAGGCATTACAGGTCAATGTCATAGAGACCGTAAATTGTTAACTGGTGATAGTCCGCTTGCTTCTAATAATTTAGGAAAACTTGCAGCTGGCACATTGTTGGCTGAAGTGAAGGATTAACGTGTTAAGTATGTGCGCCCTGCGGGACTCGAACCCACGTCGGTCGCTTAGGAGGCAACTGCTCTATCCAGTTAAGCTAAGGGCGCATAATTTTCTGATTATAAACAAAAAAGCCATTGTCTAGACAATGGCTTTTTAGATTTATTTATTCTTCCGGATTCTCAATAGAATCTAGTTTTTTAGGATTTAAATAGTCAAAAAGTACGAGCATTGCCGTAATCCAAATAGGGATCATCATTACTGACTCTTTGAAGCCTTGAGTCCACATAATATAGAGAACCACAGCAATAAACGCTAAAACTAAGTAATTACTAAAAGGTGACCATAATGCTGGAAAAGAAGTCTTAATATTCGCGTGCTTAACAAAGCGTCTATACTTCAAATGTGTAATTGATATCATTGCCCAGTTTAGAACAAGTGCACCAACCACAACATACATGAGATGTCCAAGGGCATCTTCAGGTACAAAGTAGTTTAAAAGAACACAACCAAAGATTAATAAAGCAGAAAGCAGAACAGCGGGAATAGGAACTCCCTGTTTATTAGTTTTTGCAAAAACTTTTGGTGCATTCCCTTGTTGAGCGAGACTGTAGAGCATACGGCTATTTGCAAACATCCCACTGTTATAAACAGAGAGGGCAGCAGTTAAGATAATAAAGTTCAGTAAGTGTGCAGCCCAACCAATACCCATTTGGCTAAAAATCATAACAAATGGACTTTTGTCGAGACCGCCAAGATCTAACTGGTTCCATGGCACTAATGAAAGTAAGATCGCTAGTGAACCGATATAGAAAATCAAGATACGGAAAACGACTTGGTTAATTGCTTTTGGAATGGTTTTTTTCGGATCTTTTGCTTCCGCTGCGGCCATACCAATCAGTTCAATACCACCAAAGGCGAACATCAAGAAAGCCAACATATAGAACAGGCCGCTAAAGCCATTTGGAAAAAATCCACCATGAGACCAAAGGTTACTAAATGAAATACTTGAACCTACATCTGCTGTAAAGAGCAAATAAAGCCCAAACACAATCATAGAGATGACCGCAGCAACTTTAATAATAGCGAGCCAGAATTCGGACTCACCATAGAATTTGACGTTAGTTAAGTTAATTGCCGTAATCACGACAAAGAAAAATAAGACAGAAGTCCACGCTGGAATATGAGGCCACCAATAATTAATATATTTGGCTACCGCGGTGAGTTCACTCATCGCCACCAGAACGTAGAGTATCCAATAGTTCCATCCGGTTAAAAATCCGGGAAATTTCCCCCAATATTTATACGCAAAATGGCTGAACGATCCTGCAACAGGTTCTTCAACAATCATTTCTCCCAAGTGACGCATAATCAAAAACGCGATTAAGCCGCCAATGGCATATCCTAAAATAATGGATGGTCCCGCAGATTGAATCACTTGCGCCGAGCCTAAAAATAATCCGGTACCAATTGCTCCACCCATAGCAATTAATTGGATGTGTCGATTTTTTAGTCCTCGTTGCAGTGTAGAAGATTCGTTGGTCAAAGGTCTTCACTCACAATGAATAAGTAAATTATTCTAATAGATGGAGTTATTTTAGCCTAGACTACAAATTAATAAGCTGTGACTGAAAAGTAATTATAAAAAATATTTAAAATCATTGATTTACTTTTAATATTTCAATATAAAGTAAAAAGTCCTCTAAAAAATATAATTTCATATAGACTTTTTTTCTTAGATTTTGCTTAGATTAAGTCATTGCCAGCATATTGCTTAATTCTCAAAATATGCTCGCGTCAATACGATTGATGTATAAAGCAGATCGCTATCTCTTGGCCTTAAAACAATTTAAGATGAAGAGAAGGGTAAACAAGAATGCTTGTTTTGATATAGAAGAACATAATAGTAAGGATAACAGTTGATATGAGCTCAGTACCGCAAATTAAAATTCCAGCAACTTATATGCGTGGTGGAACCAGTAAAGGTGTCTTTTTTAAGCTTGATGATTTGCCGGAAAAAGCCCAAGTTGCAGGACAAGCCAGAGATCAGCTGTTACTACGTGTAATTGGTAGCCCAGACCCATATGGAAAACAAATTGATGGCATGGGTGGTGCTACTTCGAGTACCAGTAAAACAGTTATTCTCGCTAAAAGTACTCAGCCAGATCATGATGTCGATTATTTATTTGGTCAGGTTTCAATTGATCAAGCTTTCGTAGATTGGAGTGGTAACTGCGGTAATTTGACAGCTGCGGTTGGTTCTTTTGCGATTTCAAATGGTTTAGTTGATGCAAATCGTATTCCAGAAAATGGCCTATGTACGGTTCGAATTTGGCAAAAAAATATTCAAAAGACTATTATTGCGCATGTGCCCATTACTAATGGACAAGTTCAAGAAACAGGTGATTTTGAGTTGGATGGGGTGACTTTCCCTGCAGCTGAAGTTCAAATTGAGTTTTTAGACCCAGCCGATGACGGTAAAGAAGGCGGCGATATGTTCCCGACGGGAAATATCGTTGACGAATTAGAAGTCCCTGACGTTGGTCGTTTCCAAGCGACATTTATTAATGCAGGTATTCCAACCATTTTCTTAAATGCAGAAGATTTGGGTTACCAAGGTACAGAGCTACAAGATCATATTAATAGTGATGCAACTGCACTGGCACGTTTTGAGAAAATTCGGGCGTATGGTGCGGTACAGATGGGCTTAATTAAAGATATTTCAGAAGCGGCTGCACGTCAGCACACACCAAAAATTGCTTTTGTTTCTAAACCGAAAAACTACATCGCTTCAAGTGGTAAACAAGTTTCAGATAGTGATGTCGATTTATTGGTTCGTGCTTTGTCGATGGGTAAATTACACCATGCGATGATGGGAACAGCAGCAGTGGCGATTGGTACGGCAGCCGCCATTCCGGGCACATTAGTAAACCTTGCAGCTGGCGGTGGTGAGCGTGAGGCAGTACGCTTTGGTCATCCATCTGGAACATTACGTGTTGGCGCTCAAGCTGAACTTGTTAATGATCAATGGGTCGTTAAAAAGGCGATTATGAGCCGTAGTGCACGTGTGTTAATGGAAGGTTGGGTACGCGTTCCGGGTGACAGTTTCTAAAACACTTAAGAATGAAAAAGCCTCTCAATTTTGTAGAGGCTTTTTTACATAGGCCTTCGAAAACTCATCACGCACTTTTCACAGTGAATCGTGTATGATGTAGCGCATGAATGCTTCATGACATTCAATAAAATTTCTCTACTGATTTTATCGAGGCGACTGTGTCATCACTCTCTCAAGTTAATGCGGATGTTTTAAAACAAGCTCAACAACGTATTCAACAAGATTTATTGACGACACTGGCCGCATTCTCAATTCCAGAGCCTTTAAAAGGCGCAGTACATCATGCAGTTATGCTTGGTGGAAAGCGTGTGCGTCCGGCTTTATGTTATGCCACTGCCTCTTTACAGCCAAATCCAAATTTTGCTGCGGCTCGCCGTGCTGCGGTCGCAGTTGAACTTATTCATTGTTACTCATTAGCGCACGATGATTTGCCTTGTATGGACAATGATTTGCTTCGTCGTGGTCAACCGACTTGTCATGTTGCGTTTGGTGAAGATACTGCTTTGCTTGCAGGTGACATATTACAATCAATGGCTTTTGAGGTTTTAGGTAGCCGTTTGTTTGATGAACAAGGGCAGGGTACCGATGCCGCGATTGTATTAAAACAAATGCAGATTTTAGCAACTGCCAGCTCTAAAATGGTTTCTGGACAGGTTTTAGATTTACAATCTGAAGGCAAGCAAATTACTCAAGACGAACTTGAAAATATCCATCGCAATAAAACTGGTGCGCTCATTCAAGCGGCCATTATGATGGGTGCAGTGACCATTTTCTCTGGAACAGATCAAGCAATTCCAAAGTTACGTCAATATGGCCAAACAATTGGATTAGCTTTTCAGGTTTTAGACGATATTCTTGATATTACTTCGAGTACTGAAACCTTGGGTAAAACTGCGGGTAAGGATGAGCAAGTACAAAAATCGACGTACCCAGCCTTAATGGGGCTTGAGCAAGCAAAAAACTATGCTAAAGAGTTGCATGATCAAGCTTTTGAAGCCTTAGCTCATTTTGGTGACGATGCAAAAGAATTAGTCGATATCTCACAATTCCTTTTAGCTCGTACCAATTAATAAGATTAAATCAATATTCATGCTTCTATTCATATTCAATGAATAAAGGAGAAAAGAATGAATGGTGCTCAGCTTCATCAAAATGCAATTGAAATTGCACGAAATCTTCCTTTTAGTGAGCAGACTCATCCATTTGGGCCTGAATATGAAGTTTTTAAAATATTAGAAAAAATATTCATGCTGACTACAGAAGTCGCGGGCGTCAAAATGATTAATGTCAAATGTGACCCGTATAAAAGTCAGGAATATCAAGAACTCTATTCATTTATTATTCCGGGCTATCATATGAATAAAAAGCACTGGATTTCGATTACACCGCATAAGAACTTATCAAGTGATTTACTTCAAGATTTGATTCATGATTCTTATGATGTAGTCGTGAAAAAACTTCCTTTGAAAGATCAGAAAAAATTAAAAAATCAATAATATAAAAGATAAAAACGGTGGCATGATGGCCACCGTTTTGCTTTCAATTACTTATTTAAAGTAACTGAATTAATTATGTTTTCCCATAATGCCGCGAATTGTATTTAAAACATCGGCAGGTAAAACCACAGTTTTAGCATTGCTTGATTTCGCCATATCTTGCATTGCTTTGACATACTGCTCACCTAACAGGTAAGCAACAGGTGTTTCTTTATCACCCACTGCACTTGTGACCATCTCAATTGCTTTTTGTGAAGCTTCAGCCAAAACAACTTGTGCTTCTGCATCACGGCGAGAGGCTTCTAGGCGACCGTCAGCCTCTAAAATAGCAGCTTGTTTTTCACCGTCCGCTCTCGTTACTGTCGCACGGCGTTGACGTTCTGCCGCAGCTTGAGCTTCCATGGCAGCTTGCATGGTTGAAGAGGGCTGAATATCTTGAATTTCAACAGTTTTTAAAGTGATGCCCCAATCTGAAATATCATCAGAAATAGCTGCTTTTAACTTGGCTTTAATATGGTCTCGTGAAGACAAAGCATCATCTAGATCCATTTCGCCGACAATAGAACGTAATGAAGTTTGTACAAGGTTTTGAATTGCCCATGTATAGTTTTCAATACCATAAACTGCTTTTTCTGGTGTGGTTAAATTAATATATGCCACAGCATTCATGAGCAATACCGCATTGTCACGTGTAATCACTTCTTGAGAAGGGATATCTAACACAATATCTTTAGTGGTAACTTTATAAGCCACATCATCGACATAGGGAATCACAAAATTAAGCCCTGGATTTAGGGTAGAGTGATATTTACCTAAGCGTTGAACAATCCACTTATAACCCTGAGGAACAATGCGAACCCCTTTAAAAATAGTGATAGCCACAAAAGCCAAAAAGGCTAAAACAATAATAGTACCAACTGGCATGAAAATACCCTCTCTTTATCTTTAATGTTTATGAAGTACCGTGGGACTGGACAATTAAGTCATTACCCGAAATATCAATAACTCTAACGCGGTCACCGACTTTGACTGGAGTAGTACTTCGACAGTTCCATTCATCGGCTCCTAAAATAGGCATTGGAAAGCGAACAATAATTTGATCATGGTCAAGATCGGTTTGAATCACCATACCGATTTGACCAATAGTCGCTTCACGGGGTAATCCCGCTTTAGTTTTATCAATTGATAATGGTTTAATAAATTTGAACCAAAGAATGGTGCATAGCACTGAAAGAACTATCCACAATACAATTTGCGTTGTAAGGCTAATATCTGGAAATAACCAGTAGAGAAAGCACACCATAATGGCGGCAATACCAAACCAAAGCGCAGCAAAGGCGGGTAGAATCAGTTCAGAAAGAATAAGTAAGATACCCAATACAAACCAGTGCCAAGGTTGTATAACAAACTCCATAGATCTGCTCTTTTATATATCTTTATGATGGGTAAAAGTGATTCAATATCACTTTTACCACTGTAGCAGATGATGGGGAGTGTGGATAGAAAAAAACCACCTCAATTAAAATTTAGGGCGTGGTGCAGGTTTAAATGCAGCTGGAGATTTTTTGAAGTTTGCAATTGCAGTTTCAACTTGGCGTATTTGCGCTTGAGCAGCTTTTTCACCTTCCAAAATTGCTTGATTACTTGACTTGAGATCAAGCGTACCTAAGTGGCCCACTTTAGGTTGAATCACTACATTGGCTTGCTTGAGTTCTTCATTAATACTTTGCTGACCCATAATATTAATGGTTTGATCCAGTAGTCCCCACATGTTTGCTGGGCGGTTCCCTGCTGGACGCGCAGAAATATCAACCGCAATCACAATATCAGCACCCATATCACGAGCGGTTTTTACAGGAATTGGGCTAACCAATCCACCATCTACATATTTTTGATTACCAATAGTTGCTGGTACAAACACATTCGGAATACTACAAGATGCACGTACGGCTTGGCCTGCATTACCTTTAATAAAGTCAGCTTTTTGACCATTATCAAGGCGCGTTGCGACCGCTGCAAAACGAATTGGAAATTTCTCAATTGGTTTGTTGCCTACGTTACGGTTAACGTAGTCCTGTAACTTTTGTCCAAGAATAATACCCTGACGGTTGAGTGTTAAATCGCGGATATCCGATTCTTGTAACTTCAGCGCTAGACTTTGCAATTGATAAGGCGTTTGTCCACTTGCGTAGATACTTCCCACAAAGCTACCGGCACTAGTACCTGTCACAATTTTAGGTTTAATTCCGTGAGACTCTAAAACCTTGATTACACCAATATGTGAAAATCCTTTTGCTCCACCGCCACCTAAAGCAAGCGCAATCACAGGTTCACGGGCTTTCATTGAGGTTGTCGGTGCTGGTGTTTTGCTAAATTTATCACAGCCAAATAGTGCTAAAGAGATAAATCCAATACTGGCAAATTGAGCAATTTTCATCTTTAAAAATAATCTACGTCGAGATAAATTAAGAAGGGCCATAAGACCAGATTTGCTCAATTTTTGCTAGGTTTTTTTCACTAGATTTTGTAAAGGTTCAGCGAGCCAATTGCGATTTTTGGGTGATATTTTTCCTTCATAACGCTCAAAAATCTTAGCGAGATCTTCATCATAGTTACCACTAGGATTTAAGTGCCCTAAGCAGTGAATCGTCTTATGATCATAATCGAAAGAAAACATCACAATAGGAATATCGGCTTTTGCAGCAATATGGTAAAAACCACTTTTCATTTTTTTTGCTTTTTTACGTGTGCCTTCGGGTGCCATTCCAATCCAGATCTTGTCATGTTTTTGAATGGTAGCAACGACTTGTTCTGTCAGTCCATTGGCCGTGTCACGTTTAACAGGAATGACTCCAGCCCAATCTAAAGCTCGTTTAAAAGGTGGTTTAAAAAGAGCGTCTTTACCTAATACTGTAATTTGGATACCTAATCCGAAAATCGCAAGAAAGCCATACCATCCATCAATATTAGAGGTATGGGGTGAGATAATCGCGACTGCTTTTGGAAAATTGGGAACTTCACCTTCGATTGTCCAACCTTGTGCTAAAAAAAGTTTCTTAAATAGCGCCCGACTTAAAGCAGTGCCACGTTGGGGTACCAAATCAGGTAAATTAGGGAAATGTTGATCCATATTTTTTTAAATTTTAACTTGTCCTCGTTTTATCTTAATCTTTTGAAATATATGCTTCATTGGCAAAATGTAAGAACAACATGACATTTGATGTTATTCCTCATTAAACAAATAAAAAGTAGGTTTCTATGTTGCGGCAGCAAAATCTTTATCTTCTACTATTTTCTTTATATTGGGCACAAGGACTGCCTGTTGGGTTTATGACCCATGCTTTACCCGTGATCTTAAGAGCAGAAGGAGTTTCACTCGCCCATATTGGTGGTTTTGGCTTATTAATGCTGCCTTGGTCAATCAAGATTTTTTGGGCGCCGTGGGTCGATCGACACGCACTTTCCCGTTTAGGGCACTATCGTAGTTGGATATTACCTACGCAGTTTTTGACGGTAGGTGTACTTTTTATTTTGTCTTTTTTCCCCGTTCAAGCTTTAGATCAGCCCATTTATTTATTTGCCTTTTTTATTTCACTTCTTTTTATGAATTTAACAGGAGCAACCCAAGATATTGCGACTGATGCTTTAGCAGTCAATTTATTGAAACATGATCAACAACATTGGGGGAATACATTTCAGGTCATTGGTTCGCGGTTAGGTTTTATTGTCGGTGGAGGCGCCGTACTTTGGTGTTTAGACTGGCTGACATGGCAACCTACTTTTTTGCTATTAGCAACCTTAGTATTTTTAAATACTTTACCCGTTTTATTATTTAAAGAGCCTCAACACACTTCTCATCTAAATGAAGAACCCAAACTTGGCCAACAAAATTTAATTCTAAAAATTAAAGCCTATTTGGGTTATTTCTCCCAAAGTAAAGAGCTCCGTTCTTGGTTAATAGTACTCATCACTTTTAAAGTAGCGGACGGCTTAGCGGGACCATTACTCAAACCTTTAATGGTGGATATGGGGTTAAGTTTTACTCAAATTGGTGTTTATATCACGATGCTCGGTGCAGTAGCGGCGCTGATAGGGGCAGCAATAGCAGGATGGGGGCTTAAATACTTTTCAAGGTCAACAGCTTTAATTGTTTTTTCAGTCTTTAAAATTATGAGTCTAGGAGCCTATGCTTACTTAGCCTATACCTATGAACAAAAAATTCAGCTCAATGTCTGGGCTATCTATATAGTAAATGCTTTAGAAGATGCCTTCTCGGCAATGTTGTTGGTGGTTATGTTGACTCTAGTCATGCATTACAGTCGCAAAGAATATGCAGGAACAGATTTTACCTTTCAAGTATCAGTCATGGCGACTGTGAGTGGTCTTCTTTATAGTTGCAGTGGGGTGATTGGTGATGTACTTGGTTATTTCCATTATTTGATAGCTATTGTCATTATTGCAGTGATTACTTTACTGCCTATTTATCTCTGGAAACATGCAAAACTACAGGAAAATTAATGTTAACTAAATGAAATAAAGAAATTTAATATTGCTTAAGCCATGATCTAGCCTAGATCTACTACCTTGGTCTATGTTTTTAAAAATGTATATTTTTAGCTATTTAAATGCGCTATTAATTGTGCCATCTTGTGTGAGTAGCAAATGGAAGCTAACTGGAGAAAAAATGGATTTCGATAACAAGAAAAATCATGTGAATCAATCAATATCGGCAGAAAAATGTTCAATTAGATTGGATATTAGCCTAAAGTCTAAAAAAGAATAATGAAATAACGATTTAATCATTCTATAAGATAAGAGAGTTGTGTAGGATTCGTTACAACATGAAGTTAAGGTAAAAATCTGTAAAACAAAGTATGTCTTTGGTTATAGGCTTTAGTCTTGCACAGCGTTGAAATTGGTTTTGGTTGCGGTAATAAAATTAATGTAACCAAAGTGGAGGAGAGTTGATTTTTTAGCCCCTTAATTTAATGGCGTAAATCAACTTGGCATGGATAGGCAACATAAAATATATTTTTAGGAGTTCTTGATGGATCTATTCCTTAATCGTAAATCTTTCGTTATTAAAAGTTTAGCTCTTACAGTAACAGCTTTAATGATGAGTGGGGCACATGCTGCAACTTCCGACAAAGCGGAAATTCAACAGCTTCGTAAAGAAGTGGAAGCGCTTAAAGCTTTAATTCAACAGCAACAACAAGTACAGCAACAACAACAGCAAGTACAGCAACAACAGCAAGTACAACTCGCTGAAGTTAAAGCACAACCTGTTGCTGCACCAGTTCCACCTTTAGCAGGATTTAAATCTAAAGCTGGCGCTGATGTGAATCTATATGGTTTTGTTCGTGGCGACGCTAATTATATTATTGAAGGTGCTGATAACGACTTTGGTAAAGTAGCTGAATCAAAAGGCGAAGCAAAAGACAAAATTCGTGCAACTGCTAAAACGACTCGTCTAGGCCTTGATTTCACAGCTCCAGTAAATGATGCCAAAGTCGGTGGTAAACTCGAAGTTGACTTTGCTGGTTCAACAACAGATTCAAATGGCTCATTGCGTGTTCGTCATGCTTATGTAACATATAATAACTGGTTATTTGGTCAAACAACTTCAAACTTCTTAGCTAATCATGCACCAGAAATGATCGACTTCTCGACAAACATTGGTGGTGGTACTACTCGTGTTCCACAAGTACGCTATAACTACAAACTAGGACCAACAACACAATTGTTTGTAGCGGCTGAAAAAGGTGATAGCGCTGGTCTTACTGGTACAAAAGATACAGATGGTAGCTGGGTAAATGACAGTATTAAATATAGTTTGCCAGTATTAACTGCTAAAATCACTCAAGGCTATGCAGATGGTAAAGGTTCTGCTTCAGCTCGTGCATTAGTTGAAAACTATAAATCAAAAGCTGGCGGTGATAACCAAACCGGTTGGGGTGTAGCTGTTGGTACAGACTTTAAAGTATCTGATCCTTTAAAACTATTTGCTGATGCATCTTATGTTGTAGGTAACAGTAACTACTTATATGGTAGTAATAAGGCCTATACAATCGTAAATGGTGATATTGAGCAAAATGAATTTGTAGCCGTACAAGTGGGTGGAACTTATAAAATTTTACCTAACTTACGTTCGACTTTAGCTTACGGCGCTCAATTCTCTGATGACGGCACTGACTATGCTAAAGCATATGCAGCTGGTAATGAAAAAGTTCAACAAGCATGGATTAACTTCATTTATACACCAGTTAAACCAATTGATTTAGGTGTTGAATACGTTAACGGTAAGCGTGATACCTTTGATGGTAAGTCTTACAAAGATAACCGTGTTGGTTTAATGGCTAAATATAGTTTCTAAGAACAATATTTAGTTAAAAATTAAAAAAGGCGAGGTTAATTAATCTTGCCTTTTTGTTATTTAAAATTTAAAAAATAAATATGCAGTAAGGTCGGTGGATTAGATCATTTTTTATTTAAGTCATTTTTAAGTTTCAATTTCTACATTAGAGCATCATAAAAAGATTGTAGTCGTCCGAGATGCTGAATTTTTTTTCTACATTAAAAAATAAACAGGTTTCACTGTTTATGTTTAATTTAATTTTAGCTATTTGGTTGGGGGCCATTCTCAATATTGGTTTCTTCCATAGCATTGATATTTTAACTCCATATTTTGGAGTAAAGGCTATTCTATTTTTAGCTGCTACAGTAGTTATTGTAGTTGCTGCTTATTATGCAGTTTTACAGATTTTAAACTGGACATGGACCGCTAAAATTTTTGCAATTTTACTGCTCATGATTGGTGGTTTTAGCTCTTATTTCGTCAATACCTTAGGGATAATCATCTCGCCCGATCAGATTCAAAATATGATACAAACAGATGTATCTGAAGTTTCTGATTTAATTTCATTACGTTTTGGACTCTGGACAATTTTCTTTGTTATTTTACCTATTATTTTAATTACGCAGGTAAAACTTAAAAAAGAAAAAGTATCTTATTTATTAATGAAAAAACTTGGTTCGATTGTGGGTTCATGTGCAATCGTGGGTATTTTACTATTTGTTTATTATGTTGATTTTGCATCTATTTTTCGTGAGCATCGTGATTTGAAAGGTATGATCTCACCACAAAATAGTATTTCATCTTTAATGTCTTATTATCACAAAATGGCACCTAAAAAGAACCTGCCACTCATACATTATGGTGAGGATGCTCATCAAGTTCAGCAAGTACAAAACAACTTGCCTAAATTAATGGTTTTGGTGGTAGGCGAGACTGCCCGTGCGGAAAGTTTTGCATTAAATGGTTATGCTAAAAATACGAATCCAGAGCTTTCTAAACAAGATATTTTGAATTTTTCTCAAGTCAGCTCATGCGGTACAGCAACTGCTGTGTCAGTTCCATGTATGTTCTCTGGAATGCCTCGCGTTGACTATGATGAACAACTTGCAAGTCATCGTGAAGGTCTATTGGACATTGCCAAACGTGCGGGTTACCAAGTGACTTGGATTGATAATAATTCTGGATGTAAGGGCGCGTGTGATCGTGTTGAGCAGTACCCGATATCAGAAAAGTTAAAGCAAAAATGGTGTAAAGATGGCGAATGCTATGATGATATTTTGATTGATAGCTTAAATGAGTATTTAGCAACTATACCTAAAGAAGACACTCGTCCACGACTCATTGTTTTACATCAAGTCGGAAGTCATGGCCCAGCCTATTACAAACGTGCGCCTGCTCAATATCAACCGTTTAAACCGACTTGTGATACTAATGCGATACAGGGCTGTTCTCAAACAGAGTTATTGAATAGTTATGATGATACGATTGTGTATACAGATCATGTGTTAAGTCAGTTGATTAATAATTTAAAAGAAATATCGAAATATCAAACAGGATTATGGTATTTATCTGATCATGGTGAATCAACTGGTGAACATGGTTTATATTTACATGGTTCACCGTATGCAATCGCACCGAGTCAACAAACACATGTACCAATGATTATGTGGTTCTCTGATAAATGGAAACAACACAATTTTGCACAAGTAAGTTGTTTAAGCCAACAAACAAAAGAAACGTTAAGTCAGGATAATTTATTCCCAAGCTTATTAAGCTTGTTAGGCGTAAAAACTCAGGTCATCAACCCTCAACTGGATATGCTGCACGCGTGTGCCCATGTGAATTAAAGCGAGCTTAAAACATGACAAAAATCTTGATGATTGAAGATGATTTTATGATTGCAGAATCAACAATAACGTTGCTGCAATATCATCAATTTGAGGTGGAATGGGTCAATAATGGCTTAGATGGTCTGGCTCAGTTAGCTAAAAATAAGTTTGATTTAATTCTTTTAGACTTAGGGCTACCGATGATGGATGGCATGCAAGTCTTAAAGCAAATTCGCCAAAGAGCAGCGACACCAGTCTTAATTATTTCAGCACGAGATCAGTTACAAAACCGCGTGGATGGCTTAAACCATGGCGCAGATGATTACTTAATTAAACCCTATGAGTTTGATGAGTTACTTGCTCGTATTCACGCGCTATTACGCCGTAGTGGGGTAGAGGCTCAGCTTGCCAATCATGAGCAGCTATTACAAAGTGGTGATCTGGTTTTAAATGTTGAACAGCACATTGCTACTTTTAAAGGTCAACGTATTGATTTGTCCAATCGTGAATGGGCAATTCTTATTCCTTTGATGAGCCACCCAAATAAAATCTTTTCTAAAGCAAATCTTGAAGATAAGTTATATGATTTCGATAGTGATGTAACCAGTAATACGATTGAAGTATATGTGCATCACTTGAGAGCTAAACTCGGGAAAGACTTTATTCGAACGATTCGAGGGCTGGGTTATCGTTTAGGGCAATCATAATTTAAATTTTGGAACTTCTTAACAGTGCATTATTCATTAAAAAAACGACTGATTTGGGGCACCTCAGTTTTCAGTGTCATTTTAGGTTGTATATTAATTTTTAGTGCTTATAAAGTTGCACTTCAAGAAGTCGATGAAATTTTAGATACGCAAATGCGCTATTTAGCTGAACGAACAGCTGAATATCCATTGAAAACGGTAAGCAGTGAGTTTGATTTTCATAAAACTTATCATGAAGAAGACCTATTTGTAGATATTTGGGCTTATAAAGACCAAGCCCATTTATCTCACCATCTCCATTTATTGGTTCCACCCGTTACACAAGCAGGCTTTTATTCGCATAAAACCAGTCAAGGTTTAATCCGTACTTATGTTTTGCCATTAAAGGATTATCAAATCCAGATTAGCCAACAAGAAAAAGTTCGTGAAGCTTTTGCTTGGGAGCTTGCGGGCAGTATGTTTATTCCATATTTGATTATTTTACCTTTTGCGATTTTTGCTTTAGCTGCAATTATTCGTCGAGGTTTAAAGCCGATTGATGACTTTAAAAATGAACTGTCTCATCGTGACTCAGAAGAGCTGACACCTATTGAAGTTGTGGATTATCCTCAAGAACTGTTACCCACAATTGATGAAATGAACCGTCTTTTTGAGCGTATTTCTAAAGCACAAAATGAACAGAAACAGTTTATTGCAGATGCTGCTCATGAACTTCGAACTCCTGTGACTGCTTTAAATTTACAGACCAAGATTTTAATCAGTCAGTTTCCTGAGCATGAATCGCTGCAAAATTTGAGTAAAGGATTAGCACGTATTCAGCATTTAGTGACGCAGCTTTTAGCGCTGGCTAAGCAGGATGTCTCTTTAAGTGTGATTGAACCGACAAAAGCTTTTCAACTCAATGATGTCGCTTTAAATTGTGTTGAGCAGCTTGTTAATCTGGCTATGCAAAAAGAAATTGACTTGGGGTTTGTTCGTAACGAACCAATTGAAATGCATAGTGTCGAGCCAACAGTTCATTCAATTATTTTTAACTTAATTGATAACGCTATCAAATATACGCCTCATGAAGGGATGATTAATATTTCAGTCTTTACTGCTACAGATGGCGATGCGTGTATACAAATTGAAGATAGCGGTGCAGGGATTGACCCAGAGCATTATGATAAAGTACTAAAACGTTTTTATCGTGTACATCACCACCTTGAGGTTGGCAGTGGTTTGGGACTATCGATTGTAGATCGAGCGACTCAGCGCTTAGGTGGGACTCTGACACTAGACAGAAGCTTAGAGCTTGGTGGACTTTCTGTTTTGGTTAAACTTCCTAAAGTTCTCCATATTCACGAAACAAGAACTTGAGTTAGGTAAGTTCTTGTTTGATTCGTTTCTCAAATTCAAAGCGGTGAATACAAATTGCATAGAATAAGATATTCACTGCCCCAACCACCCAACCTGTCCATAAATTATGACTCAGGAAATGTGCTCCACGCATCATTTGTCCCCAACCCATCATAAAGCCCAAAATAATGCCTGCAATGAGATAAAAATAGGCACGTTTAGGTTGTTCAAGACGATAAACAAAATAACCTGTCATTAAAATAAAACCAGCGCTTGCATGGCCGCCTGGAAAGCAATGCCCATGCTTAGCAGTGAAGTCCCATACATAACTTAAAGCAGTAGGATGAACCATATTCCAAGGGCACGCATGAGCCGATTGTGATTTTAAGAGGCCAACTATACCGCTACCAATCATACTCACAAAAAACATATAACCATATTGCCAGCGATAAAGCTTTAATTTTTCAATTTTAAATGATGCAAGCCATAGACCGAAAAAGATGACGTAAATGGTAGTAATGATTTGTTTAACAATTTCATGATTCAGTCTTTCAAGATACCAATTGTCCCGATTGAAAAAATGACCTGTTGAATCAATCCAAGGGTGGATGAAATACATGTCAATTTTTCCACCCACAGGAAAAACGATCAAAAGCAGGAAAAAACTGAAAAAAAGAAGAATGATATTAAGCTGAAAAAATTGTTTTTGTTGATTCATGCCATGCAACATCAATTAAATCGTGTGTAAAGGCATTACATAAAATTAAGCTTAAATTGCTCTTAAACTATACGAAGAAAGAAGTTCAATTTTCTTTAAAAAATAAAAAAAGCGACGAGAAGTATCGTCGCTTATAGCACTTGAGCAAGTATTAAAACATACCTTCTTCAGAGTTTGCTGAAATCTTATGAATAGACAAATCTGCACCACGGAACTCGTCTTCTTGAGATAAACGAATGCCGATAGTTGCTTTAAGCAAGCCGTAAACAATAAAGCCGCCAGCAAGTGCAATGGCTATCGCGAGCGCTGTCCCGATGAGTTGAGAGATAAATGAGACACCGCCTAAACCACCAAGCCATTGCTGACCAAATAGACCTACTGCAATACCACCAAATGCACCGCATACGCCGTGCAAAGGCCATACACCGAGTACATCGTCCACTTTGAGTTTGTTTTGAGTATAGGTGAATAGATATACAAACATTGCACCAGCTGCACCACCAATAACAAGCGCGCTGATTGGGTGAACAATGTCAGAGCCTGCACAGATCGCAACTAAGCCTGCAAGTGGGCCGTTGTGTAAGAAACCAGGGTCATTTTTTCCAATCGCATTTGCTGTAATGGTGCCGCCGACCATTGCCATGAGCGAGTTAATCGCAACCAGACCAGAAATCGCATCAACACGCTGAGCACTCATCACGTTAAAGCCAAACCAGCCAACAATTAAAATCCATGAACCAAGCGCCAAAAAGGGAATAGAAGACGGCGGGTGAGCACTTACACGACCATCTTTCTTATAACGACCAGAACGTGCACCCAATAAAATGACCGCTGCAAGTGCAATCCAACCGCCCATGGCATGAACTACGACTGAACCAGCAAAATCATGAAAAGCTGCACCGAAGGTTGTTTCTAACCACTTTTGCAAACCGTAGTTACCATTCCAGACCATGCCTTCAAAAAACGGATAAATCAGCGCCACCAAAGCGAGTGTTGCAATTGCTTGTGAACGCATTTTCGCACGTTCAGCAATACCACCCGAAATAATGGCAGGAATTGCCGCAGCAAAAGTGAGTAAAAAGAAGCAACGCATCAGGTTGTAGCCATGATCACTTGATAAAACCGTTCCATCATGGAAGAAGTGCTGACCATACGAAATGTAATAGCCAACAAAAAAATATGCGATTGCAGAGAGGGCAAAGTCAGTCAGAATTTTACTCAGTGCGTTCACCTGATTTTTATGGCGAACCGTACCAAGTTCCAAGAATGCAAAACCTGCGTGCATGGCAAGAACCAAAACAGCACCAAGTAATAAGAAAAATAGATCTACATTTTGCATAGCATGCTCGAAAAAAGTGCTAAATTCCATTTTGGAACAAATCTGGGTCTGTAAATTGCACCAAAATAGATTTAAGGAATCTAAAAACCTAAGTTTGTCGAAACAAACTCAATTGCATAAAAGTGAATATGCAATAAGTGCACCAATTTGAATTAGAAAAGTGGTTTTTGGCGATAAATGGTGCGTCGATTTGGTTAAGATAGGGCAGTTATGGCGCTTTTTACGGTACAAGTCATCTAATATACTGATAAATTGACCTGAAAAAGTTCGTTATCAAATTCTTAAAAGTTATCCATAATCATTTAATGATCTGACCAAACTGATTGTGCGACTTCAATAAATGCCTTTACGGCTGGACTGATGTGTTTTTTGTTTTTCACCGCAAGACCAATAGAACGTTTAAGGTTCGGTTTAAACGGGCGTTTGACTACATTTGGATAAAGTGAGAGTAACTCTTTGGTGATGACCATATCAGACACAATGGACACCCCTAACTGGTTGTGAACCATGCTGACGATACTTAAAATTTGTGAAACATAAAATTTAATGTCTGGTTTCACATTAAAGTTTTTTAAAATTAATTCGACCTGATGACGACTACCCGCCATTGTCATAATGAAAGGGCAGTTTTCTAGCTGTGCTGGATCAATGTAGAGCTGCTCTGCGAGTGGGTAACCATTTGGAATTAGGGCAACAAAACGGTCTTCAATTAAGGGGAATGTATCAAAACGCTCATCGGGCATAATTAAAAAACCAACCTCGATGCGCCGTTCTAATAACCACTGAACAACTTCTTTATCTTCACCTTCATCAATATAAATTTCGATTTTTGGGTAGCGTTGCCGAAAGGCTTCTAAAATTTCAGGCAATAGATAAATAGAGGATGAAGCCCCAAAAGATCCGATACGTAATGTGCCTTCATTTAAACCGTGGATGGCAGCCACTTCTTTTTCTAAGGTATCAGAAATACTCAATAACTCTTTCACATGAGTTAATAACTGCTGACCTGTCGTGGTGAGCTCAATATCACTCTGGGATCTTGAAATCAGGTTAATGCCCCATTGTTGTTCTAATGATTTAAGCGCATGAGAAACTGCCGACTGTGAAATTCCCAGCTTTTCTGCAGTAGCAGTGAAGCTTTTTAGTTCAGCAATGAGTGCAAAAATTTCAAGCTGGGTAAATGTCATGTTGTATTTGTTATGAGTAAAAACTCATTTTATCATGAGTTTTCATTATCTTTAATATATGAGGAAGCCAAGGTCATTGCCAAAAACAGCAAGCCCTAATAAAACTCGAGTAAAGAAATGAATAGCATTGTTTTATCTCTATTTCCCTTAGTTGCATTAATTGCATCGGGATACCTGTTTAAAAAATATCGTTTTTTCAGCGATGAGTTTTGGGCTGGGGCAGAGAAGCTCAATTATTATATTTTATTTCCTGCTCTGCTTTTTAGTACGTTATCGACCGCAAAAATTGACTTACAAAGCTTGAGCACAGCCATTATTGTGATGTTGATTGTGGTCTTAGCTGTGACCATCATTTTATACATACTTCGAATGTTTTGGCACATACCACCCGCACGTTTTGGTGTGCATGTACAAAGTATGGTTCGCTTTAATACCTATATTGGTCTGGCTCTAGTCACTTCGCTTTTTAAAAGTGAAGGAATGGCAATTCTGGCAATTTTATTGGCACTTTGCATTCCACTAGTAAACGTTATTTCGGTGCTTGCTCTAACCTCTAAAGAACACATGGCAATTAAACCTGTTTTGATTGCGCTTCTTAAAAACCCGTTAATTGCATCATGTGTAGTGGGGGCAGCAGTCAATGCGCTTCAAATCCCGATTTGGGAAGGCTTTACTCAGTTTATTAAGCTTTTTTCAGTATCAAGTTTGCCACTAGGTTTGTTATGTGTTGGCGCAGCTTTGCAGTTTATGCAAATTAAAAAAGACATTGTGGTATTGGCAGCAGACACGTTTGCACGACTTTTAGCAGTGCCTGCTTTGGCGTATGTGGTCTGTACGTGGTTTGGTTTACCAAGCTTACAAACACAAATTTTAATCATTTTCTTTGCGCTACCGACAGCTTCTGCTTCATACATTTTAACCAAAGTTTTGGGTGGCGATAGTCAGCTTATGGCAGCCGTGATTAGCTTTCAAACCTTATGTGCTGCCGTGACTTTACCACTGGTGATTTGGTGGATTTCTTAAGATATAAATCTTTAGCCTGACTCGTATTTAAAGAATGCTTGGCTACCTTCCTCATCTGATTATTGCTACACTTTTTTCTTTTTCGGGTGGATGAGTATGTCCTTTGATCTCAAAGTCAGCTTGCAGCAAAGGTCGGAACCGTCTGCACAGCAGAAAAAACTGAATCGCCTGATTGATAAAATAGAACAGCAAAAAATTAGCCTAAGCACATGGCAAAATGCGCAAGCTGAGATTCAACAGCACATACGCCAAAAACTGATGCCTGTATATGGCGATTTGCACGAGGTTTTATTTCAACAGTTAGAGCAACTTTGGAATATGTTACATAGCCATGAGTTTTCCAAAGCAGATGTACAACAACTCGATGTAAAAAATGCCCAGCTTGCACAAATGTTGAAGCGCTCCAAAATGCTGTCTGTTGAACAATTGGAGCTAGTGAAGCAAATCGATACCTTTTATCAGCAACATGCACAAGAGTCGGTAAAAAAGAATAAAAAAACTCATTCAATAAAATTTGAATACGAAGAAAGTGCTGATCAAGGTTCAGAACTTGAAGAAGATTTTGAACTGTATGCTGCCGAGCAGCAACAAGCAAGAGAGCAAGCCAAACAGCAAAGGCAGCAACAAAAACGTGAACAAGCTGAGCAGATGGCAGCCCAGTCACTCAAAATAGTCTATTTAAAAATTGCTTCGATGATTCACCCAGACCGTGAGCAAGATGAAACTAAGAAAGCAGAAAAAACTGAGTTGTTCCAACAGGCAAGTCAGGCCTATGAAAAGCAGGATTTGTTTTATTTACTCAAACTTCAGTTACAGCTCGAACAGAATAAGGGGCTAGGGGCTAAAGAATTATCTGCTGAGCAGTTGCGGTTTTATAAACTTGCTTTGGATGCACAAAGTCAGCAGCTTGAAAGCCAAATTGCAGATATTTTGGACTCTTTTCAAGTAGCAAAGAATGTAAAAGCTGAGCATGTACATATCAGCGATGTTTATAAAGCTGTAGATGCTGACTGTAGTGAGTTAAAACAACAGTTGAAGTGGGAAAAGGAGCGTTTAAAACATATGAAAAAAGTGAGTGGGATAGAGATGTTATTGAGGCATGGGGTGCTTTAATTTATTAGATAATACTCTAAATTAATTAACTTATAGCAGGAGTAATTAGCATTCAGAAGTTATATGATGCCGTGAGATTAGTAGTGATGACTTGGGCGAATTTTAAAAAATTGGGGGCTATTTTAATATAGCTATAAGAAATTAGGCCTAGGTGGGCCTTTTCTATTTTTGAAGTTGAGTTTTTATGTTAAATAAATTTTTAAGTATAGTTTTAAAGTTAGTAGTTTATATCTTTATTTCAATTGTAAGTTTTTTAATAGTAATAATTTTTTTAGTATGTATGGCGGATAATTTTTTTGAAGAGAGTTTAAATAAAAAAAGATTGAAAAATAGTATCTTATATGATCATAAAATCTTTCCTAATTTGACAGAATCGATATTTTTTTATCAAAGGCTAGATTCATATGACGATGGTTACTGGATTGTAGTCTATCCCTTAGATAATAAAACTAAAGTAAATTTTTTACTTAAAAAGCAGTCGCCAGTTCAGAAAAAATTTACCTATTCAACAATTGAGTGTATTAAGCCAACTATTAAAAAACGTTGGAAAACATTTAACTCCAATATTCATTATGTTCAACCACCTGAATCGTTAAGACATCATGATGATTTTGAAGGACACGATTCTTTTAATGTGTATGGTTCAGAAAAAAAGATTGGTTTAGTGGAACAGGCTTGCCAGCAAAATAAATTCATTATTTTAGAAGAAAGTCAGAGAAATGATCATTTATATTGGGCAATCTCTGCAAATGGAAAACTATTATTTAGTGTGTATAAAATTGATTGATATTTTTAAATTATTAAATTAATAGGCTAAGATTTGATTGAATTTATATTTTTGATCAATATTTAATGTGGTTATCAAATAGATTTATATCAAAGCTTAAAAAAAATATATCTTTGAACTAATTTGTAATTATTCCAAACAAAAATCCCCTCAAGTGAGGGGATTTTTTGAATCAAATCACTACATTAAAGCGCTGCAATTTGCTCCATATTCGCTTTAACTTTCTCTAACTGAGCAGCAAATTCAGCAAGCTTCGCTTTTTCACCTTCAACAACTGCTGCTGGTGCTTTAGAAACAAAGCCTTCGTTTGCAAGTTTGCCCGCAATTTGGTCGTGTTGCTTTTGGATTTTATCCAAGTCTTTTTGCAAACGAGCAAGCTCAGCTTTAGGGTCAATTAAGCCCTTCATTGGTACAAATACCGATGCATGACCTACAACACTTGAAGAAGAAAGCGGTGGTTCTTGGTCTTTACCTAAGAACTCAATACTTTCAACTTTAGCCAATGCTTTGAACAACGCTTCAATACGAGTAATTTGCTCACGTTCAGCATCAGAAATGTTTTGAAGTAATACTGGCAACAAGCGCGCATTACCTAAGCCCATTTCACCACGAATGTTACGTACCGCACCAATCAAACCTTGAAGCCATTGCATATCTGCTTCAGCTTGCTCGTTGATTTTTGCTTGCTCAGGAATAGGGTATTGAGCAGTCATAATCGTTGGGCCGCCTTGACCAAGCATTGGTGCAAGTGTTTGCCAGATTTCTTCTGTCAAATATGGCATTAATGGATGAGCTAAACGTAAAGAAGCTTCCATCACAGCGAGCAATACACGGCGTACTTCAGCTTTACGCTCTTCAGACACTTCTGCATCGTTAAGAACTGGTTTAGTTAACTCAACGTACCAGTCACAGTATTCATTCCAGATAAAGTCATAAATCGCTTGAGCAGCAAGGTCTAAACGGTAAGTTGCAAACGCTTGGTGTACAGCAGCTTCCGCTTTTTGCAGACGGCTGATAATCCATTGCTCTGGAAGTTCCCAAAGATCAGGACGTGCTTCTTGCCCAACAGTTTGACCTTCAACATTCATCAGAACGAAACGAGTCGCGTTCCAGATTTTGTTACAGAAGTTACGGTAGCCTTCAACACGTTTTAAATCGAACTTGATGTCACGACCGGTGTTTGCAAGTGCACAGAACGTGAAACGTACTGCGTCAGTACCATAAGCATTGATACCTTCTGGGAATTCTTTGCGTGTTGATTTTTCAATCTTCGCAGCATCTTTCGGGTTCATTAGACCAGTTGTACGTTTTGCAACTAAGCTTTCTAAATCAATACCGTCAATCAAGTCTAATGGGTCAAGTACGTTACCTTTAGACTTCGACATTTTTTGACCTTCACCATCACGTACCAAGCCGTGAACGTAAACAGTCTTAAATGGAACTTGAGATGAACCATCTTCATTTTTCATGAAGTGCAGGGTCATCATGATCATGCGGGCAACCCAGAAGAAAATGATGTCAAAACCAGTTACCAACACATCTGTTGGGTGGAAGGTTTTTAAGAAATCATTCGCTGCATCTTTTTGTGCGTCGCCAGTCCAACCTAAAGTTGAGAATGTCCAAAGTGCAGATGAGAACCATGTATCAAGAACGTCTTCGTCTTGTTTAAGTTCAACGTCAGCAGCGATGTTATTTTTCGCGCGTACTTCTTCTTCGTTACGACCTACATAGATGTTGCCATTTGCATCGTACCAAGCTGGAATACGGTGACCCCACCAAAGCTGACGTGAAATACACCAGTCTTGAATGTCACGCATCCATGCCATGTACATGTTGCTGTACTGCTCTGGAACAAACTTAATACGGCCATCTTGAACTGCTTCAATTGCAGGCTCAGCAAGAGGCGCAATTTTTACGTACCATTGGTCAGTCAGTAACGGCTCAATGATCACGCCTGAACGGTCGCCACGTGGAGCTTTTAAGTCATATGGTTGGATTTGATCTAACCAGCCTTCCGCTTCAGCTTGAGCAACTAATTTTTTACGTGCTTCAAAACGCTCTAAACCAGCATAGTCCGCAGGTGCAGTAATCGTTTTAGAAATTTGTTCGCCAGCTTTTGCAATATATTCAAACTCACCTAAAACTTCGGCGTTTTTGTTGAAGATATTGATGATTGGCAAGCTATTGCGTTTACCTAGGTCATAGTCGTTGAAGTCGTGAGCAGGCGTGATTTTTACACAGCCAGTACCGAAGTCTTTTTCAACGTAGTCGTCGGCAACGATCGGAATTAAACGACCAGTAATTGGTAATACAATATTTTTACCAACAAGGTGTGCATAACGCTCATCTTCAGGGTGAACAGCAACTGCAGTATCACCAAGTAAAGTTTCAGGACGAGTTGTTGCAACGACTAAATAGTCTTTGCCGTCTTGAGTTTTAACTGATTTGTCTTCAAAGAAATATTTAAAGTGCCAAAGTGAGCCTTTTTCTTCTTTGCTTTCTACTTCAAGGTCAGAAAGAGCAGTTTGAAGTTTAGGGTCCCAGTTTACAAGACGCTTACCACGGTAAATTAAACCGTCCTCGTGCAAACGAACGAATACTTCTTTAACTGCGTTTGATAAACCTTCATCCATCGTGAAGCGTTCACGTGACCAGTCTACAGAAGAACCTAAGCGACGAATTTGTTTAGTGATTGTGCCGCCAGATTGTTCTTTCCATTCCCAAACTTTGTCGATGAACTTTTCACGGCCTAAGTCGTGACGAGTTACACCTTGTAAGCCAAGTTGACGCTCAACAACCATTTGAGTTGCAATACCAGCGTGGTCAGTACCTGGTTGCCACAACGTATTTTTACCCATCATGCGGTTATAACGGGTAAGGGCATCCATAATGGCATTATTAAAGCCATGGCCCATGTGCAAACTACCAGTGACGTTTGGTGGCGGAATCATGATACAGAATGATTCACCGTGACCAGAAGGTTTGAAGTAACCTTGTTCTTCCCACGTTTTGTACCACTTCTTTTCGATCTCGGTTGGATCGTAGGTGGTGGCAATATTTTGAGCGGTTTGAGCGTCAGTCATAGTAGCTTAGATCGAATATGCATAAAAAATTGCACCTATTGTAGCAAAAAAATGCCTCGAAATTAATGTGCTGAAAACAGATAAACGGTTTTGTATTTTTTTCAAAAAACGGTAGATTTATGAAAGATGGATCACAATTTAATCGTGTAGCGACACGGCACAAAAATTACAAAAGAATTGAAAAAGGATGCTGCTGATGAGTTATGAAGTTTTTTTGAAAATTTCCGATTCGACTTATACCCAATTCGAGGCTATTCGGCAAAGACTGCATGATGGAGTAAGCCAAAGTCAGGCAAAAGTTTTGGGGGATGTATTGTCTGACCTTTCTTGCGAAATTATTGAGCAGGTTTTTTCTGTACTTTTACAGTCAGGGAATACAACTATGTCTCCAAAACAACAGGCTGAGTCTGAAAAAGTTATTCAGCAAGTTTTAGAGACTTTTCGAAAATACATGCCTTGGTCGGTTTCATTTTTTGGAAATGAACGTCTTTTACCCTTAGTTGATTATATGACCTCTCTCATGAAAGAGCAGGGGCAGCAAGTTTATATTACCTATCCGGTCACACTTCAACTTGTACAACAAGCCGAAACCCTTACGCAGCAAATTCGTGACGGTAATATGCAAAGTATTACGGCTGCATTTGAGACGCTTATAGAAATTGTGGATTTAGGCGTAACAAGCCTAGTACGTGAACCTAAAAAGCGTTTAAAATTTAATTTAGTTGTCGATAAAACTCTTAACGGAGTCATCAACATGACGACGCATTTGGGCTATAAACGTTTGGAAAAGTTAGGGACACAGGTCGATCAGACCACAGCAACTCATTATATCAACCACTTTTTGGCCTTCATGCATCAAGCAGCATAATTTAAAAAAGATAATAGGAACATCACATGGCCAAACTTGATACTTTGCAAAATAAAGTGGTATGGATTACGGGCGCATCTTCTGGTTTGGGTAAGGCCTTAGCAGGAGAGCTCGCTTTACAAGGGGCAAAGTTGATTTTGACCTCGCGCCGTTTTGAAGAGCTAGAAGAGGTTCGGGTTGGTTTATTAAATCCCGATCATCATTTGTCTGTGGTTGCAGATATTACTGATGAAAAGCAGGTTCAAGAAGCTTACAAAGAGATTTTAAAGGCTAAAGGTCGTATTGATTGGCTTATCAATAATGCTGGTTTGAGTCAACGCGCTTTAATTAAAGATACGACCATGGCAACTGAACGCGCCATTATGGAAGTCGATTATTTCTCGCAAGTTGCGTTAACTAAAACTGTATTACCAACGATGCTCAAACAAAAGTCTGGCCGAGTTGTATTTGTGTCGAGTGTGGCGGGTTTATTGGGTACACAGTACCGTGCAAGCTACTCGGCTGCTAAAGCCGCAATTCACATGTGGGCAAATAGTTTGCGTGCTGAGGTCTCAGATCAAGGGGTCGAAGTTTCAGTTATTTTCCCTGGTTTTGTAAAAACTAATGTTTCATTCAATGCACTTAATGGTGCAGGGGAACCTCAAGGCCACCAAGATGAAGCAATTGAAAATGGTTTAGAAGCGGATGTTTTTGCAGAGCAAGCTGTGAAAGCTTTAATGCAGGGTCAAGAATATATCGTTGTGGGTGGGACTAAAGAAAAACTAGGTGTAATGGTTTCTCGGATGTCACCAAAACTTCTTTATAAAATGATTCGGAAAACAAAAGTAAAATAAAAAAGTGATATTGCCGTGCTAAATTGGTGAAAAACCCGTATAGAAGGTTCGCCATGGATCAGGATTATCACCGTATTTTAGAAGTCATCACGCGTTTTCAATTGGTCTTTGACCAGAAAAATTGGGACGCTTTTGATGAGTTGTTGGCAGAACAACTTGAGGTGGATTATTTTCAGTTTAGGGGCGAGCCTTTATGTGTCGTGTCTTGTCATGAATATAAAGGTTCTCGGCAGCAAGCTTTATCGCATTTGCGACTACAGCATAATTTGAGTAATCCAATTATTCGTATTGAACAAGACCAAGCATGGCTAGAGTGTAATTATCAGATTTATCGTTTTTCAGAAAATGACTATTTTCATTCTTTTGGTCGTTATTACTTCACTTTGGCTAAACAACAGGATCGTTGGAAAATTACGGGGATTTGCCAACATTTAACTAAAAATATTGGTAATCCACGTATTCACTTTTCTGCTGTGGGGCAGTATTAATCTTTGACAGCAGTTCCATAAGCAAAAACTTCAACCATTCCACCTTGCATACCAAGTTCGGTTGTACTCAGCCGAACTCCCATAATATGGTTAGCTCCTGCGGTATGTGCTTGTTGTTTTAAACGTACAATAGCCTCTCGGCGAGCACGCTCAACAATACTTTCATAACTGGTCAGTCTTCCACCCAAAACATTTTTTATAGATGCCAGTACATATTTAAAATAGTCATGAGAAATGACCACATTACTGCTAATAAAATGGCCCAGTTGATCACTTGTTGCAAAACGATTGGTATCAATTCTGATATGGGCAAATTGTTGCTCTTTTTCTAAAAGTTCATTCAAATGTTTTCTTTCAATATGACGTCCAAAAGCCCAGCCAATACTGAAAAGAATGAGAAAAATAACAAGCTGAAAAATAAGATTGTCCATTTTCTACCTATGCATTAAATGGATCGGGTAGATGGGGCGCTTGAGGCTGCACAACCACTGCTGTGCCATATACGAATAACTCAGAAGCACCTTGGGCAATATTTGAAGTTGAAAAGCGTATACCGACAATTGCATTCGCACCAAGCTGCTGGGCTTTTACAATCATACGCTGCATAGCTTCTTGGCGAGATTCTTCTAATAATTCGGTATAACCCGTAAGTTCGCCACCTACAATATTTTTTAAACTTGCCATCAAGTCACGGCCAACATGCTTACTACGAACCGTACTTCCATAAACAACATCAAGCTGTTTCAAAATCTGGTGGCCTGGAACACTTTCTAAATTACTCAGTAACATTGTTTTTTATCAATCTAAATTCTTAAGGTTTCAAGATAAAAAATATTCAGTTGAGTTGCAATAAAAAAGCCCACCGAAGTGAGCTTTTATGAATAAGTTATTTAAAACTTACTGCTTTTTAAGTTCAGCACTAGATGGTTGATTAACCACTGTATCTGAAGTATTTGCTTTTAAACCACCACCTAGAGTTTTGTATAACTCGATTTGGTTGTTTAAGTTTGCTTGTTGAAGCAATAACAAACCTTGTTCTGCTGAATAAGATGAACGCTGTGCATCAAGAACCGTTAAGTAACTATCAATACCAGCACGGAAGCGGGCATTTGAAAGTGTGTAGTTGCGGTTAGTTGCTTCTACTAAACGTTGTTGAGCTGTTAAACGCTCACCAATGTTGGCACGAGTTGCAAGTGCGTCATTCACTTCACGGAACGCAGACTGAACTGATTTTTCATAATCAGACAATGCAATTTTCTGATCAGTTTCAGAAATTTTTACATTGGCACGACGAGTGCCCCAGTCAAAGATTGGTAAATCTAAGCTTGGACCAATTGACCATACAAAACCACCAGACTTAAATAGATCACTTAAGTCAGTTGATGCGTAACCTGCAGAACCCGTTAAGCTAATCGTTGGGAATAAACGTGCTTTTGCAGCACCGATATTCGCACCAGCAGCGCTTAAGTTATATTCGGCAGCTTTTACATCTGGACGGTTGTTAAGCAAGTCACTTGGTAAACCAGCTGTAAACACATTTTGTTGAGTAATGCGTTTTACAGGTTGGGTTGGCAACAAGTTTTGTGGAACTGATTGGCCTACTAACAAGTTCAACAAGTTTTGTGCTTGAGCAATTTGTGTTTTGTAGTTTGCTACATCATTACGCGCAGTTTCTACAGAAATCTGTGCCTGACGTAGTGGAACTTCACTGTCGATACCCACATCAAAACGTTTTTTGTTGAGATTGTAAGAGTCTTGCTGTGCTTTAAGTGTTTGCTCTGCAAGTCTTAAATTCGCTGTTGCGAAAGAATAGTTTAACCACGCTTGAGCAACTTGACTGATTAGACTGATTTGAGTCGAATCACGTGCACTTTGGGTTGAAAGGTAACTATCTAACGCAGCATCTTTTAAGCTACGTACACGGCCCCAAAAATCAAGCTCATAGGCAGTTACCCCCAAACCTACTTGATAAGTAGAGTAGGGGTTATTCGGATCACGGCTTTGAGAAACCTGACGAATTGCACTACCACTTGCCCCGATTGTTGGAAGCTGGTTGTTCTGCGTAATTCGATATTGCTGTTGAGCACGTTCGATATTGAGCGTTGCTGTACGTAAGTCGCGGTTGTTGGCAAGTGCCAAATCAATCACTCCGAGCAAACGAGGGTCAGCAAAGAACTGTTTGTAACCCTGTTCAGCAATAGACGTACCAGAAGCGCTATATGCATAGCTTTGTGGAATATCGGTTTTCACGACTGGTTCTGGGCCGCGCATGCTTTGACAAGCTGACAAAGCAAGCGCAAGTGCAGATACCGCAATGCTACGACCTGAAATAGACCATACGTTTTGCATCACGATTTATGCTCCTGAGTGTTTATGGTTTTTGGTTTGTACTTAAAGATACTACGAATCCACACATAGAATACAGGGATAAAGAAGATACCTAAGAATGTTGCACTGAGTACGCCACCGAGTACACCGTAACCGACAGAGTGCTGACTTCCTGCACCAGCACCTGTTGAAAGGGCAAGCGGAAGTACACCAAAACCGAAGGCAAGGGTAGTCATGATAATTGGACGTAAACGCATTTTTGCGGCATGTAAAGTTGCCTCAATCAGGTCTTCACCTTTTTCCTGCAGCTCTTTTGCGAACTCAACAATCAAGATCGCATTTTTTGCAGAAAGACCGATTACCGCAATCATTGCTACCTGGAAGTAAATGTTATTTGAGAGATTTGGATCTCCTTTAATAATCATGCCCAAGTAAGTTAATACGATTGCACCAATAATACCGAGTGGTACTACAAGTAAAACCGAGAACGGAATAGACCAGCTTTCATACAATGCAGCCAAGCAAAGGAAAACGATTAACAATGAAAGTGCATATAAGAATGGAGCTTGAGCACCAGACTCACGTTCTTCAAGTGATAAACCTGTCCATTCATAGTCGAAACCTTGTAAGCCCATAGATGGTAACTTAGCAATAATTTCTTCCATCGCTTTCATTGAGTCACCAGAGCTTACGCCAGGTGCAGGTGTACCTTGAATGTTAACAGATGACACGCCGTTATAACGTTCAAGACGTGGAGAACCGTATGTCCATTCGCCAGTAGCAAATGCAGAGAACGGAACCATCTCGCCTTTGTTATTACGTACATACCACTTGTTTAAGTCTTCAGGCATCATACGGCTACCCGCATCACCTTGAACATAAACTTTTTTCACACGTCCACGGTCAACGAAATCGTTAATGTATGAGCCACCCCATGCAATACGCATCGTATTGTTAATATCGGCAATACTCACGCCCATGGCACCAGCTTGAGCCTGATCTACATTAATTTGATACTGAGGTGTATCTTCTTGACCATTAGGGCGAACACCCACAAGACGTTTATCTTGTGCAGCCAAACCTAAGATCGTATTACGTGCAGCAATAAGTTTCTCATGGCCTTGACCACTTGAATCTTTAAGTTGCAAGTTGAATCCGGCTGTTACACCAAGTTCAGGCATTGCTGGAAGCTGTAATGGCATAACGTAAGATGCGTCTTTAACGATCATGTTCAATGCCATACCACGCTGAATCAATGCGCCAATTTGAGACTCTGGTGAAGTACGTTCACTCCAGTCTTTCAATTTAACGAAGCCAATACCAGCATTTTGACCAACACCTGTGAATGAGAAGCCCGAAACGGTGAAAATAGATTCCACAGTGTCTTTTTCATTCATGAAGAAGTTTGTCATGGTGTCAATCACTTTACCTGTACGGTCAAGTGTTGCATTTGGTGGTAATTGAACAAGTGTCATTACCACACCCTGATCTTCTTCTGGTAAGAATGAAGACGGGAGTTTTTGGAACAAGAACACTAATAAAGCAATAACCACAGCGTAAAGTACGCCAGAGAAGATTTTGCCTTTAAGCATGCGATTAACACCATTTTGGTAGCTATGCGACATGCGGTCAAAACCATTGTTAAAGCCTCTAAAGAAACGAGCAAAAATATTATTACTTGGTTCTTTGTTAGGATCATGCTGTTTTAAAATGGTTGCACAAAGTGCCGGTGTGAATGTTAACGCCACAATTAACGATAAAACCATTGCTGTTACAAGGGTAATCGAGAATTGACGGTAAATTACACCAGTTGTACCACCAAAGAATGCCATTGGTACGAATACAGCCGTTAGTACACTCGTAATACCTACTAACGCGCCAGAAATCTGCTGCATTGAGCGTGAAGTCGCCGTCACCGGATCGGTATGCTCTTCACTCATAACACGTTCGACGTTCTCGACGACGACGATGGCATCATCGACCAGAAGACCAATTGCCAATACCATGGCGAACATGGTTAAGGTGTTAATTGAGAAGCCAAAGATATTAATAACTGCGAATGTACCTAATACAACAACTGGTACAGCAAGTGTTGGAATAATCGTTGCACGCCAGTTCTGTAAGAACAAGAACATGACAATGAATACCAAAATTACCGCTTCAATTAATGTGTGTACAACACTTTCAATTGAAAGACGAATAAATGGAGTTGTGTCATAAGCCAGTTTGTCTTCAAGACCCGCTGGATAGTTCTTACGTAGTTCAGATAAACGATGTTCAACTGCTTCTGCCGTATCAAGTGCGTTGGCACCAGTTGCAATCTTAATTGCAAGACCAGCTGCTGGTTTACCGTTAAACTTCGAGTCGAATTGATAGTTATCAGAACCTAATTCTACGCGAGCAACATCTTTTAATCGAACCTCAGCACCAGATGCTGTGTTCTTTAAGAAGATATTTTTAAACTGTTCAGGAGTTTGCAGCAAACTTTGTGCATTTACTGTTGCGTTAAGCACTTGACCTTGAACAGCCGGTGCACCACCTAATTGACCTACAGCTACTTGTGAGTTTTGCGCTTGTAAAGCTGTCGCAATATCACTAGGTGTAAGCTGATAACTGGTTAACTTAGCTGGATCAAGCCAGATACGCATTGCGTATGAACCACCAAAGACCGTTACCTCACCAACACCAGCCACACGGCTAAGCGGTTCTTTAATAGACGAGTTTACATAGTCTTTAATGTCAGAGTCAGACAAGTTGTTATCTGGTGAATAAAATGCAATAACTTGCAAGAAGCTTGCACCAGATTTAGTAACAGTTACACCTTGACGTTGTACATCTTCAGGTAAAAGTGCAGTTGCAGATTGCAGCTTGTTTTGAACCTGAACCTGTGCAATATCTGGATCAATACCTTGTTCAAAGTTTAATTGAATAGAGGCTTGACCGTTACCAGCACTGTTAGATGAAATATAACGTAAACCATCTAGACCATTCATTTGTTGTTCAATGATCTGGGTTACGGTGTTTTCAACAGTCTCAGCCGATGCACCAGGATAAGTTGCAGCAATCGTAACTGTCGGCGGTGCAATCGTCGGATACTGTGCAATAGGCATTTTTGTTAGCGTGAGAATACCCGCCAACATAATGACTAATGCAATCACCCACGCAAAAATGGGGCGATGAATAAAAAATTGTGCCATTCAATCTACCCCTTATGCATTTGAAGATGCTTTCTGTTCTGCTTGAGGTTTACCTGATTGAGCCGGTTTTGTCGCATTTGGAGCTGCGCCTTGTGGATTTGCTGGTTGAGCTTGGTAAGGTTTTGCTGAAACTTCTTGCCCTTCTTTAACCTTGGCAACACCATCAACAATCACTTTATCACCAACTTTAAGACCGTTAGTCACAATCCAGTTTTGTCCTTGAACACCAGAGGTTTCAACAGGACGACTCTCAACAGTACCTTTGGCATTAACAAGCATTGCTACAGCTTGACCTGTAGGTAAACGCGTAATTGCAGCTTGAGGAATCAGGTAAGCATTAGGCACTACACCTTGAACAATCTGTGCAGTGGTATACATGCCTGGAAGTAACAGGTGATTCGGGTTTGAGAATACGGCACGTAAAGTAATCGTTCCTGTATCCTGATTAACCGAAGCATCAGAGAAAGCAAGTTGTCCTTCGATTGGGTAGGTTGAACCATCTTCGAGCTTCAATTTCACTTTCGTGTTGTTACTATTGTTTAAACTGCCTTTGCTGAGTTGTTGACGTAAACGCAATAACTCGGCACTAGACTGGTTAATATCAACGTAGATCGGGTCTAACTGCTGAATCGTCACTAAAGGATCAGTTTGGTTTGCAGTAACTAAAGCACCTGCTGTTACAGAAGAACGTCCAGACTGACCAGAAATTGGTGAACGAATTGTAGAGTAGCCAAGATCAACATTTGCATTCGTTACTTGAGCTTTAGCTGCAGAAACTTGTGCTTCGGCAACATTAACCTGACCAAGTAAGTCGTCATATTCCTGTCTAGATACAGCATTACTTGAAACAAGTTGCTTATAACGGTTTAGCTTGGTACGTAGTGAAGCTAGATTTGCCTGTTGTTGTAAAAGAGCAGCTTTTGCATTCTCAAGCGTTGCACGGTTCGTTCTAGAGTCGAGCTCATAAAGCGCCTGACCTTCACGAACATAGCTTCCTTCAGCAAACAAGCGTTTTAAAATCACACCGCTTGTTTGAGGGCGAACTTCAGAAATTTGATATGCTGAAGTACGGCCGGAAAGCTCAACGCTTTGTTCAACACTTTGTGGTTGAGCAACAATAACACCTACTTCTGCAGGCGGCATTTTCTGAGCAGCAGCAGCTTGCTGTTTCTCATCGGAGCCTTTGCTACAACCAACAAGTGCGATACTTGTTGCTAATGCGCAAGCAGTAAGGGCAGGAGCCCAAAGCTTAGCCGACATCATTGTTCCACCTCGTTTAGATAAAATCTAAAAATATATTTGTTTTCTACTTAACCTACTTTGTGTTTGTAATAACCAGAGCCAAAGCAGTGCAATCCAAATAAAACCTATGCCCCAACCGGCGAGTACATCTGTTGGAAAATGAACTCCAGCATATATTCTTGAAAGCCCCATGCAGATAAACCAAAAACAGGAGATCAAAATGATATAAGGAGAGTTAATGTTGGGCCTATGGCATAACATTAACATTGCCAGACAAGCTAGTGTTGATGCATAAACACTATGTGCACTTGGGAACGATGCACCATAACTTTCGACAATATGATATGCCTGTGAAGGTCTAGGACGGTCAACACACCACTTGAGCAGCCAACCCATGGTGATACTGCCAAGAACCCCCACGCTAATGAAAATAACAGTAATATATTTTTTATACCATGCTTGATATACACATACCAGAAAGGATAAAAAACATACAAAAGGCATACCGCCTATACGTGCTAAAAAGATCGTAATAGAGTTAAGATAATCTGAACGATTTTCACTCAATATTTGAACGGTGAGAAGATCCAAAGATTGAAGTCTCGGCACAAAAAGACCAAGAACACCTAATCCTAAAAAAATACAACCAATAAAAAGCAATATATAGGGCATGTATATACCTTTGCTTATTCAAGCAGTGTCCACTACTGAAAGCCGTTAAAAGTGTACTTGCCAGTACACTTTTTTTCAAGCCTGATAGATCATCGTAAATTCATTTTGAAATTTTTTTAACATTTGGAAAAACAATCACAACAAAATTGACGAAAGTCACATTCTGTGTACAAAGCAAAACTTTTAGTGTTCTGTTTTTTTTCCGCTATTTGTTGAGGTATTTTCTTCAAGTTCTAATGGTTGTTTTGGTGGCCAGAAAAAATCGCTCGGGCGAGTCAGGAAATGGGTCATGACTAACTTGGCTAAAGGTTTCCATTGTTCAAAGCGGACTCGACGCGCTCTTAATGCCACAATAATAGTAAGGGTGAAACTCACGAATAAGTTAGTCAGACCAATACATAGCACACCGAGAAAGGAGACTATAATCAAGCCAATATCCGGGCTGCCATTAATGGTCATTAAACCTTGAATAAAGTTAGCAGATGCAAAGGCAATATGACGAATATCTAAGGGTAAGCCTAAAATAAAGCCTATGGTCCCCATACTTCCTAACATGATCCCGAATAAGAAGTTACCGGCTAAAGCACCTAAATTACGTTCAATATATTCAGCAAAACGATTAAGTCGATCTTGCCCAAACCAGTTAGCTAAACGACGATGCGCTCTTAAGCGTGGACCAACTTTTCGATAAACAGCCATGTTGTCAAAATATCCAGCAATCAGACCGGACAAAAATAGACATACTCCAGCAATTGCGGCATGAGGCACTGCTAATGACGTAAAGGGGTTTAAGCTGTGTAGTAGATAAGTCGCCTTGGTATGGGTTAATAACGGTTCATCGAGGTAAAACTGCCAAGCAAAAGTAATCAGTGCTGCAGTAGGGATTGCAATTGAAATGTTACCCAAAATAGCAATGAACTGCGTTCGGATAATATTAATAATGAGGGCCGCTAACTCTGCAATCTGAGCTGTTTTAGAACCTTTACGCTGTTGTACCGTTGCAGCGAGGGCCGCAGCAGTCATAGCGGGTTGTTTGGTTGCAACAGTAAAGTGCAGAACATGAATCAGAATGAAACCCAGAGAATAATTCATACTGAACGTAAAGGCTTGCATAAGCGGAGCCATGGTCATTCTTGATGCAAGAATTTTTAAAGATGCCATGAAAGCAATAATGACACCTGCACCAGCGGCCGCTTTATACATTCCCCAAAAGCCTTTGGTATCTGTACTTACATAATGCTCACCTGTACGGCTGGCATTTTCTGTAACTTGAAAGGCAATGAGCTCACTGGTTGTGCTGAGTAAAGAGCGCACACTTTTTTCGCTGTAGTGCGCCTTGGTTAAATCGGAAATAAGATGTCCTAAGGAAACATATTTTCCATGAGTGTTGTCTACGACCAGATAAAGTAATAATTCAATACGATCAAGACATTGTTCAAGTAATGACAGTAAATAAGTCAAACTTAAACTGACACCAATTCTTTTCGTAGCACGGCGAATCTTTAACACCACATCCCGACATTGTTCCAACATAACGAATGCTTGTGATGCATCGGGAGGAGCAATAACTGCAATTTCATGATCAGAAAGTTCTTGTTTCTTATATTTTTCTATAAACTCAATAATTTCACGATTTTGAACTAAAAATGGAGATTCATATTCCGTTAATTCTGGTTGAGCATTAATAAATTCAGGATAAAGTCCAATTCCACTAATTCGATAAGATAAGACAGTGATGGCTTTAATCATTTCACTTTGAATGACAAGCTTTTCATCGACATTACTTTGGCTTTGCCCAATAAGACTAAATAAATTTGACCAATCTTCATCAGCAATATTATTGAGCCAGATTTTGTCACTTTCTAAATAGAAAATTTTTCCAATTAAAATTTTGAGTTGGCTTGAGTCTTCGATTAGCGGTAAAAAATGTGCTCCGAGTCTTTGTCCAAGCTGGTTCCAGAAACCATCTAAAGACAAAATTCCGCTGTCCGCATATAAGCTGACTTGCTTATAGCGATTAATCAAACGTAATAAGAAAGTTTGTAATAAAAAGGGTGCTGTAGGTGTGCGTAAAAGACTTTCAATTAAAGCCTGTATTTTGTTTTTAATTTCATCCGTATCCTCTGGGTCGGATGGGCGGACGACATTGACGAGTTCAATCAGTAGATTTTCATCAATGACAGCTTGAGGATCCTCAAGCTGCTTCTCTATTTTTAAAAAATGTTCTGAAAAATTTACATGCATAGGCAAAATAATATCTATTGTATTCGATGTAACGCAAGCTGAGTTAAGTTAATCAATGCCTGACGATACGGTGTATCGGGTAGGTTTGATAAAGCTTGCAGTGCTGCTTCTGTTTCTTCTTGGGCACGTTGGTTGCAATAATCTAAAGCACCAGACTTCTGTACAATTTCGATGACCTGAGGTAATTGGTCTACTCCACCAGTGGCGATACTGCGACGAATAATCGCATGCTCTTCACCTGTTGAGTGTGCTAATGCAGAAATTAACGGTAAAGTTGGCTTACCTTCCATTAAATCATCACCAATATTTTTACCTAATGTTTCAGCATCTGATGTGTAGTCTAAAATATCATCAATGATTTGGAACGCATTACCAAAATGACCAGCAAACAATCTTAATGGTTCACGGTAAGCTTCTTGCCCTGCCAAAATAGCAGCACCTTCTGTAGCCAACTCAAACAGGCGAGACGTTTTACCATGAATAATTTTTAAATAAGTTTCTTCGGTTGTATCTGGTTGATGCTGGGATTGCAGTTGTAATACTTCACCTTCAGCAATTTCACATGTACCCGTTGAAAAGTCTTTCAATAAAGTCATGTTATTTAAATCAACCAATAAATCGAAAGCACGGGCAATAAGGAAGTCACCGACTAATACGGCTGTTTGATTGTTCCATGTCGCATTTGCTGTAGGACGACCACGACGAAGCCCAGATTCATCTACTACATCATCATGGACTAATGTCGCAGTATGCAACATTTCAATGATTGCAGCTAAACGCTGTGCGTTTACCATGTTATCTAAACCACAAGCACGGGCTGCAAGTAAACACATGATTGGGCGCATACGCTTTCCGCCAGCTTCAACGACATGCTTGCTGACAGACATGACTAAACCGACTTTTGAGCTAATTCCTTCATTAATCAAGTGATCCATCGCAGCAAAGTCTGAGGCAACAGGCGCAAGAATGTCTTGCTTGAAATCGATGACCATATGAAGAAAAACCCCGTATTGGTAGATAAGTGGCGTTAGTGTATCAATTAAAGATGAGTTGCACAGGTTAACAAGTGGCTGATATTAATCATTTCTATTGTCTTTAAGCGTTCTTTGTTCTTTATTTAAGCAAAACATGATGTTTCCGGCAAAACAATAAATTTAATGACATCAGCATTAATACAACTTGTTCTTGACGCAATTTGTGTCTGGAACTGTATTTTAATTTTCATTCAGAATCAATGAAAACTGCTAAATTCCAATCCAAGCTGTTCGATTTTGTAAGAATAGAGGATCATGCTTTACTGATAGATAGAAAATACTTGTCGTTTGATCAAATTTCACTTAAAATCTGTCGCCTTGTATAACCCCAGTGGCGATCGTTTTAAGATCGATATATCCCTTTATCGACACGACGACACGGGCTGATTGGAGTACATTATGTACGCAGTAATCCAAAGCGGTGGTAAACAGCACCGTGTAGTTGAGGGTGAAACCCTTAAAGTTGAATTATTGAAAGCTGAATCTGGTGCGACTATTACATTTGATGATGTATTAATGGTTGTAAACGGTGACAACATTCAAATCGGTGCTCCAGTTGTAGCTGGCGCTAAAGTAACTGCAGAAGTGATTGGTCATGGTCGTCACGACAAAATCCGCATCATCAAAATGCGTCGTCGTAAACACTACCGTAAACAACAAGGTCACCGTCAATGGTTCACTGAGTTGAAAATTACTGGTATTTCAGGCTAATCACGAGGAGTAAGAGACATGGCAACTAAAAAAGCCGGTGGATCGACGAAGAACGGTCGTGATTCAAACCCAAAAATGTTAGGTGTTAAAGTTTACGGCGGTCAAGCTGTAACTGCTGGTAACATCATCGTTCGTCAACGTGGTACAGAGTTCCACGCTGGTGCAAATGTTGGTATGGGCCGTGACCATACTTTATTTGCTACTGCTGACGGCGTAGTAAAATTCGAAGTGAAAGGTCAATTTGGCCGTCGCTACGTAAAAGTTGAAACTGTATAAGTTTTAGCTTCAAAAAAGCCCACATTTTGTGGGCTTTTTTTATGGTTTTAATTTTTATTTATCTTCATCATGATGAATGAAATTCTACAAACAACATGAATAACATAACAAAATATCTTATTTTCTCAATGATTAGCACAGAGTTTGTCGGTTAATATGAGTCTTGAATTAAGAGCTTGCCAAGTTTCATAACTTTGAAAGAAGGCAAGTTGTCTTACAGCAACTAAAAAGGTGATGACATGAATATGCTTCGTAAAACTATGTGTGCTATTACACTTAGCGCGTCAGTGCTTGCTCCTGTAATGAGTACTACAGTGTTTGCTGCGCCTGTAGCAGCACCGGAGCAACAGGCAATTGGGAACCTGGTTAATCAGTTATCAGGTTTACAGCGTTTGACTGCCGACTTTGAACAAACAACAAAAGCCAATACAAAAACTGTGGCACAGAAAAAGAGTTTAAGTGCACAGCATATGAATCAGACATTTAAAGGCTCAATGAAAGTTGAACGTCCGGGGAAATTTTATTGGGAAACAGTAAGTCCGGCTAAACAAACAATTGTAACGAGCGGGAAAACAGTTTGGATCTATGACCCAGATTTACAGCAAGCAGTCCGTCAAAGCTTAGATGAGCAGGTTGCAGATACGCCAGCGTTATTACTCTCTGGTAATACCAACCAAATCATGAAGTCTTATCGTGTAACGCAACCCGATAAATCTAAACTCTATTTCACATTATTTCCTAAAAAAGAAGATGGTGCATTCCAAAGCTTAACCATTAGTTTTGGAGCAAATAAAGCCCCTACACTTATGGTGTTGCAAGACTCATTAGGTCAAACCACCTATGTGCGCTTTAAGAATGTTAAGGTAAATGCCTCAATTCCTGCATCTGTCTTTAACTTTACGCCGCCAAAAGGTACAGATGTTATTGACCAATAATGAATACCTCTCAAAAAAGCTACCTTCACGGTAGCTTTTTTTATACAAGAGAGATAGATACATTTTTTAACCCCGTCTTATTCTTACGCTTTGTATAGTGATAGGGTTAAATTCATGGGGATTATTATGCGACTTTACGATAAAAAAATTATTTGTATTCTTCCATTAATGGCTGCAATGGTAATTGTAAGCGGTTGCCAACCAAAGTCAGCAGCTAAAGAAGAGCAGGCTGCTTCAACTGCAAAAGTTAAAGAGACTAAAGAGGCTGATGTTCCTGTGATTCAAGCAAAAGTAATCCCAGTAAAATTGCCAAAATCAAAAGTTTGTTTAGAAGACGGATGTACGGAGTATGATTTTCAAACCGTACAGACTAATCAAAAATGGATTAATGATTACTTCACCAATCGTATAAAGAAAGCAGATCCGAATGCTTTTGCAAATTTAGCCGATCAACCTGTCGAAGTACCTGAAGGTGAACCGCGTTCGAGCCAAAGTGCAATTTATGTTCGTTATTTAGGACAAAATTATAATCTTGCGACTTTTGCATTACAGACTTATTCGTACTCAGCTGGTGCGGCTCATGGTATGTCTCATCAAGAGTTTGTAAATTTTGATTTATTAAATAAAAAGCACATTACTGTTGCTGAGCTTATTCAACCAGATGTTGAAAAACAGTTGGTTGATGCCCTCTATGATGCAAATACAAATTGGCTTCAAGAGCACAATATCAATCGTGAAAAACTTCAGCTAAGCGATAATTTTTACTATGGAGCGAATGGCATTGTATTTGTCTATCCAATCTATGAGTTGGCGTCTTATGCAGAGGGAATGTCTGAATTAACACTGCCGTATTTTGAAGCGAGTAAATTCATTAAACCTGAGTATTTGCCGAGTGTGCCAAACTATAAGTTCTAAAATAGGTGATCTATTCTAAGAATTGTGTGAAAGCTATTCGTTATGAAGATGATCACTATATTTTTTAGTGTTAAGGCCTTACACTATAGCCAGTTTTTTACCCATATTATGATTGATTATGATCGACCCTAAGTTACTCAGAAATAATATTGAAGCCGTTAATGCGGCTTTGGCAAAACGTGGTGTTCAATTAGATGTTCAAGAATGGGCTTCTTTAGAAACTCGCCGTAAAGACTTGCAATCGAAAACTGAAAAATTGCAGGCAGAACGTAATGCCGGTGCAAAACAAGTGGGTCAGATTAAAAAATCCGGTGGCGACGCTTCTGAAATCATGGCGCGTATGCAAGCCATTGGTGATGAAATCAAAGCTGCTGAAGTTGCTTTATCAGAGCTACAAAACGAGATTGAACAAAAAGCGCTGAGTATTCCTAACTTACCAGATGAATCTGTTCCTGCTGGTAAGGATGAAGATGATAACGTTGAAATCTCAACATGGGGCACGCCTCGTCAGTTTGATTTTGAAATCAAAGATCATACTGATTTAGGTGAGTGGATGGGCGGTTTAGAGTTTGAAACTGCGACTAAATTGACTGGCTCACGTTTTAGCGTATTGAAAGGTCCTTTAGCACGCTTACAACGTGCATTAACGCAATTCATGCTCGATACCCATACTTTAAAAAATGGCTATACAGAAGCTTATGTGCCTTATTTGGTAAATGCTGATTCACTGCGCGGTACTGGTCAGTTACCAAAATTTGAAGAAGATTTATTCAAACTTCAAGGCGAAAAAGAATATTACCTCATCCCTACAGCAGAAGTTCCTGTTACTAACTTCGTTCGTGATGAGATTATTGATGCCGAACGTTTACCTTTAAAATATGCAGCTCACACACCATGTTTCCGTAGTGAAGCAGGCTCTTATGGGCGCGATACACGTGGTTTAATTCGTCAGCATCAGTTTGATAAAGTTGAGATGGTGCAAATCGTTAAACCTGAAACTTCTATGCAGGCACTTGAAGAACTTACTGCTCATGCTGAGGGCATTTTGCAGGCACTTGGCTTGCCATATCGCAAAATTTTGCTCTGTGGTGGGGATATGGGCTTTGGTGCGACTAAAACTTACGACTTAGAAGTCTGGGTTCCAAGCCAAAATACTTATCGTGAAATCTCAAGCTGCTCTAATATGGGGGATTTTCAGGCACGCCGCATGAAAGCACGCTACAGAATGGATCAAAAGAAGACCGAATTGGTGCACACTTTAAATGGTTCAGGTCTTGCAGTTGGACGTACTTTGCTTGCTGTGATGGAAAATTACCAACGTGAAGACGGTTCTATCGAGATTCCAGAAGTATTACGCCCATATATGGGTGGTGTAACGTTTATTGACTAAGCTTTGCATCTAAATTGTGCACGGTTTTTGCTTAACCTAAATCAGATGATTCATGTAGAGGTTTAAGGTGGATATTTTTCCAATCTCTTTAAAGTTGCAAAAGCAACGTTGTCTGATTGTGGGTGGTGGGCATATTGCGCTACGTAAAGCAAACCTTCTAGCCAAAGCAGGAGCGGTAATTGATATTATTGCTCCTGCAATTGAAGAGCAGCTTTTACAGTTGGTCAAAACGGCCGGTGGAGAGTATTTTGCCGAGTCTTTTGCTGAAAAAGTATTAAATACGTCTTATCGATTAGTCATTGCGGCAACTAATGATGCGCAGGTGAACAAAGCTGTTTTTGAGCAATGTGAAGCGCGTAATTTACTGGTAAATAGTGTCGATGATATTCCGCATTGCCGATTTATGGTTCCAGCCATTATTGACCGTTCTCCATTAATTATCTCTGTTGCTTCAAATGGGGCGTCACCAGTTTTATCGAGACAACTTCGTACTCAAATAGAGACAATTGTTCCGCATGGCATGGGTAAGTTGGCTGAGTTTTCTGGTCAATGGCGTAAGCAAGTAAAAGAAAAGATTATTAACCCCGATGAGCGTCGAATCTTTTGGGAAAACCTCTATGCTAGCCCATTAAAAGAACAAGTTTTTAATGACAATTTAGACGTTGCAAATGATTTGATTCAGCAAGCCTTAACAGAATGGACAGCACCTAAAGGTGAAGTTTATTTGGTAGGGGCTGGACCCGGTGATCCAGAGTTGCTGACACTAAAAGCATTACGTCTTATGCAACAAGCAGATGTCGTGATTTATGATCGTCTTGTTTCTGCACCCATCTTAGAACTTTGCCGCCGTGATGCGACTAAAATTTATGTGGGTAAAGCTCGTTCGAATCACTCTGTTCCCCAAGATGGCATCAATGCTTTACTGGTTGAGTATGCTCAAAAAGGAAAGCGTGTTTGTCGTCTAAAAGGTGGTGATCCGTTTATCTTTGGGCGTGGTGGTGAAGAAATTCAAGAGCTGGTTGAAGCGAATGTCACTTTCCAAGTTGTACCGGGTATAACTGCAGCATCAGGCTGTTCAGCTTATGCAGGTATTCCCTTAACACATCGTGATTATGCGCAAAGTGTTCGTTTCTTGACTGGGCATTTAAAGGAAGGTTCACCTGAACTTCCTTGGAATGAGCTGGTTTATGAAAATCAAACTTTGGTTTTATATATGGGGCTGGTTGGCTTGGAGCGTATTTGTGAGCAACTTATTGCTCATGGTCAGCGTGCCAATATGCCGGTGGCTTTAATCTCTAAAGGAACCACACCAGAACAGAAAGTTGTTGTTGGAACATTAGCTGATATCGCAACTAAAGTATCTGAACATCATATCGTGGCGCCAACTTTAACTATTATTGGTGAAGTGGTAAGTTTACGTGAACAGTTAAAATGGCAATAAGCTCATTTGAGTTTCTTGCTGATTATTTAAGTCGAGAAAATTTGTGATTCATGTTGTCCTATACGAGCCTGAAATTCCTGCCAATACAGGCAATATCATTCGTTTATGTGCTAATACGGGCGCACAGTTGCATTTAGTCAAACCTCTAGGTTTTGAATTAGATGATAAAAAACTCAAACGAGCAGGCCTTGATTATCATGAATGGGCACGTATGCAGATTTGGGACAACATAGAGCTTTGCCTTGCAGATTTAAAAGCTAAAGGTGTCGAGCATGTTTTTCCCCTCACCACTAAAGGTTCCGCAACTCCACATACGGTTGATTTGAATCGGCCTGTGGCTTTACTGATGGGGCCAGAAACACGTGGTTTGCCTGAGCATGTTCGCTTAATGTTTCCACAAGAACAGTGGATTCGTTTGCCGATGGCTGAAAACTCAAGAAGTTTAAATTTATCTAATGCAACGGCCGTGATTGTTTATGAAGCATGGCGTCAGCAGGGTTTTAAAAACTTAGGATAAGTTAATAGTTTTTAAATAAAAATAAGGTCACAGTTGTGGCCTTATTTTTTTCTAAATTATTTAAGCCTGTTCTAATGCTTTTTCGTCATATGTATTTTGGGCTGCTAAAACCTGTTCAATATTGGTTTCAGCCCATTCCTTTAATTGGAAGGCCATTGCAGCTACATTTTGCCCCAGCGACGTTAGTGAGTAATCAACACGAATAGGAGAGGTATTCTGGATTTTACGTTCGATAAAACCATCTCTTTCTAGCATTTTTAGTTTTTGTGATAAGACTTTAGGAGAAATGCCTTGTATATTCTTTTTGAGCAAATTGAAGTGCTGAGTTTCCTCTTCAAGCACATTTAAAATCAATAAAACCCACTTATCTGCAATTTTTTCAAAAAATAAACGAGCAGGGCAATGTTGTTGAAAAATATTATATTTTAGACATTCATTCATACTATTTACCTACTAATTTCTTAAAAAATTACCATAGTTACCAGTTAGTAACTAATTGACACCTAGTTTCTAAAATATATCATAAAGTGGAATTTAATAAAACAAAGGTTTGCTCCCATGTCTAATTCTAATATCGCGGTTGTATATTTCTCTGGTTATGGCCATACCAAAGTAGTGGCTGAAACGTTTGCAAATGAAATTAATGCTCAGCTCATTCAAATTGATCAGGAAGGTAATATTACTGATCAAGATTGGCAGACATTAAATGATGCAGAGGGGATTGTTTTTGGTGCTCCGACTTATATGGGCACAGCGCCATGGCAGTTTAAAAAGTTTGCTGATGCAACTTCGAAAGTGTGGTTTACACGTGGTTGGCAAGATAAAGTCTTTGCAGGTTTTACAAACAGCGCGAGCTTAAATGGGGATAAGCAGGTTACTCTTATTCAATTACAAACTTTAGCTTCGCAGCATGGCGGAATCTGGGTGAGCCTTGGTTTATTACCGGCGAATACAAAAGATGCAACACGTGAGGATGTAAATAACTTAGGCGGTTCAGTTGGGCTTTTGGTTCAATCACCTTCAGATGCAAGTGTAGAGGAAGTTCCTACTGGAGATCTTGAAACAGCGAAGCTTTATGCTCAACGTGTACAAAAGATTGTGAACAAAATTTTTGGTTAATTTGACCATAAAAAAGGCGCTTTAAGCGCCTTTTTTATTATTCATGTTCATTATGCTGCGGAGCATTATATTTGAAGCCTTTGGTTTTGTAGGCCAAATAACCTACACCAATAACCGCCCAAGCTAAGCCAATTTGTAAGGCAAGCTTATCAATCTCAAGCCACATCATAAACACACTGGCAAAACCAAGTGTTGGTATAACAATATAATTGACGATGTCTTTAAACGTTTTATTCTTGCCATCTCTTAATGCATAGCGAGAAATAACAGAGAAGTTAACAAAACTAAAAGCGGTTAAAGCACCAAAACTAATCAAGTTGACAATATGCTCAAGATCTAAGAAACCAGCGGATAAAGCAACTACACCTACAATAAGAATGTTGTAAGTTGGGGTGTGTAGTCTTGGACTAATATGACCAAATAATTTCTTGTTGATTACGCCGTCGCGTCCCATCACATACATTAAACGAGATACGCCTGCATGTGCAGAAATACCCGATGCCATAACAGCGACTACAGCAAAATATAAAACCAAAGTTTTAAATGCAATACTACCAATCGCAGCGACCATCACTGGCTGTGACTCATCGAGGGGATTAAAGTAAGCATTTGGGTTACTTGGGAAATATAATTGGATGAAGTAAGTACTTACAATAAAAATAATACCTGCAAGTAATGCCGTAGTGAAAATAGCTTTCGGAAGTGTTTTCTCGGCGTCTTTTGTTTCTTCGGCGAGAGAAGATAAAGCATCAAACCCAGTGAAAGAGAAGCAGAGTACAGTAGCACCAGCAATTAAGGCACTTACAGATGTCATGTCGTTCCAAAAAGGAGTCAATGACCACAACGCAGCTTTATCCGGATTTAAAGTTCCGTCTGCATATACACCTTGAGTAAGTAAAATATATACCTGATAAACGAAATAAAAAATTACGCCAAGCTGAATAACAACGATCGTACTGTTAAAACGCGCGACGAATCGTGCACCAAATAAGTTAATAACGGTCATTAGGGTGGTTAAACCAATCACCCATAGCCAGTTATTTACCTCTGGAAAAAGAGCTCTTAGATAAATATCTGCCAAAATAATATTAACAAGCGGTGACAGTAAATAGTCTAACCAAGAAGACCAACCCACCATAAAACCAACATTAGGATGAATTGATTTTTGGGCATAAGTATAGGCTGACCCAGAAGAAGGGTAGCGCTTAATCATATGTCCATAACTGATCGATGTTAATAAAATTGCGACTAATGCAAAGATGTAGGAAGTTGGTACATGACCGCCACTTCGCTCTGATACTAAACCAAAAGTATCGAATAACGTTAATGGCTGAATGTAAGCTAAACCAATAATAATAATGTGCCAAAGCACAAGATTCTTTTGAAGTTTAGCTGTTGGTTTAGTCCCAGATAAATTTGTCAACGGCGTTATCCTCATAATCGTTGATCAAGGATCAGCTTGGTGTTAAGGATCGTTTGAGACGAACGATCCCCCCTACAGAAAAAGATAAAGTGCGCCAATCTATCCTAAATTGATGCAAATTGTCAGTACTTTCATCGATTTTTTAGCAAATTTTTTGCCATATTTCCAAATAAAATGATGAGCAAAAATTCATGACTATAAAAAAGGTCTGATTTTGTTTAAAAATCAGACCTTTAGAATTGAGGTTCAAATTTAACTTATCGAATTACCATGCTTTTTGTAAGATATCTCGAATATCTTTTAAGCTAGCTTCTTTAGGATTGTAAATAATTGAGCCATCATTTAGTGCTTTTTCTGCAATTTCATCGAGCTGAGCTTCATTTACTTTACCTGTTTCGCGTAAAGTGCGTGGTAACTTGGTTAAAGTAAATAGACGGTCACGCATTGCCAAAATCGTAGCAATTGCTCTATCTGCACGTTGAGTTGCTGGAGTTTGTGCATAGATATCAGCACCAGCTAACGGTAATAGTAACTCACCAACTTTCTGCCCATTTACCTGCTTATTATATTCAAGCACATAAGGTAAGAATAAATTCATGCATAACCCATGGGGCAGGTGAGCAACAGCACCTAAAGCATGTCCTAAAGAGTGTACAAGTCCTACCATTGAATTAGAAAATGCAATTCCCGCCATTGTTGAGGCTTGTGCTAGTTCTAAACGACCTTGCTGGTCATTTGGATTTTCTAAGACATTAAATAAGTTTTCACTAATTTTCTTAATCCCCGCACTTGCATATGCATCACTTAATGGATTAGCAGCCAAACATGTATAGGCTTCAACACAATGCGTTAAAGCATCCATACCTGTCATTGCGGTTAAATGAGGTGGTAGTGTAAGGGTCATGCGTGGATCTAAAATCGCTGCATGTGGCATGAGGTAGGCAGATGTGAATGCTAATTTAACATTCTTTTGTGTATCTGAAACCACAGCAACCATAGTCACTTCAGATCCAGTACCTGAAGTTGTGGGAATTACAAAAAATGGTTTTAATGGTTTTGGTAAGTTATGTGCGCCAACATATTGCAGAAGGTCATCTCCACCTTCAGATACTAAAATGTTAGTGGCTTTAGAGGTGTCAATAACTGAACCACCACCTACTGCAATAATCGCATCACATTTATTGGTGCGATAAGCTTCTGCTGCCAAACGAACCACTTCTAAACTTGAATCAGGTGGTACATCATCAAAGACATGAGCAATAACAGTATCTGTGGTACTAAATGCAGCTTCAATCGGGGACAACAAACCATTCGCACGTACACCTTTATCTGTAATGATAAGAGGACGTTTTGCACCTAAAGTTGCAAGTTCAAATGGAATATGTTCTAACGCAGCGTTACCAGCAATGACTTTTACAGGACAAAAGAATTCGTAATATGGTTTAGCCATGTTATGCGCTCCGCTTGAAATAGGATTTGGCTACTTTTAAGTAAATATTTGCAGCCTCGTTGAATTTTTCTTTTAGGGTAAGTTCTGTTGGGTATTCTTTGACTGCAAGTGACGCAACCAATTTAGGTAAAATAAGAGATTCCATTCTATTTAAACAACGAACAAAGCGGATTCCAGCAGACACATCACCATCGGCGATCATACGATCATTAGCAAATGCCTGAGCAGTACTTTCTTGAAAAGAAAATACTATAAATGCATGAGTTACATGTTTGAATGTGATGGTTAAGTCCGGCTTTCTTTCAGCTCTTTTGAGTAGCTCTAACTGTTTGTCTTCTGTGACCCGAGCAAAAAATGCTGGTCCATTTGGGAAAACATTCATTGAAAGTACAAAGTGAACAGGAAATTTAGATACTTCCTCTTGTATTTCAGTGTCCACTTGACTCGCCATGACTAAGCCACGACCAATAACATCCATCATGAGCTTAACATAGGCAAGTTGCAGAGTAGGCTTTACAGCTTTTGTCGAAATCACTCGCGTATCCCTTGTTAAAATTATGCAAAAGCAAATTTAGAGTAATTACTCTAATCCATTTTTATTTCATCGCAAAGCGATTTATTCAGATTTGACTTCTGGGTCATTAAAGTACCCAGTATTCTTAATATACTCAATAAAGTCTTGGCAAAGTTGAGTGAATGATGGATAGGGAGTCACTAAATCTTGTATGCGGACCATTTCTAAACCTGCATAACCGCAAGGATTGATAGTTTGGAACCCATCTAACGCACAGTCCAAGTTTAATGCTAATCCATGATAGCTACGGCCACGACGAATTTTAAAACCTAAAGAACCAATTTTACGACCATCCACATATACTCCAGGAGCATCGGGCTTGGCATATGCTTCAATTCCGTATTTTTTCAAAATATCTATCATGAATTGTTCAGCAAAACTGACCAATGTACGTACGTTCCATTTTAGACGATTAAGATCAAACATGAAGTAGGCAACGAGTTGACCTGGTCCATGCCAAGTTACTTGCCCACCACGGTCAGTTTGTACTACGGGGATATTTGATGAAATTAGGATATGTTCAGGTTTACCAGCTTGACCTTGGGTTAAGACATTATGATGTTGAAGTAACCATAACTCATCAGGCGTATCTTGATCACGCTCGTTTGTTAAGAGTTTCATGGTTTCAAACTTGCTTTGATAATCTTGTAAATCGTTCCATTGCCGAATGATCAAGTTGGGTTTATCAAGGCTCATCACAATATCTTCCTATAAGTTAGTTTATGCGGCATCCAGTTAACATCTACTAGATAAAAGCCGAAAACTTTGTAATTTTAAAGGATTTTGTAAAAGGAATTCTAAATATTTGTAGGGCTTTTCGTGGCTTGTTAACTTTAAAATTTCCAAAAAAATACCACAGTAAGAATATCTAACTGTGGTATTCATTGAAGAACTTAAAATTAAAGCGCAGTTCTAATCTGCGGGCAAGCAGCCAAGTCGGCATAAAGTGCATGAACTTGTTCTAATTCTTCAAAGCGCAATTGTGCTGTTAAAGAATGATACTTGCCGGTGCGAGATTCTTGAACTTTTAATGTTGAGTCATCAAAGTCTGGGAAATGTTTCACCAAAATATCGACTACTGCAACACGTAATTCTTCACCCGCATCGCCAATAAGTTTAATTGGATAATCCATCGGAAATACCCAAAGATGTTCTTGTAGTTCGCGAGATGGAGTGCGGTCTAACATAAGTTACCTCATGATTTGAAACGCCTGCATTATCGCAGGCGTTTATAGCTCTTTCTATTAAATGGGGCTTGGTTTTGAAATTTCAAGCTTTCAAAAATTAGTCATTTTCCAAGAAAGAACGTAAGTGTTCAGAACGAGAAGGGTGGCGTAATTTACGCAATGCTTTCGCTTCAATCTGACGAATACGTTCACGTGTTACGTCAAATTGTTTACCTACTTCTTCAAGTGTGTGATCGGTTGGCATATCAATACCAAAACGCATCTTCAATACTTTCGCTTCACGTTCAGTTAAGTTTTCCAATACTTCACGAGTTGCTTCTTTTAAGCCTTCTGAAGTCGCAGCATCAATTGGAGAAGTGATGTTTTGATCTTCAATGAAATCGCCAAGATGCGAATCTTCATCATCACCAATAGGTGTTTCCATCGAGATCGGTTCTTTCGCAATTTTAAGTACTTTACGAACCTTAACTTCATCCATTTCTAAACGTTCACCTAATTCTTCAGGTGTTGGTTCACGGCCCATTTCTTGTAACAATTGACGAGATACGCGGTTGATCTTATTAATCGTTTCAATCATGTGTACTGGAATACGAATTGTACGAGCCTGATCGGCGATCGAACGGGTAATTGCCTGACGAATCCACCAAGTTGCATAAGTCGAGAATTTATAACCACGACGGTATTCAAACTTGTCTACAGCTTTCATCAAACCAATGTTCCCTTCTTGAATCAAGTCAAGGAACTGTAAACCACGGTTGGTATATTTCTTCGCAATCGAAATTACCAAACGAAGGTTGGCTTCTACCATTTCTTTCTTGGCACGACGTGCTTTCGCTTCGCCAATTGCCATACGTTTAGAGATATCTTTAATTTCAGCAACGCTTAAACTAAGCTCTTTCTCAATATCTGCAATCTTTTGCTGGAATGCTAAAACATCAGGACGAACTTTTTCTAAATGTGCCTTGATTTCAGCAGGAGCTTTAGCAATTTGTTCGTCTAACCAAGCTGGATTAGATTCTTGTTTAGGGAAAGATGTACGGAATTGAGTACGGTCCATACGGCCACGACGGACTGCATAACGCATGATTTCACGTTCATTGGCACGAATTTGCTCATGTGTACCACGAATCATTTCAGAAATGATATCGAATAAACGAGGTGTAAATTTAAACATCATGAATACAGTAGCTAAAGCTTCTAAAGCTTCTTCAGCCTCTGGGCTATTACGACCATGTTTTTCAACTGCAGCTTTTGTTTTAGCCCAAGCAGCTTCTAGTTCAGTAAAACGAACTTTCGCTACTTCAGGGTCTGGACCTGAATCACCTTCAGAGTCATCATCACCTTCAGACTCTTCTTCTTCATCGTCATCATCAAGCTTAACTTCTTTGGTTGATTTTGAAGATGATTCGTCTTCTTCTTCAAGCTCTTCAACTTCTTCTAAAACTTCTGGAATATCTTCATCAGTTTCAGGATCGAGATAACCAGATAAAATATCGGCAAGACGACGTTCGCCAGTTAGGAAATCATTATATTCTTTTAATACAACTTCAACAGCATTTGGCCAGTAAGCGATTGAATTAAGGACATCACGGATACCTTCTTCAATACGTTTGGCAATGCTGATTTCACCTTCACGGGTTAACAGCTCAACTGTACCCATTTCACGCATGTACATACGTACAGGGTCTGTCGTACGTCCAGGCTCATTTTCAACCGATGCAAGTACGGCAGCAGCTTCTTCTTCAGCAACCTCATCAGTTGCTTCAGCCGACTCACCGAACATGGTATCGTCAGATTCAGGTGCACGCTCGTGTACAGGAATACCAACGTCTTGAAGCATTTGAATAATGTCTTCAATCTGTTCGCTTTCAGTAATCGAGTCCGGCAGATGATCGTTAACCTCAGCGTAAGTTAAGTAACCTTGTTCTTTGCCTCGGCTAATCAGAGCCGCTACTTGAGAAGTAGGGGAATGCATATCGCTCATCTTTGCTTACTCTTTGTTGAATCTGTGGCAGTGAAAAACCGTGCATGATAGCACAATTTGCTTGAAATGTTTTGGCTTTGATCAGTAACCGTTAAATAAAAAATATCTTTGAATTCACGTCTGTTTTTTGAATATTGGGCTAAAATCATTTTTTTCAAGCTTAAATCATCGAAAAGATCATAGAATTTTTTTTTGTTCAAAAAAATAGTTCAGGTTTATAAATACACAATTTTTTGGGTGAAAAAAAGTACAAATATGCAGTTTAATGAAAAAAATATAAATAAAACTTGACACGGTTAAATAAGCAAGATAAATAGCGGCTAGACCCATTCACATTTTTTCATTAGAGGTAGTTTTAGTGTCTTCTACAGATTTTGAATTAGATGATAACTACGGTGATGATGATGATGTCGGTTTTGATGAGTCATCAGGCAAAATCACTGCGAAAGAATCATTAGAAAAACGTAGATTAATTGATGATCTATTGGCTCAACGTCGTTTAGAGCGTGAGTTAAAAGATTTTGATTACGATTTAGACGATGATGATCTTGATGATGAAGACTAATCAAATCTGAATAGGGCATCGTCAGCTTAGATGCTATGCTATCGTAGATTTCTTTTTTATAGTCAGGTAACACAATGAGTGCGTTAGATTTAGACCAATTAAGTGAATATCTAGATGGAGACCACAATGAGTATGGTCTAGATTTCGCTGCAACTCATGGTTTTCTGTGTGCAATTGCAGTAGGCCCTCAGTTTGATCGTTGGTTGGATGAATTATTTGATAATAACCATAAAAAGGTTCCTGCCGAAATTATTCAGCAGATCAAAGCATGGTTAGAGTCAATTCGACAAGACTTAGCAAATGAAAATGGGATTGAATTTCCGTTTGAAATTGAAGAAGCCGATGTTGAGTCTAGCTTAGGCGACTGGAGTGTTGGATTTGTTGATGCAATGTTCTTAAATGAAGATGCATGGTTTGCACCTGAATACGAAGAACAACTAATTGATTTAACTTTACCAATGATGGTATTTAGTGGAATTGATGAAGAAGATCCTCAGATGGAATCTTTCCGTCGTAATGGACAGTTAATGGATGAACTGGCAGAAGAAATCCCAGATAATTTGAATGAATTATACTTGATGTATCATACGCCAAATTAATTTATTAGAAGAAATAATAAATAACGTCCTTTCTAGGGCGTTTTTTATTATGAAAAATTAAGTGATATAAAATAAAAAAGGGCATTTAGAAATCTAAATGCCCTTTGAAAACTATTTTATATTTTTATAGACGTTTACGCTTTGCAGCAGCAATTTGTGACTGGCGCATACGGAAACCAGCTTTTTGCTTTTCAGTGGTCTTGTCGATGCAATAAACGCAAGAAACACCGTGTTCATAACTAGGTAGAGCCGACTCTTCAGGAGTTAAAGGCCAACCACAAGCATGACATTTAATGTTAACGCCTTCTTCGACGCCATGAGTTACAGCAGTACGGCCATCAAATACAAAACATTCACCTTCCCATAAACTTTCATCAGCTGGGGTTTCTTCTAAATACTTAAGAATACCGCCTTTAAGGTGGTAAACCTCTTTAAATCCTTCTTGAAGAAGTAAAGAAGTTGATTTTTCGCAGCGAATACCGCCAGTACAGAACATCGCAATTTTTTTATCTTTATGTTGCTCTAATTCTTTCTTAACGTATTCTGGAAACTCACGGAATGTTTCTGTTTTAGGATCAATTGCACCCTTGAACGTACCTGCTTTATATTCATAGTCGTTGCGTGTGTCGATTAAAATTACATCATCACGTGCAATTAAATCATTCCATTCTTTAGGATCAAGGTAGTGACCCACTAAGTCGCGTGGTTTAACTTCAACGCCTAAAGTTACAATTTCTTCTTTAAGCTTAATTTTCATTTTGCGGAAAGGTTTGTCAGAGCTATGGGATTCTTTGTATTCCATAGAGCCGAAGCCTTCATTGAGCAAAAATTGATGTAACGTATCAATTGCTACGCGATCGCCAGCAACAGTACCATTAATTCCTTCACCTGCTACAATCAGAGTTCCACAGAGGTTAATTGTTTTCACTAAGTCTAATAAGCGTTGTTGAAGATCGGCAGGATCTTGAACTTCTTTAAATTGATATAGTGCGGCAACAACCCAACCTGCGGTCGCTTGCTGTTCTACAGGTGCAAGCTGTTCTACAGTAGCGTTCATGGAAAACTCCAAATGTATTAAGATAGAAATTTAAGGCGCATATTTTAGCGCGAAAATTTGTAATAAGCGAGAAAACCATAAAAAGTATATGGTTTATTTAAGGAGTTTGTTTTGAGTAATGATCATCGAACGCTCTCTCTCACCCCATGTGCAGGGCGTTGTTCAACAGTTTTTGGTGATCAGGTTTGCCGTGGTTGTCGTCGTTTTAACCACGAGGTGATTCAATGGAATACTTATACAGCAGAGCAGCGTTTGGCTGTATGGAAGCGTTTAGACGATCAGTTGAATCAAATCTTAGTACCGATGCTGCCTCATGCAGACTTACAGCATGTTGAGGGCTTCATTTTAAGTAAGCGTGTTCGGTTAATGGAAGGGGCGAGCCAAGGTCGTAAGCTTTATCACGCTTTAAAAATATGTGAAAAGAATAAACATCTTGCACACGAGAGTGGTTTGGGTATTTCGGAGTCTCAAGTCAAAACCATATGGGTAGAATTTGAAAGACGTGTTTTAGCTTTGGCTAAAGCGAGCTATGAATTGGCTTGGTTGCGAGCAGATGGAATTAGCCATCACTTGTTAACTATGTATGAAGAAGAATAAGTTTAGAGTAGAAAAAAGACTTAAATAAAAAAGCTGCCAGAAGGCAGCTTTTTTTCATTAATTTTCTTTCAAATATTAACGTTTGATGTTGCGTTGAGTCTCACCAGTATAAAGCTGACGAGGACGACCGATTTTGTAAGGACCGCTGTGCATTTCTAACCAGTGGCTGATCCAACCAACTGTACGTGCAAGAGCGAAGATTACAGTAAACATTTCTGTTGGGATACCAATCGCTTTAAGGATGATACCTGAGTAGAAGTCTACGTTAGGGTAAAGTTTACGCTCAACAAAGTACGGGTCGTTCAATGCGATACGCTCAAGTTCCATAGCAAGTGCTAATTGAGGATCGTTGATACCTAAAGCTTCAAGAACTTCGTCACAAGTTTGCTTCATCACTTTAGCGCGTGGATCGAAGTTTTTGTAAACGCGGTGACCGAAGCCCATAAGTTTAACTTCTTTGCGTTTAACTTTTTCCATGAACTCAGCAACGTTTTCAACGCTACCGATTTCATCAAGCATTTTAAGAACTGCTTCGTTTGCGCCACCGTGAGCAGGTCCCCAAAGTGCAGAGATACCCGCAGAGATACATGCATACGGGTTTGCACCAGTAGAACCAGCAAGACGTACTGTAGATGTAGAAGCATTTTGCTCATGGTCAGCATGAAGCGTGAAAATACGATCCATTGCGCGAGCAAGAACAGGATTTACTTTGTAATCACGGTCAGCAGGAGTTGCAAACATCATGTGCAAGAAGTTTTCCGCATAACTTAAATCGTTACGTGGATAGATGAATGGTTGACCTACTGTGTATTTGTAACTCCAAGCAGCAAGTGTTGGAATTTTTGCAATTAAACGAATTGCAGTAATTTCACGGTGGTTGATATCTTCAATATCTAGGTTGTTGTGATAGAACGCAGATAATGCACCTACAACACCTACCATGATCGCCATTGGGTGAGCGTCACGACGGAAACCATTGAAGAAACGGCTAACTTGATCATGAACCATAGTATGAGCACGAACTTTCGTATCAAACTCAACTTTTTGTTCAGCAGTTGGGAGCTCGCCATTTAATAATAAATAACAAGTTTCAAGATAGTCTGCTTGAGTTGCTAACTGGTCAATTGGGTAACCGCGGTGTAATAAAATACCTTTGTCACCATCAATGAAAGTAATTTTAGATTCGCATGCGGCTGTCGCCATAAAACCAGGATCGAAAGTAAAATGACCTTCTTTCAGTATGCTGCTGACATCAATTACATCTGGACCTAAAGTGCCACTGTAGATTGGTAAACCAATTTCTTTGCCATCAAGATGTAATACGGCTTTTTTGCCATTTGCTTCAGACATTCAATAGATCTCCTGTCCTGGTGAATGTTGATCTGACTCGAAATCCTAATGTTCTCATGTGCGAATCAGACGGTGTCAAAATTTGCTATAAGATTAGTGAGTACTGAAATTTTGTCAATTATACTTATGGATAAAAAATGACGTTCCCACAGAGAGTTAGTCATCAAGACCCGAGCAAAAAAGTCAGTAAAATCACTGCATCGGGATGGTATAATAAGTCAATTCAACAGGAACGTGCAGAAAAAAAATGAAGGGTGAGTACAATTGTAAGCAAATTTTTAAATTGAAATTCAAAATAATAAGACGGTAGAAAATGCCAATCTAATTAAAAAAATCATAAAACTCATGATGTAATTTAAAATTACTAATCAAAAAACAATGTATTTTTATTTAGTTGTAACAAAGAATATTGTTCTTTTTTTAAGTTTAATTGTATAAAAAATAGCTTATCAGACGTGATTGAAATAATAAGAAATTTTTTAAAATAGATTTAACTTTTTAAAAGTAGTGCAGATTATCTAATATGTATTTGAATATAAGTAGTTTCACTTATTTGAATTGTGGCCTGATTACAAAATATGAGGTATTGCCATCATTTTTCTATTTATATGAGGAATTTATAACTTTATCTTTAGTCTAAAATAGACTTATTTAAAAGAAATTTCAGAAAAAATGAAATTAAATAAAAAGTTATTTTAAACAATGACATGATGTGTAGGGACTTCTTCTTTTTATAGGAGTAGTGAAGGAATATTGTTATGAATGATTCTTATTTAATGATTTTTTGCTGAAAAGGCAAAGTGGATCGTTTGTATTTTGATACTTCGCGTTTTATAATTCAGTGTCGTTTATAGGTTAGGCATGAGCTGTGCTTGCCTAACAATGCCAGCTTTCCTTGGAATTAATTCAACAAACTCCGGTCGGAGTTTCTACCTACAGGATGCCCGCTGTGAAAAGCAACAGACCTGTCAATTTGTCCATGGGTCAGGTGTTAGCGGTAAATTTACGCTCACCCGTGGCTATTGCATCAATTTTACACCGTTTATCAGGTGTCATCGTTTTCTTATTAGTACCAGTTCTCTTATGGATTCTAGATAAATCATTATCTTCACCAGAAGGATTTGACTACGTTAAAAATGTCGTTTTTGGAAATATCCTTGTACGTTTTGTTGTTTGGGTATTTGCAGCCGGCTTGATATTCCACTTTATTGCTGGAGTTAAGCACTTACTTGCAGATTTAGGTTTTGCTGAAGAACTGCAAAGTGGTCGTATTGCAGCGACAATTTCATTGATCTTATCTGTGGTAGCCATTATCGCAGCCTTTGTATGGATTATGTTCTAATGAAAAGTGCTACAGGTTTAACTGGTTCAGGTTCTCGTGATTGGTTTATCCAGCGTGTAAGTGCGGTTGTATTAGCGGCTTATACTGTTGTTCTTTTTGGTTGGATTCTCTGCAAAGGCGGATTTGACTATCAACAGTGGGCTGGCTTCATGATGACATTACCAATGAAGATTTTTTCTTTATTGGCAATTTTATCGCTTATCGCACACGCATGGATTGGTATGTGGCAAGTTTTCACTGACTATGTCACTACACGTCAAATGGGTCCTTCAGCGAAAGGTTTACGCCTTGTACTGACGACGGCTGTCATTATTGCAGTGTTTGTGTACGCAATCTGGGGTATCCAGATTTTCTGGGCGAATTGATAGGAAGATATCATGGGCGCGATAACCCCTAAAGAAGATTATTCAAATATTCAAAACCTCACTTTCGATGCAGTTATCGTTGGTGGTGGTGGTTCTGGTATGCGTGCATCTTACCAACTCGCTCAAGCGGGTTTGAAGGTTGCAGTGCTCACTAAAGTTTTCCCGACACGTTCGCACACAGTAGCCGCTCAAGGTGGTATCGGTGCGTCGTTAGGTAACATGCAAGAAGATAACTGGCATTTCCACTTTTACGATACAGTAAAAGGTTCTGACTGGTTAGGTGACCAAGACGCCATTGAATTTATGTGTCGTGAAGCACCAAAAGTTGTGTATGAACTTGAACACATGGGTATGCCTTTTGACCGTAACGCTGATGGTACAATTTACCAACGTCCGTTCGGTGGTCACTCTGCTAACTATGGTGATAAACCAGTTCCACGTGCTTGTGCTGCAGCAGACCGTACAGGTCATGCGTTATTGCACACGCTTTATCAAAGCAACGTGAAAATGGGTACTCAGTTCTTCGTTGAATGGATCGCTCTTGATTTGATCCGTAACGAAGCAGGTGATGTTCTTGGTGTAACAGCGATTGACCAAGAAACTGGTAACATCGCAGTATTCCAAGCAAAAGCGACATTATTTGCGACTGGTGGTGCTGGTCGTGTTTACCGTGCATCAACAAATGCTTATATCAATACTGGTGACGGTCTTGGTATGGCTGCTCGTGCAGGTATTCCATTACAAGATATGGAATTCTGGCAATTCCACCCAACAGGTGTTGCGGGCGCTGGTGTATTGTTGACTGAAGGTTGTCGTGGTGAAGGTGCGATCCTTCGTAATAAAGACGGCGAACCGTTCATGGAACGTTATGCACCGACTTTAAAAGACTTGGCTCCACGTGACTTCGTATCACGCTCTATGGACCAAGAAATTAAAGAAGGTCGTGGTTGTGGTCCAAAAGGTGATTATATCTTACTTGATATGACTCACTTGGGTGCTGATACAATCATGAAGCGTTTACCATCTGTATTTGAGATTGGTAAAAAATTCGCGAACGTTGATATCACTAAAGAACCAATTCCTGTAGTACCAACAATCCATTATCAAATGGGTGGTATTCCTACGAATATGCATGGTCAAGTGTGCTTACCTGAAGCAGGTACAGACAATTACACTAAACCTGTAAAAGGTTTCTATGCAATTGGTGAATGTTCTTGTGTATCAGTACATGGTGCAAACCGTTTAGGTACTAACTCACTTCTTGACTTGGTTGTATTTGGTAAAGCTGCTGGTGAGCACATTATCGACTACGTAACTAAGCATCATGGTGATGAATATGCACCGCTTCCAACAAACGTATTAGAGCAAACATTAGATCGCGTACGTAAATTGGATGAGTCAACTTCTGGTGAAAATGCTCAAGAAGTTGCTGATGCAATTCGTGATATCGTTCAAGACCATGCTGGTGTATTCCGTACTCAAGCTTTGCTTGATAAAGGTGTAAAAGAGATCCTTGCTCTTGAGCCACGTGTACGTAATATTCACTTGAAAGATAAATCTAAAGTATTTAACACTGCACGTGTTGAAGCGCTTGAAGTTGAAAACTTATATGAAGTTGCAAAAGCGACATTAATTTCAGCTGCTGCGCGTAAAGAATGTCGTGGTGCGCATACGGTAGTTGATTATGAATTACCAGCTGATCACCCAACTTATTCATACGGTCGCCGTGATGATGAGTGGATGAAGCATACTTTATGGTATTCATCAGACAACCGTTTGGAATATAAGCCAGTGCGCTTCAAACCGTTGACTGTTGATGCAATTCCACCAGCACCACGTACATTCTAATCGGGAGTATAAAGATGAGTAGAGGTACTCGTACATTCGAAATCTACCGCTATGATCCTGATAAGGATAAAGCGCCGTACATGCAAACTTTCAAGCTTGAATTGACTGATAAGCACCGTATGTTGCTTGATGCATTACTTGCATTGAAAGTTCAAGACGAAACATTAACATTCCGTCGTTCTTGCCGTGAAGGTATTTGTGGTTCGGATGGTGTGAATATTAATGGTAAAAATGGTTTGGCTTGTTTATGGAATTTAAACGACTTACCTGAGAAAATTGTAATTCGTCCATTACCAGGTTTGCCGGTTATTAAAGATTTGGTTGTTGATATGAACCAATTCTATGATCAATATGACAAAATTCAGCCATTCTTGATCAATAACCAGCCAGCTCCACCTAAAGAGCGTTTACAGTCTCCTGAAGAGCGTGAACACTTAAATGGTCTGTATGAGTGTATTCTTTGTGCATGTTGTTCAACTTCATGCCCATCATTCTGGTGGAACCCTGATAAATTCTTGGGTCCTTCAGCGTTGTTGAATGCATACCGTTTTATTATCGACTCTCGTGATACTGCTACTGCAGACCGTTTAGCTCGTCTTGACGATCCGTTCAGTTTGTTCCGTTGTAAAGGTATTATGAATTGTGTGTCAGTATGTCCTAAAGGTCTAAACCCTACAAAAGCAATCGGTCACATCCGTAATATGCTATTAGATCAAGCGGGTTAATTCTGCACAAATGGAAAACGCGCATCCTTGATGTGCGTTTTTTTTTAATTTTATAATGTAAACTTTAGACTTTGGTCGAAAAGAGCGAGGTTTTTATATATTGCACCATATATTAAAAGATAAAATCGCTTATGTATTTCGCCAATTTATAGGTGGTATGTGTCAAAAAAATCAATCGTTGTTTAAGAACATGATACGATTTGCCACAAAGTTATAGGTGAAAAAAGCGTATACTAGTAGAATTAATTTAAGTAGCACGATCTTAGATCTGTGCTTAATTTTTATGGTTAAAGTCATTTTAGAAAAGTTAATTTTAAAGTTAATTTTTCTAAAAAGATTTGCAAAAAATTGCTCGGTTTTAATCGAGTATAAGGTGAGTGATGATGCCATTGAGGGCGTTGTGATTCATTAATTACCTATGGAGTTTTCTCTCTAGGTAGTATGACGCCCCATGGTCTTAAAGACCTGTTGGGTAAGTAATGCCTTTTTTACCAATTTGGCATTATGCATCATGGGTATGCTTAAAAGGCAGCCTGTAATATTTTTTGCAATAGGAAATGGGTCCACAAATGCAAGAAGTTGCTGACGCATTGCGTCTTGACACTGAACTTTCCGCTGATAGTGCAGCGTATATTGAAGAACTTTACGAGCAGTACCTGACTTCCCCAACCTCTGTAGCTGAGGACTGGCGCCAATATTTCGATAAATATCCAAAGGGTGACCAACCACACAGCGCTGTGCGTGAGCAATTCCTATTACTAGGACGTAATGCTAATCGTGTTCAACCTGTTGTACAAAGTACGGTAAGTACTGAGCATGAGCGTCGTCAAATTGGCGTTTTACAACTTATTGCTGCTTATCGTAATCGCGGACATCAAAAAGCTAAATTAGATCCATTAGGTCTTGCTAAGCGTGAAGAGATTCCAGATTTAGATCTTTCAGCTCACGGTTTAACCAAATCAGATTTAGACACTGTATTCAATACTGGCAATCTTGAAATCGGCAAAAGTGAAGCAACGCTTGCTGAAATGATTGAAGCAATGGAGGCAATCTATTGTGGTTCAATCGGTGTTGAATACATGCATATCGTGGACACAAAAGAAAAGCGTTGGATTCAACAGCGTCTTGAAAGTGCTCGTGGTAAATTCAATTACACAAATGATCAAAAGAAAGGCTTCTTAGAGCGTTTAACTGCTGCAGAAGGTCTTGAAAAATATCTTGGTAATAAATACGTCGGTGCTAAACGCTTTGGTGTTGAAGGCGGCGAATCTTTTATTCCTATGGTAAACGAGATTATCCAGCGTGCTGGTGCTGTAGGTTGTAAAGAAGTTGTTATTGGTATGCCACACCGTGGCCGCTTAAACCTTCTTGTGAATATTATGGGTAAAAACCCTGCGGACTTATTTGGTGAGTTCGAAGGTAAATCAATTCATAAAAAAGGTTCTGGCGACGTTAAATACCACCAAGGTTTCTCAAGTAATGTAATGACTCCAGGTGGCGAAGTTCACTTGGCATTGGCATTTAACCCATCTCACTTGGAAATTGTTGGGCCTGTAGTTGAAGGTTCTGTACGTGCACGTCAAGTACGTCGTAGAGACATTGGCGGTGATGACGTTTTACCAGTGATTGTTCATGGTGATGCGGCATTTGCAGGTCAAGGCGTGAACATGGAAACCTTCCAAATGTCACAAACTCGTGGCTATACGGTTGGTGGTACAGTTCATATTATTGTGAACAACCAAGTAGGTTTCACAACTTCTGATCCTCGTGATGCACGTTCTACAGAATACTGTACAGACGTTGCTAAAATGATTCAGGCACCAATTTTCCATGTAAATGGTGATGATCCTGAAGCTGTTATCTTTGCTACTCAATTAGCACATGATTTCCGTCACGAATTCCGTAAAGATGTTGTTATCGATTTGTTCTGTTATCGCCGTCGTGGCCATAACGAAGCAGATGAGCCATCTGGTACACAACCATTGATGTATCAAGTAATTGCTAAGAAGGCAACTACTCGTACACTTTATGCTGATCAACTTGTTCAACAAAAAGTAATTGATCGTGCTGAAGCAGACCAAATGGTTGAAGATTATCGTTCTGATTTAGAAGCGGGTAATCATGTAGCAAATGCATTAATTCTTGAACCAAATACCAAAATGTTTGTAGATTGGACTCCATATTTGGGCCATGACTACACAGACGATTGGGATACTTCATTTGACTTAAATCGCTTAAAAGAATTAGGCGAGGGCATGAGCAAACTTCCTGAAGGGTTTGTAATGCAGCGTCAGGTTCAAAAAGTAATTGAAGATCGCGTAAAAATGCAAACTGGTGAAACTCCTTTAAACTGGGGTGCAGCAGAAACTTTAGCTTATGCAACTTTACTAGATGAAGACTATCTAGTTCGTATTACTGGTGAAGACGTGGGTCGTGGTACCTTCTCACACCGTCATGCGAAATTGCATAACCAAGCTGACGGTTCAACTTACATTCCTCTTTGTCATGTTAAAGAGAACCAACCACGTTTTGCAATTTACGATTCTTTATTGTCTGAAGAAGCTGTTCTTGCTTTCGAATATGGTTATGCAACTACAATTCCTAAGAGCTTAATTATTTGGGAAGCACAATTTGGTGACTTCGTAAACTGTGCTCAGGTTGTAATTGACCAGTTCATTGCTTCTGGTGAGACTAAGTGGGAGCGTGTTTGTGGTTTAACAATGTTGTTACCACACGGTTTCGAAGGTCAAGGTCCAGAACACTCATCAGCTCGTTTAGAACGTTTCTTACAGTTATGTGCTGAAGATAATATGCAAGTGATCACTCCAACGACACCTGCACAGATTTTCCACGCATTACGTCGTCAAGCTGTACGCCCAATTCGTAAGCCATTGATTGTAATGTCACCAAAATCTTTACTTCGTCATAAACTTGCGACTTCTACTTTAGAAGAGCTTGCAAATGGTTCATTCCAAACTGTAATTGACGAAATCGATCAAATTAATAAGTCAGATGTAACTCGTCTTGTACTTTGTGGCGGTAAAGTTTATTACGACTTACTCGAAAAACGTCGTGAACAAAACTTAACTAATGTCGCAATTGTACGTATTGAACAGTTGTATCCATATCCAGAGCAACGTCTTGCAGAAATCTTGGCTGCATATCCAAACGTGAAAGAACTTGTTTGGGCACAAGAAGAGCCGAAGAACCAAGGCGCATGGTTATTTATTGCACCTCGTTTATATGACGATATCTTAAAGTCTGGCAAACAAATCCGTATCAGTTTTGCAGGTCGTGAAGCTTCTGCTGCACCAGCTTGTGGCTCACCGTACTTGCATGCAAAACAACAAGCTCAGCTAATTAATGATGCATTGGCAATCGAAGCTGAACAATCAGGAGATTCTCAATAATGGCAACCGAAATTAAAGCACCGGTATTCCCAGAGTCTGTTGCAGATGGAACCATCGCAACTTGGCATAAAAAGGTGGGTGAACCTGTATCACGTGACGAAGTGATCTGTGATATTGAAACCGACAAAGTTGTTTTAGAAGTTGTTGCTCCTGCTGATGGTAGCTTAGTTGCGATCATTAAAGATGAAGGCGATACAGTTCTTTCTGACGAAGTGATTGCTCAGTTTGAAGCTGGTGCTGGTGCAGCAGCGGCTGCTCCTGCAGTAGAGCAAGCGGCTGCTCAGACTCAAGCTGGTGCGGCTCCTGTTGTTGAGCGTACAGAAACTGTATCTGACCAAGCTCCTGCAGTTCGTAAAGCGTTAACTGAATCTGGTATTGCTGCTGCTGACGTACAAGGTACTGGCCGTGGTGGTCGTATCACTAAAGAAGATGTGGCAAACCATCAAGCTAAACCAGCTGCTAACGTTACTCCGTTAAGCGTAGCTGTTGGTGAGCGTATCGAAAAACGTGTTCCAATGACTCGTTTACGTAAGCGTGTAGCTGAGCGTCTTCTTGCTGCTACTCAAGAAACAGCAATGTTAACTACATTCAACGAAGTTAACATGAAGCCAATCATGGAATTACGTAAGCAATATAAAGATGCGTTTGAAAAACGCCATGGTGCTCGTTTAGGCTTCATGTCATTCTTTGTTAAAGCTGCTACTGAAGCACTTAAACGCTACCCAGCGGTAAATGCTTCAATTGATGGCGATGATATTGTTTATCACGGTTACTATGACATCGGTGTTGCAGTATCTTCTGATCGTGGTCTTGTTGTTCCAGTATTACGTGATACTGACCGTATGAGCTATGCAGAAGTTGAAGCAGGTATTGCTGCTTATGCTGGTAAAGCACGTGATGGTAAATTATCTATCGAAGAAATGACTGGTGGTACTTTCACAATCACTAACGGTGGTACTTTCGGTTCATTACTTTCAACTCCAATTTTGAATCAGCCACAAACTGGTATCTTGGGTATGCACAAAATCCAAGAGCGTCCTATGGCTGTAAATGGTCAAGTTGAAATCTTGCCAATGATGTATTTAGCGCTTTCTTATGACCACCGTATGATCGATGGTAAAGAAGCTGTAGGTTTCTTGGTAGCAATCAAAGAATTGTTAGAAGAACCAGCTAAACTCATCCTTGATCTTTAATTTCTTCGAATAATATTACCGAGGTAGAGTGATCCTCTATCTCGGACCATGGAGATAAACAATGTCTCAACAATTTGATCTTGTTGTTATTGGCGGTGGTCCTGGTGGTTATGAAGCTGCGATTCGCGCTGCTCAACTAGGTTTTAAAGTCGCTTGTATCGAAAAACGTATTCACAACGGTAAGCCATCTTTAGGTGGTACATGCTTAAACGTGGGTTGTATTCCTTCTAAAGCATTACTTGACTCTTCTCACCGTTATGAAGATACAGTACATCACTTAGCTGATCACGGTATCACTACAGGTGAAGTGAATTTTGATCTTGCTAAGCTTCTTGCTCGTAAAGACAAAATTGTTGACCAATTAACTGGTGGTATCGATCAATTGCTTAAAGGCAATGGTATTGAGTGGTTAAAAGGTACTGGTAAATTACTTGCTGGTAAAAAAGTTGAGTTCGTTTCTCATGAAGGTGAAACTCAAGTTTTAGAGCCTAAATACGTTATTCTTGCGTCTGGTTCTGTACCTGTAAACATTCCAGTAGCTCCTGTAGATCAAGATATTATTGTTGATTCAACTGGTGCATTGAACTTCCCAGAAGTACCTAAGCGTTTAGGTGTTATTGGTGCCGGTGTAATTGGTTTAGAGCTTGGTTCTGTTTGGCGTCGTCTTGGGGCTGAAGTTGTTGTTTTTGAAGCAATGGATGCATTCTTACCAATGGCTGATAAAGCTTTGGCAAAAGACTATCAAAAACTTTTAACTAAGCAAGGCCTTGATATTCGTATTGGTGCTAAAGTTTCTGGTACTGAAATTAATGGTCGTGAAGTGACTGTTAAATACACTCAAGGTGGCGAAGAAAAAACTCAGACTTTTGACAAATTAATCGTTTGTGTAGGCCGTAAAGCTTATGCAGAAGGTTTATTGGCAGATGATTCAGGCATTAAATTGACTGAACGTGGTCTAGTAGAAGTAAACGATCACTGTGCAACTTCTGTAGAAGGTGTATACGCGATTGGTGACTTGGTTCGCGGTCCAATGCTTGCTCATAAAGCAATGGAAGAAGGTGTAATGGCTGTTGAGCGTATTCACGGTCATGCAGCTCAAGTGAACTATGACACAATCATTTCTGTTATCTATACACATCCGGAAGCGGCTTGGGTTGGTTTAACTGAAGAACAAGCTAAAGAAAAAGGTCATGAAGTTAAAACTGGTCAATTCGGTTTTGCTGTAAATGGTCGTGCTTTAGCGGCGGGTGAAGGTGCTGGTTTTGTTAAGTTTGTTGCTGATGCAAAAACTGACCGTTTATTAGGTATGCATGTTATTGGACCTGCAGCATCTGATATCGTACACCAAGGTATGATCGCTCTTGAATTTGTATCTTCTGTTGAAGATCTTCAGTTAATGACATTTGGTCACCCAACATTCTCTGAAGTTGTTCATGAAGCTGCACTTGCTGTAGATGGTCGTGCAATTCACGCGATTCAACGTAAGCGTAAATAAAATAAAGAGCGGTTCTCCGCTCTTTTTCACATTCGATGGTGTGATTAAAAAAGCATCAAGGTGAAAGACGTAGACAGCAATTTGCATATGCAACATGAGAATGTTGCGCAAATTGAAGACAACAAACAAAGTTAAGTAGGTAACTAAATGAACTTACATGAGTATCAAGCTAAAGCGTTATTGAAAGAATATGGTATGCCAGTACAAGAAGGTATCTTGGCTACCAATGCAGACGAAGCAGTTGCTGCATTTGAACAGCTTGGTGGTAAATTCGCGGTAATGAAAGCGCAAGTTCATGCTGGTGGTCGTGGTAAGGCTGGTGGCGTTAAAGTTGCAAAATCTAAAGAAGACGTTATCGAATTTGCAAACAATATCATTGGTACTCGTCTTGTAACGTATCAAACAGATGCAAATGGTCAACCAGTAAACAGCATTATTGTTGCTGAAGACGTATACCCAGTTGAGCGTGAGCTTTACTTGGGCGCGGTTGTAGACCGTTCTAGCCGTCGTATTACTTTCATGGCTTCTACAGAAGGTGGTGTAGAAATCGAGAAAGTTGCAGAAGAAACTCCAGAAAAAATTATCAAAGTTGAAGTTGATCCATTAGTTGGTTTACAACCATTCCAAGCGCGTGAAGTTGCGTTTGCGTTAGGTTTGAAAGACAAACAAATCGGTCAATTTGTAAAAATCATGACAGCTGCTTACCAAGCATTTGTTGAAAATGACTTTGCATTATTTGAAATTAACCCACTTTCAGTTCGTGAAAATGGCGAAATTTTATGTGTAGACGCTAAAGTAGGTATCGACTCTAACGCGCTTTACCGTTTACCTAAAGTTGCTGCTTTACGTGACAAATCTCAAGAGAATGAGCGTGAATTAAAAGCATCTGAATTCGACCTTAACTATGTTGCTTTAGAAGGTAACATTGGTTGTATGGTTAACGGTGCTGGTCTTGCAATGGCAACTATGGACATCATTAAACTTTATGGTGGTCAGCCTGCAAACTTCCTTGACGTTGGTGGCGGTGCAACTAAAGAGCGCGTAATCGAAGCGTTCAAAATTATCCTTGCTGATACATCTGTACAAGGTGTTTTAATCAACATCTTTGGTGGTATCGTACGTTGTGACATGATTGCTGAAGCAATTATTGCAGCGGTTCAAGAAGTAAATGTAACTGTTCCAGTTGTTGTTCGTTTAGAAGGTAACAACGCTGAGTTAGGTGCTAAATTACTTGATGAATCTGGTTTGAAATTAATTTCTGCGAACGGCTTGTCTGATGCCGCAGAAAAAGTTGTAGCTGCAGTTAAAGCGTAAGGGGAGTATCAATCATGAGCGTATTAATTAATAAAGACACTAAAGTATTGGTACAAGGTTTTACTGGTAAAAACGGTACTTTCCACTCTGCACAAGCTTTAGACTACGGTACAAAAGTTGTTGGTGGTGTTACTCCAGGTAAAGGTGGTACTACTCACCTTGACCTACCAGTATTCAACACAATGAAAGAAGCTGTACGTGAAACAAATGCAGATGCATCTGTAATCTATGTACCAGCTCCATTCGTTTTAGACTCAATCGTTGAAGCGGTTGATTCAGGTGTTGGCCTAATCGTTGTGATCACTGAAGGTGTTCCAACAATCGACATGCTTAAAGCAAAACGTTATTTAGAAACTAACGGTAACGGTACTCGTTTAGTTGGTCCTAACTGCCCAGGCGTGATCACTCCAGGTGAATGTAAGATTGGTATTATGCCTGGTCACATTCACCAACCAGGTCGTATTGGTATCATCTCACGTTCAGGTACATTGACTTATGAAGCTGTTGCTCAAACAACTAAGCTTGGTTTAGGTCAGTCTACTTGTATCGGTATCGGTGGTGACCCAATCCCAGGTATGAACCAAATCGAAGCTCTTCAATTGTTCCAAGACGATCCAGATACTGATGCAATCATCATGATCGGTGAGATCGGTGGTACAGCAGAAGAAGAAGCTGCTGAATTCATCAAATCTAACGTGACTAAGCCTGTAGTAGGTTACATTGCTGGTGTAACTGCACCTAAAGGTAAGCGTATGGGTCACGCTGGTGCGATCATTTCTGGTGGTCAAGGTACTGCTGAAGAGAAATTCGCTGCGTTTGAAAAAGCAGGTATGGCTTACACTCGTAGCCCAGCTGAGCTTGGTTCAACAATGTTGCAAGTTTTAAAAGAGAAAGGCTTAGCTTAATCGCTTTATCCTGAATCTTAAAAAGCACCGCATCTGAAAATGATGTGGTGCTTTTTTATTTATTAAAGATAAATAAGCAAAATTTTATAAGTAAAGTTAAATCAAAAATAAAATATTTAGGCAAAAAAAATACGCAATGATTGGGGTGATCATTGCGTAGAACAACGAATCTGTAAAAACAGTTTCGGTTTAAGGAGAAATGTCGTGAGGCTCATATGATGTGACCTACACAGTGAATAATAGATACAGTTAAGATTATCTTCATTGCTATTAGCGTTAATAAGTGTTACTTCACGTTAATAGGGTAAAAGCATGTGAATAGTCATCAATACGTTAGTAATTCTAAAAAATGAATATTATAAAAATTAAAAAAATACAAAAAAAGCCCCGCAGGGCTTTTAGTTTCAAAGAGAATTAAAATCTAAATAAACCTAAACCATCTTTAACTTCGTCTAAAGTCTGCTGAGTAATAAGTCGACACTTATCTGTACCTTGGCGTAAAACATCCATAATGTAGTCAGGATCTTTAGCAAGTTCTTCGCGACGTTCACGAATAGGCGTAATTAACTCTTTTAACACACCTTCAAGACGTTTTTTAACTGTACCATCACCAAGACCGCCACGACGATAGTGAGCTTTTAACTCTTCAACTTCTTCTTTATTTGGATCAAATGCATCTAAATAGGTAAATACAATATTGCCTTCAACTTGACCTGGATCTTCGATACGAAGGTGGTTTGGGTCTGTATACATCGCATTTACAGCTTTTTTGATGTCTTTATCAGAAGCATTTAAAACGATGGTATTGCCTAATGATTTAGACATTTTCGCTTTACCATCAAAGCCAGGTAAACGTGCCATGTTAGAAAGTAAAGCTTTACATTCAGGCAAAAGATCTTGACCAATTTGACGGTTTACACGGCGTACCACTTCGTTCGTTTGTTCAATCATTGGAATCTGATCTTCACCTACCGGAACGACAGTCGCTTTGAAAGCAGTAATGTCAGCCGCTTGTGCAACAGGGTAGCAGAGGAAGCCGGCTGGAATATCACGCTCGAAACCACGCATTTGAATTTCAGATTTAATGGTTGGGTTACGTTCTAAACGTGCAACAGTTACGAAGTTAAGATAGAGCATGGTGAGCTCATTCAGGGCTGGCAAGCAAGATTGAACACAAATGGTAGTTTTTGTTGGATCAATGCCGACAGCTAGATAATCTAGAGCTACTTCCAAAATATTGCGACGGACTTTATCTGGGTTATCTGCATTGTCTGTTAATGCTTGTGCATCTGCTAACAAGAGATGTTGATGATGGCTATCCTGTAAACCTACACGAGAACGCAAAGAACCGACAAAATGCCCAAGATGAAGTTGTCCGGTTGGGCGGTCGCCTGTCAAAATAATTGGACGCTGATCAACATTACTCATTATTTATTCCACTGTCTTATTGGCTTAATCAGGGGGTAGTAAGCCCTGCAATATAAAAGATTGGCATTATTGTACGGGAAATAAAAAAAATTCGTCAGCGATTGGATAAACTTTTCTTAAAATAATATTGTGAATTTATTCAGTAAAATTACAGAAATTCAAAAAAATCATCTTACAATAGCTTAATAAATACAAACTTGGATAAGAAATGGCAAGTGGCTTACTTTTATTACTAGATGATATTGCAACAATTTTAGATGATGTTGCTTTAATGAGTAAAATGGCAGCGAAGAAAACTGCCGGAGTTTTAGGTGATGATTTAGCCCTGAATGCCCAGCAAGTAACAGGTGTTCGTGCAGATCGCGAACTTCCTATTGTTTGGAAAGTGGCTAAAGGCTCATTTGTTAATAAGCTTATTTTAGTTCCTTTAGCTTTATTAATTAGCGTGATTGCGCCTTGGCTCATTAATCCTTTATTAATGCTCGGAGGTTTATTTTTATGTTATGAGGGAGTCGAGAAAGTTCTCCATACCATTATGCATAAAAAAGCTTCTACACAAGAAGAAGCAAAAGCAGAGCTTGATAGTGAAGAATTAGATTTAGCAAATTTTGAGAAAGAAAAAATAAAAGGAGCAGTAAGGACAGACTTTATTTTATCAGCTGAAATCGTCGTTATTTCTTTAGGTACTGTGGCTACAGCTACTTTAATGACTAAGGTAAGTGTTCTCAGCATTATTGCCGTTGTCATGACAATCGGTGTGTATGGTCTGGTTGGCATGATTGTTAAAATTGATGACTTAGGATTATATTTAACTAAGCAAACTGCCTCTTTTAAACAAACTATAGGTCGAGGTCTATTGGCTTTTGCTCCTATTTTGATGAAATTACTTTCAATCGTGGGCACTATTGCAATGTTTTTAGTGGGTGGCGGGATTATTAATCATACAATTCCGTTACTTCATCATTTAACTGAAGACACAGTAGATCACGTAGAAACAATACCAGCGGTAGGTAATATCATTGGTGCTTTAACACCGACACTGATTAACTTTGGAATAGGACTAGTTGCGGGTGCAATTGTTTTATTAATTGTAAGCTTAATACAAAAAATGTGGCCTAAAAAAGCATCGGGTTCATGATGCCATTCTAAAAAGAAGAGGGAAATTATGCGCTGGAAAGGTCGTCGAATTAGTAGCAATGTGGAAGACCGCCGAGGTGGTGGCGGTGTTAGAGCGGGCGGTATCAGTATTATTGGTTTAGTTGTTGCGTTTGTTGCATGGAAGTTTTTTGGGGTCGATCCACAACAAGCTTATCAAGCAACGCAACAGGTTACTGCTTCCCAGCAATCAAATGCAACTGCACCGGAGAGTCTAACAGCCGAACAAAAAGAAGCCTCGGATTTTGTTGGAACAGTTTTGGCTGATACAGAGGATACTTGGACTCCTATATTTAAACAGCTGGGTAAAACTTATACGCCACCAACATTAGTATTGTTTAGTGGAATGATTCAGTCAGGATGTGGTACTGCTCAATCTGCTATGGGTCCATTTTATTGCCCGGCAGACCAAAAGGTTTATATCGATACAGAATTCTTTAAAGATATGCGTCAGCAAATGGGAATTTCTGGTGAACAAAACCAAACTGAACTTTCCAGGGAAGATCAGGCTGGCGATTTTGCACAAGCTTATGTTGTTGCACATGAGGTAGGGCACCATGTTCAAACTCTGCTCGGTATTTCATCGCAAGTCCAGCAAGCCCGTGCACAAGTGAGTCAAAGAGAAGGTAATCAATTATCTGTTCGCCAAGAATTACAAGCTGACTGTTTAGCAGGTATTTGGGCTAACCATAATCAACAGCGAACTCAGTTTTTAGAGCAAGGTGACATTGAAGAAGCGATGGATGCTGCTCAAAAAATTGGAGATGATTATTTACAGAAGCGTTCTACTGGTCAGATCGTTCCTGATAGCTTTACTCATGGTAGCAGTGAACAGCGAATGCATTGGTTCCAAGTCGGTTTAAAAACCGGTGACATTAACCAGTGTGATACCTTCAATAATTCAATCTAAATATAGAAGGATGAGACTTATTAATATTATTTAAGAAGCTCATCCATCTTCCTTTAAATGTTAGCTATAAATAATGTTAAGAAATTTAACAGATTGATAGATTGTTCAATCAATTCGTTAAACTTGCATCCGAATTTTCATTTTTTATGATCATGGCATTATTAATGCCTACATTTTGTTTAGTTTGGTCGACCTAGCAAAATTTTCTTATTTGGTCGTTGACCCAGAAGAAGGGTGTTCATGGGTAATTTTTTTCTACTACAAGCATTTACAGTGGTTTTTGCGCTATCAATCGCAACCACGATTTTTAATAAACGTATTTTGGGTTTTCCCCAAGCTATTGGTGTTCCTCTTGTTTCTGCGATTTTTGTCTTTATTCTACAGTGGGGTGCTAGCCTACTAAACGGTAACCAGTTTATCACCATTAATATTCATAATATTGAAGAAGCAGTACGCCATATCGATTTTTATGATTTTTTAATTAATGGTGTTATTTGTTTTATTCTGACTTCTTCGGCACTCAAATTTAAAATTTCAGATCTAAAAAGTTATTGGAAACAAATTAGTATTTTGGCAACGATTGCCTTAGTGCTTTGCGCCGTATTGTTTGGCAGTTTACTGTACGGATTCCAATTACTAGTTGGATATCACGTGCCAATTCTGGTGTTGTTACTTTTAGGTGCAGCTTTAGGGGCAACAGACCCTATTGGTATTAAAGGTGTGCTTAGTTCGATTCGTGCACCTCATCATTTAATTGTTAAGCTAGAAGGTGAATCATTATTTAATGATGCAATGTGTATTGCATTGTTTATGACTTTGCTCAATGTTTTGCAAGGTGAACATTTCTCATTGGTCGCAACCTTAGAAGCTCTACTCTATGAAATTGTTGTTGCAGTCGGGATTGGTTGGGCATTTGGGGTAGGGGTATTGCGTCTATTACGTGGTAAACACGAAATGGAATCCCTGATTTTAACAACCGCGCTACTCGCGAGTGGAGCATATTTGGTTGCTTTGTTTGCGCATGCATCAGCACCAATTGCTTGTGTAATTGGTGGTTTAATTGTTGGGAACAAATGGAAAGAAATACGAGAAGAGCGTGAGATTCAAGAAGTTAACCATTTCTGGCACACTGTAGAAGGAATTATTAACTCCTTCTTATTTACTTTAATTGGTTTAGAGCTATTTATTCTTGATTTAAACTTCAGCCTGATTTTAGGCGGCATTGTTGCGTTCTTTATCCTACATATTTCTCGTTTTGCAGCTAACTTCATGGCTTTTGCTTTTTTTCCTACAATGCGTAGAACCAAAAGCTACAATGGTAGTTTGACCATTTTATCTTGGGGTGGGGTACGAGGGGGGATTTCACTTGCATTGATTTTGGCCGTTGCCAATATTCCTGCTTTAAGTCCTTATAGTAGTATTCTGATTGGATATACCTTTATCAGTGTATTGTTATCCGGCATAGTCTGTGGTCTAGGTCTGCCAGCTGTGATGAATGCTTTTTATTACAATCCGAATGAAGAAACTGAAGGCTTAAAAGGTTTCTATCAGAGATTGTGTCATAAGATGAACCGAAGAGGTTTTCAGTATATTGTTGGAGAGGATGCACTGGGCAGAGAGACGATCACTGTTTTTAATCCAGATATTCTTGTTGACCAAAAAACTGAAGATGGAATTGCAACAATGCATGACCCAAATAAGTTACAAGAAGTAAAACGATTTGAGAGTCCTGATAATTTCTAAACTTAAATAGTTTTAAATTTTAGAAACCATTTAAAAATTAGGTTTTAGTGTAATAGTAAAATATTATCTAAAGCCTTTTTTTTCTATATATATCATTAATAATATATTTTGTTTTATTAAGATATTAATGGGTGTTATATAAATATTTTAATTAAATGATTTTTCAACAAACAGTAAATAATAAAATATTAAATTTGTTTTATATATAAAACGTTTAATGCAATTTTTTATTAAATTAACACAAGAAAAACCTAATAAAGACTTATATATAATTTGTATTAATTAATTTTTTTTCTTTAGGTACTTTAGTATTTGTTTTTTTTATTTTAAAGTGTTTAATGTAAAAATGATCACATTACTTAATGTTTTTAAGTTGTAGGTCAAAAACTTAGAAACATTAAGTAAAAAGAATTATACATAAAATCATTTAAATCAATAATATAAAAGGAATACAGATATGCCTGAAATACAAATTATTGCTAAGGACAATCATAAAACCTTAGCAACAACAGAGGGAACTTCTGCAAAACTTTCAGAAGCATCGGTCGTATTGGTAAAAGTAGCCGCCAGTGATGTGTTGGTAGTAAATAGGGAGGGTACCAATGCAGTTATTCGCCTGAAAAATGGCCAAACCATTGTTATTGAAGACTTCTTTAGCGGTACAGCTGAACCTAAAGATAACAGCCTTGTTTTTCAAGACGAAAATGGACAGTTAATTTGGGCAAAATTCAAAGATGCTGAAAATGATGCCGACGCAGATGCTGACGCAGATGCCGATGCCGACAGCGATGTTGAACCACAAGCTCTGGTAGCAGAAGATTTACCAGCTGCTTTACCAGCAGAAGCACCACAAGAGTTGGTGTCTGATGTTATTTATCAACCTATTTCTTCAATTGAACCATTACTTTATCACGATGCAGGCATAAACCCATGGCTATGGGCTATCCCATTAGTTGCGGGTGGTATTATTGCTGCCGCATCGAACAGTGATAGTGATGATGATTCTTCAACACCTACCGATACAACACCACCAAGTACAGATGGGGTGACCTTCACAGTTGACCCTGTTACTTCAGATAATGTAATTAATGCATCGGAAGCAGCAGGCAATGTCACTATTACAGGTGTATTGAAAAATATTCCGGCAGATGCAGCGAATACAGTCGTTACAGTTGTTATTAATGGGGTAACTTATAATGCAACTGTAGATAAAGCAGCAGGTACATGGACAATAAGCGTACCGGGTAGTGGTTTAACAGCTGATGCAGATAAAACGATTGATGCTACTGTAACGTTTACGGATGCGGCAGGTAATAGCAGCACTGTTAAAGATACTCAAACTTATACGATCGATACCACAGCACCAAATGCACCAGTAATTGACCCGGTTAACGGAACAGACCCGATTACAGGTACAGCAGAACCTGGTTCAACTGTGACTGTGACTTATCCTGATGGCACGACTGCAACAGTTGTGGCAGGCACAGATGGCAGCTGGTCGGTAACGAATCCGGGCTTAAATGATGGTGATGAAGTTACAGCAATCGCTACCGATCCAGCAGGCAACCCGTCATTACCAGGTACGGCCATTGTTGATGGAGTTGGACCAAATACAGATGGCGTTAATTTCGCAGTTGATTCAGTAACAGCTGACAACGTGATTAATGCATCGGAAGCAGCGGGCAATGTCACTATTACAGGTGTATTGAAAAATATTCCGGCAGATGCAGCGAATACAGTCGTTACAGTTGTTATTAATGGGGTAACTTATAATGCAACTGTAGATAAAGCAGCAGGTACATGGACAATAAGCGTACCGGGTAGTGGTTTAACAGCTGATGCAGATAAAACGATTGATGCTACTGTAACGTTTACGGATGCGGCAGGTAATAGCAGCACTGTTAAAGATACTCAAACTTATACGATCGATACCACAGCACCAAATGCACCAGTAATTGACCCGGTTAACGGAACAGACCCGATTACAGGTACAGCAGAACCTGGTTCAACTGTGACTGTGACTTATCCTGATGGCACGACTGCAACAGTTGTGGCAGGCACAGATGGCAGCTGGTCGGTAACGAATCCGGGCTTAAATGATGGTGATGAAGTTACAGCAATCGCTACCGATCCAGCAGGCAACCCGTCATTACCAGGTACGGCCATTGTTGATGGAGTTGGACCAAATACAGATGGCGTTAATTTCGCAGTTGATTCAGTAACAGCTGACAACGTGATTAATGCATCGGAAGCAGCGGGCAATGTCACTATTACAGGTGTATTGAAAAACATTCCGGCAGATGCAGTGAATACAGTCGTTACAGTTGTGATCAATGGTCAGACGTACACTGCTACTGTAGATAAAGCAGCAGGTACATGGACAGTAAGCGTACCGGGTAGTGGTTTAACAGCTGATACAGATAAAACGATTGATGCTACTGTAACGTTTACAGATGCGGCAGGTAATAGCAGCACTGTTAACGATACACAAACTTATACGATTGATACTACAGCACCAAATGCCCCAGTAATTGACCCGGTTAACGGAACAGACCCGATTACAGGTACAGCAGAACCTGGTTCAACTGTGACTGTGACTTATCCTGACGGTACGACTGCAACAGTTGTGGCAGGCACAGATGGCAGCTGGTCGGTAACGAATCCGGGTTTAAATGATGGTGATAAAGTTACAGCAATCGCTACCGATCCAGCAGGCAACCCGTCATTACCAGGTACGGCCATTGTTGATGGAATTGGACCAAATACAGATGGCGTTAATTTCGCAGTTGATTCAGTAACAGCTGACAACGTGATTAATGCATCGGAAGCAGCAGGCAATGTCACTATTACAGGTGTATTGAAAAACATTCCGGCAGATGCGGCGAATACAGCCGTTACAGTTGTGATCAACGGTCAGACATACACTGCTACTGTAGATAAAGCAGCAGGTACCTGGACAGTAAGCGTACCGGGTAGTGATTTAACAGCTGATGCAGATAAAACCATTGATGCGAAAGTGACGTTTACAGATGCGGCAGGTAACAGCAGCAGTGTTAACGATACCCACACTTATACGATCGATACCACAGCACCAAATGCCCCAGTAATTGACCCAGTTAACGGAACAGACCCGATTACAGGTACAGCAGAACCTGGTTCAACCGTGACTGTGACTTATCCTGACGGCAGCACAGCAAGTGTAGTTGCAGGCACAGATGGCAGCTGGTCAGTAACAAACCCAGGCTTAAATGATGGTGATGAAGTTACAGCAGTAGCAACAGACCCTGCAGGCAACCCGTCATTACCAGGTACGGCCATTGTTGATGGAGTTGGACCAAATACAGATGGCGTTAATTTCGCAGTTGATTCAGTAACAGCTGACAACGTGATTAATGCATCGGAAGCAGCGGGCAATGTCACCATTACAGGTGTATTGAAAAATATTCCGGCAGATGCGGCGAATACGGCCGTTACAGTTGTGATCAACGGTCAGACATACACTGCTACTGTAGATAAAGTAGCGGGTACATGGACAGTAAGCGTACCGGGTAGTGGTTTAACAGCTGATGCAGATAAAACGATTGATGCTACTGTAACGTTTACGGATGCGGCAGGTAATAGCAGCACTGTTAACGATACCCACACTTATACAATCGATACCACAGCACCAAATGCACCGGTCCTTGATCCAATCAATGCGACTGACCCAGTGAGCGGTACAGCAGAAGCGGGTTCAACCGTGACTGTGACTTATCCTGACGGTACCACTGCAACAGTTGTGGCAGGTACAGATGGCAGCTGGTCAGTACCAAACCCAGGTAACCTGGTGGATGGCGATACAGTAACTGCAACAGCCACTGACCCTGCAGGCAATACCTCATTGCCAGGTACAGGTACAGTGTCTGCAGACATCACAGCGCCAGTGGTTGCCCTTGATGATGTGCTCACTAACGACAGCACACCGGCACTCACAGGTACAGTGAACGATCCGTCAGCAACTGTGGTGGTGACTGTAGATGGTGTTGACTATCCAGCGACAAACAATGGTGACGGCACCTGGACACTTGCAGACAATACACTGCCTGCTTTAACAGACGGCCCACACACCATTACCGTGACTGCAACAGATGCAGCAGGCAATGCAGGTACAGATACTGCAGTGGTGACCATTGATACCACAGCACCAAATGCACCGGTCCTTGATCCAATCAATGCGACTGACCCGGTGAGCGGTACAGCAGAAGCGGGTTCAACCGTGACTGTGACTTATCCTGACGGTACGACTGCGACAGTAGTGGCAGGTACAGATGGCAGCTGGTCAGTACCAAACCCAGGTAACCTGGTGGATGGCGATACAGTAACTGCAACAGCCACTGACCCTGCAGGCAATACCTCATTGCCAGGTACAGGTACAGTGTCTGCAGACATCACAGCGCCAGTGGTTGCCCTTGATGATGTGCTCACTAACGACAGCACACCGGCACTCACAGGTACAGTGAACGATCCGTCAGCAACTGTGGTGGTGACTGTAGATGGTGTTGACTATCCAGCGACAAACAATGGTGACGGCACCTGGACACTTGCAGACAATACACTGCCTGCTTTAACAGACGGCCCACACACCATTACCGTGACTGCAACAGATGCAGCAGGCAATGCAGGTACAGATACTGCAGTGGTGACCATTGATACCACAGCACCAAATGCACCGGTCCTTGATCCAATCAATGCGACTGACCCGGTGAGCGGTACAGCAGAAGCGGGTTCAACCGTGACTGTGACTTATCCTGACGGTACGACTGCGACAGTAGTGGCAGGTACAGATGGCAGCTGGTCAGTACCAAACCCAGGTAACCTGGTGGATGGCGATACAGTAACTGCAACAGCCACTGACCCTGCAGGCAATACGTCATTGCCAGGTACAGGTACAGTGTCTGCAGACATCACAGCGCCAGTGGTTGCCCTTGATGATGTGCTCACCAATGACAGCACACCGGCACTCACAGGTACAGTGAACGATCCGTCAGCAACTGTGGTGGTGACTGTAGATGGTGTTGACTATCCGGCGACAAACAATGGTGACGGCACCTGGACACTTGCAGACAATAGCTTGCCTGCTTTAACAGACGGCCCACACACCATTACCGTGACTGCAACAGATGCAGCAGGCAATGCAGGTACAGATACTGCAGTGGTGACCATTGATACCACAGCACCAAATGCACCGGTCCTTGATCCAATCAATGCGACTGACCCGGTGAGCGGTACAGCAGAAGCGGGTTCAACCGTGACTGTGACTTATCCTGACGGTACGACTGCGACAGTAGTGGCAGGTACAGATGGCAGCTGGTCAGTACCAAACCCAGGTAACCTGGTGGATGGCGATACAGTAACTGCAACAGCCACTGACCCTGCAGGCAATACCTCATTGCCAGGTACAGGTACAGTGTCTGCAGACATCACAGCGCCAGTGGTTGCCCTTGATGATGTGCTCACTAACGACAGCACACCGGCACTCACAGGTACAGTGAACGATCCGTCAGCAACTGTGGTGGTGACTGTAGATGGTGTTGACTATCCAGCGACAAACAATGGTGACGGCACCTGGACACTTGCAGACAATACACTGCCTGCTTTAACAGACGGCCCACACACCATTACCGTGACTGCAACAGATGCAGCAGGCAATGCAGGTACAGATACTGCAGTGGTGACCATTGATACCACAGCACCAAATGCACCGGTCCTTGATCCAATCAATGCGACTGACCCGGTGAGCGGTACAGCAGAAGCGGGTTCAACCGTGACTGTGACTTATCCTGACGGTACGACTGCGACAGTAGTGGCAGGTACAGATGGCAGCTGGTCAGTACCAAACCCAGGTAACCTGGTGGATGGCGATACAGTAACTGCAACAGCCACTGACCCTGCAGGCAATACCTCATTGCCAGGTACAGGTACAGTGTCTGCAGACATCACAGCGCCAGTGGTTGCCCTTGATGATGTGCTCACTAACGACAGCACACCGGCACTCACAGGTACAGTGAACGATCCGTCAGCAACTGTGGTGGTGACTGTAGATGGTGTTGACTATCCAGCGACAAACAATGGTGACGGCACCTGGACACTTGCAGACAATACACTGCCTGCTTTAACAGACGGCCCACACACCATTACCGTGACTGCAACAGATGCAGCAGGCAATGCAGGTACAGATACTGCAGTGGTGACCATTGATACCACAGCACCAAATGCACCGGTCCTTGATCCAATCAATGCGACTGACCCGGTGAGCGGTACAGCAGAAGCGGGTTCAACCGTGACTGTGACTTATCCTGACGGTACGACTGCGACAGTAGTGGCAGGTACAGATGGCAGCTGGTCAGTACCAAACCCAGGTAACCTGGTGGATGGCGATACAGTAACTGCAACAGCCACTGACCCTGCAGGCAATACCTCATTGCCAGGTACAGGTACAGTGTCTGCAGACATCACAGCGCCAGTGGTTGCCCTTGATGATGTGCTCACTAACGACAGCACACCGGCACTCACAGGTACAGTGAACGATCCATCAGCAACTGTGGTGGTGACTGTAGATGGTGTTGACTATCCAGCGACAAACAATGGCGATGGCACCTGGACACTTGCAGACAATACACTTCCTGCTTTAACAGACGGCCCACACACCATTACCGTGACTGCAACAGATGCAGCAGGCAATGCAGGTACAGATACTGCAGTGGTGACCATTGATACCACAGCACCAAATGCACCGGTCCTTGATCCAATCAATGCGACTGACCCGGTGAGCGGTACAGCAGAAGCGGGTTCAACCGTGACTGTGACTTATCCTGACGGTACCACTGCAACAGTTGTGGCAGGTACAGATGGCAGCTGGTCAGTACCAAACCCAGGTACTCTGGTGGATGGCGATACAGTAACTGCAACAGCCACTGACCCTGCAGGCAATACGTCATTGCCAGGCACAGGTACAGTGTCTGCAGACATCACAGCGCCAGTGGTTGCCCTTGATGATGTGCTCACTAACGACAGCACACCGGCACTCACAGGTACAGTGAACGATCCGTCAGCAACTGTGGTGGTGACTGTGGATGGTGTTGACTATCCGGCAGTGAACAATGGTGACGGCACCTGGACCCTTGCAGACAATACACTTCCTGCTTTAACAGACGGTCCACACACCATTACCGTGACTGCAACAGATGCAGCAGGCAATGCAGGTACAGATACTGCAGTGGTGACGATTGATACCACAGCACCAAATGCACCGGTACTTGATCCAATCAATGCGACTGACCCGATCAGCGGTACAGCAGAAGCGGGTTCAACCGTGACTGTGACTTATCCTGACGGTACGACTGCGACAGTAGTAGCAGGTACAGATGGCAGCTGGTCAGTACCAAACCCAGGTACTCTGGTGGATGGCGATACAGTAACTGCAACAGCCACTGACCCTGCAGGCAATACGTCATTGCCAGGCACAGGTACAGTGTCTGCAGACATCACAGCGCCAGTGGTTGCCCTTGATGATGTGCTCACCAATGACAGCACACCGGCACTCACAGGTACAGTGAACGATCCGTCAGCAACTGTGGTGGTGACTGTGGATGGTGTTGACTATCCGGCAGTGAACAATGGTGATGGCACCTGGACCCTTGCAGACAATAGCTTGCCTGCTTTAACAGACGGTCCACACACCATTACCGTGACTGCAACAGATGCAGCAGGCAATGCAGGTACAGATACTGCAGTGGTGACGATTGATACCACAGCACCAAATGCACCGGTCCTTGATCCAATCAATGCGACTGACCCGGTGAGCGGTACAGCAGAAGCGGGTTCAACCGTGACTGTGACTTATCCTGACGGTACGACTGCAACAGTAGTGGCAGGTACAGATGGCAGCTGGTCAGTACCAAACCCAGGTACTCTGGTGGATGGCGATACAGTAACTGCAACAGCCACTGACCCTGCAGGCAATACCTCATTGCCAGGTACAGGTACAGTGTCTGCAGACATCACAGCGCCAGTGGTTGCCCTTGATGATGTGCTCACCAATGACAGCACACCGGCACTCACAGGTACAGTGAACGATCCGTCAGCAACTGTGGTGGTGACTGTGGATGGTGTTGACTATCCGGCAGTGAACAATGGTGATGGCACCTGGACCCTTGCAGACAATAGCTTGCCAACACTCGCAGACGGTCCACACACCATTACCGTGACTGCAACAGATGCAGCAGGCAATGCAGGTACAGATACTGCAGTGGTGACGATTGATACCACAGCACCAAATGCACCGGTACTTGATCCAATCAATGCGACTGACCCGATCAGCGGTACAGCAGAAGCGGGTTCAACCGTGACTGTGACTTATCCTGACGGTACGACTGCAACAGTAGTGGCAGGTACAGATGGCAGCTGGTCAGTACCAAACCCAGGTACTCTGGTGGATGGCGATACAGTAACTGCAACAGCCACTGACCCTGCAGGCAATACCTCATTGCCAGGTACAGGTACAGTGTCTGCAGACATCACAGCGCCAGTGGTTGCCCTTGATGATGTGCTCACCAATGACAGCACACCGGCACTCACAGGTACAGTGAACGATCCGTCAGCAACTGTGGTGGTGACTGTGGATGGTGTTGACTATCCGGCAGTGAACAATGGTGACGGCACCTGGACCCTTGCAGACAATACACTTCCTGCTTTAACAGACGGCCCACACACCATTACCGTGACTGCAACAGATGCAGCAGGCAATGCAGGTACAGATACTGCAGTGGTGACGATTGATACCACAGCACCAAATGCACCGGTCCTTGATCCAATCAATGCGACTGACCCGGTGAGCGGTACAGCAGAAGCGGGTTCAACCGTGACTGTGACTTATCCTGACGGTACGACTGCGACAGTAGTGGCAGGTACAGATGGCAGCTGGTCAGTACCAAACCCAGGTAACCTGGTGGATGGCGATACAGTAACTGCAACAGCCACTGACCCTGCAGGCAATACGTCATTGCCAGGTACAGGTACAGTGTCTGCAGACATCACAGCGCCAGTGGTTGCCCTTGATGATGTGCTCACCAATGACAGCACACCGGCACTCACAGGTACAGTGAACGATCCGTCAGCAACTGTGGTGGTGACTGTGGATGGTGTTGACTATCCGGCAGTGAACAATGGTGACGGCACCTGGACCCTTGCAGACAATACACTTCCTGCTTTAACAGACGGTCCACACACCATTACCGTGACTGCAACAGATGCAGCAGGCAATGCAGGTACAGATACTGCAGTGGTGACGATTGATACCACAGCACCAAATGCACCGGTACTTGATCCAATCAATGCGACTGACCCGATCAGCGGTACAGCAGAAGCGGGTTCAACCGTGACTGTGACTTATCCTGACGGTACGACTGCGACAGTAGTAGCAGGTACAGATGGCAGCTGGTCAGTACCAAACCCAGGTACTCTGGTGGATGGCGATACAGTAACTGCAACAGCCACTGACCCTGCAGGCAATACGTCATTGCCAGGCACAGGTACAGTGTCTGCAGACATCACAGCGCCAGTGGTTGCCCTTGATGATGTGCTCACCAATGACAGCACACCGGCACTCACAGGTACAGTGAACGATCCGTCAGCAACTGTAGTGGTGACTGTAGATGGTGTTGACTATCCAGCGACAAACAATGGCGATGGCACCTGGACACTTGCAGACAATACACTTCCTGCTTTAACAGACGGCCCACACACCATTACCGTGACTGCAACAGATGCAGCAGGCAATGCAGGTACAGATACTGCAGTGGTGACCATTGATACCACAGCACCAAATGCACCGGTCCTTGATCCAATCAATGCGACTGACCCGGTGAGCGGTACAGCAGAAGCGGGTTCAACCGTGACTGTGACTTATCCTGACGGTACGACTGCGACAGTAGTGGCAGGTACAGATGGCAGCTGGTCAGTACCAAACCCAGGTAACCTGGTGGATGGCGATACAGTAACTGCAACAGCCACTGACCCTGCAGGCAATACGTCATTGCCAGGTACAGGTACAGTGTCTGCAGACATCACAGCGCCAGTGGTTGCCCTTGATGATGTGCTCACCAATGACAGCACACCGGCACTCACAGGTACAGTGAACGATCCGTCAGCAACTGTGGTGGTGACTGTAGATGGTGTTGACTATCCGGCGACAAACAATGGTGACGGCACCTGGACACTTGCAGACAATAGCTTGCCTGCTTTAACAGACGGCCCACACACCATTACCGTGACTGCAACAGATGCAGCAGGCAATGCAGGTACAGATACTGCAGTGGTGACCATTGATACCACAGCACCAAATGCACCGGTCCTTGATCCAATCAATGCGACTGACCCGGTGAGCGGTACAGCAGAAGCGGGTTCAACCGTGACTGTGACTTATCCTGACGGTACGACTGCGACAGTAGTGGCAGGTACAGATGGCAGCTGGTCAGTACCAAACCCAGGTAACCTGGTGGATGGCGATACAGTAACTGCAACAGCCACTGACCCTGCAGGCAATACCTCATTGCCAGGTACAGGTACAGTGTCTGCAGACATCACAGCGCCAGTGGTTGCCCTTGATGATGTGCTCACTAACGACAGCACACCGGCACTCACAGGTACAGTGAACGATCCGTCAGCAACTGTGGTGGTGACTGTAGATGGTGTTGACTATCCAGCGACAAACAATGGTGACGGCACCTGGACACTTGCAGACAATACACTGCCTGCTTTAACAGACGGCCCACACACCATTACCGTGACTGCAACAGATGCAGCAGGCAATGCAGGTACAGATACTGCAGTGGTGACGATTGATACCACAGCACCAAATGCACCGGTACTTGATCCAATCAATGCGACTGACCCGATCAGCGGTACAGCAGAAGCGGGTTCAACCGTGACTGTGACTTATCCTGACGGTACGACTGCAACAGTAGTGGCAGGTACAGATGGCAGCTGGTCAGTACCAAACCCAGGTACTCTGGTGGATGGCGATACAGTAACTGCAACAGCCACTGACCCTGCAGGCAATACCTCATTGCCAGGTACAGGTACAGTGTCTGCAGACATCACAGCGCCAGTGGTTGCCCTTGATGATGTGCTCACTAACGACAGCACACCGGCACTCACAGGTACAGTGAACGATCCGTCAGCAACTGTGGTGGTGACTGTGGATGGTGTTGACTATCCAGCAGTGAACAATGGTGATGGCACCTGGACCCTTGCAGACAATAGCTTGCCTGCTTTAACAGACGGCCCACACACCATTACCGTGACTGCAACAGATGCAGCAGGCAATGCAGGTACAGATACTGCAGTGGTGACGATTGATACTAGCGCTCCAGTAGTATCTTTAGATGATGTCGTTACTAATGACACGACTCCTGCTTTAACAGGGGCGATTAATGACCCAACAGCAAGCGTGGTTGTGACTGTGGATGGTGTTGACTATCCAGCGACAAACAATGGCGATGGTACTTGGACGCTTGCAGACAATACACTGCCTGCGTTAACAGACGGCCCACATACAGTGACTGTAACTGCAACTGATCCAGCTGGAAATACAGCTACAGATACAGCTACGCTTACTATTGATACCGTACCTGCAGACCTGATCGGTGCGATTACGATTCCTGAAGACTTAAATGGCGACGGTATCTTGAATGCAGACGAGCTAGGCACAGACGGCACCTTCAATGCACAAGTGGCGTTGGGACCAGATGCAATCGATGGCACAGTGGTTAATGTGAACGGTACTAACTACACCGTGACAGCAGCTGACCTTACTAACGGCTTCATCACAGCAGCGATCCCTGTTACAGGCGAAGGCCCTGTAGCGATCCATGCAGAAGCAGTCGATCCACAAGGTAACGTGGATGTTGCAGATGCAGACGTGACAGTAACAGTTGATACCTTACCTGCAGACCTGATCGGTGCGATCACGATTCCTGAAGACTTAAATGGCGACGGTATTTTAAATGCAGACGAGCTAGGCACAGACGGTACCTTCAATGCACAAGTGGCGTTGGGACCAGATGCAATCGATGGCACAGTGGTTAATGTGAACGGTACTAACTACACCGTGACAGCAGCTGACCTTACCAACGGCTTCATCACAGCAGCGATCCCTGTTACAGGCGAAGGCCCTGTAGCGATCCATGCAGAAGCAGTCGATCCACAAGGTAACGTGGATGTTGCTGATGCAGACGTGACAGTAACAGTTGATACCTTACCTGCAGACCTGATCGGTGCGATCACGATTCCTGAAGACTTAAATGGCGACGGTATCTTGAATGCAGACGAGCTAGGCACAGACGGTACCTTCAATGCACAAGTGGCGTTGGGACCAGATGCAATCGATGGCACAGTGGTTAATGTGAACGGTACTAACTACACCGTGACAGCAGCTGACCTTACCAACGGCTTCATCACAGCAGCGATCCCTGTTACAGGCGAAGGCCCTGTAGCGATCCATGCAGAAGCAGTCGATCCACAAGGTAACGTGGATGTTGCTGATGCAGACGTGACAGTAACAGTTGATACCTTACCTGCAGACCTGATCGGTGCGATCACGATTCCTGAAGACTTAAATGGCGACGGTATTTTAAATGCAGACGAGCTAGGCACAGACGGTACCTTCAATGCACAAGTGGCGTTGGGACCAGATGCAATCGATGGCACAGTGGTTAATGTGAACGGTACTAACTACACCGTGACAGCAGCTGACCTTACCAACGGCTTCATCACAGCAGCGATCCCTGTCACAGGCGAAGGCCCTGTAGCGATCCATGCAGAAGCAGTCGATCCACAAGGTAACGTGGATGTTGCAGATGCAGATGTGACAGTAACAGTTGATACCTTACCTGCAGACCTGATCGGTGCAATCACGATTCCTGAAGACTTAAATGGCGACGGTATCCTGAATGCAGACGAGCTAGGCACAGACGGTACCTTCAATGCACAAGTGGCGTTGGGACCAGATGCAATCGATGGCACAGTGGTTAATGTGAACGGTACTAACTACACCGTGACAGCAGCTGACCTTACTAACGGCTTCATCACAGCAGCGATTCCTGTCACAGGCGAAGGCCCTGTAGCGATCCATGCAGAAGCAGTCGATCCACAAGGTAACGTGGATGTTGCAGATGCAGACGTGACAGTAACGGTTGATACCCTACCTGCAGACCTGATCGGTGCGATCACGATTCCTGAAGACTTAAATGGCGACGGTATCTTGAATGCAGACGAGCTAGGCACAGATGGCACCTTCAATGCACAAGTGGCGTTGGGACCAGATGCAATCGATGGCACAGTGGTGAATGTGAACGGTACTAACTACACCGTGACAGCAGCTGACCTTACCAACGGCTTCATCACAGCAGCGATCCCTGTCACAGGCGAAGGCCCTGTAGCGATCCATGCAGAAGCAGTCGATCCACAAGGTAACGTGGATGTTGCAGACGCAGATGTCACAGTAACAGTTGATACCTTACCTGCAGACCTGATCGGTGCGATTACGATTCCTGAAGACTTAAATGGCGACGGTATCCTGAATGCAGACGAGCTAGGCACAGACGGCACCTTCAATGCACAAGTGGCGTTGGGGCCAGATGCAATCGATGGCACAGTGGTGAATGTGAACGGTACTAACTACACCGTGACAGCAGCTGATATTACCAACGGCTTCATCACAGCAGCGATCCCTGTCACAGGCGAAGGCCCTGTAGCGATCCATGCAGAAGCAGTCGATCCACAAGGTAACGTGGATGTTGCAGATGCAGATGTGACAGTAACAGTTGATACCTTACCTGCAGACCTGATCGGTGCGATCACGATTCCTGAAGACTTAAATGGCGACGGTATCCTGAATGCAGACGAGCTAGGCACAGATGGCACCTTCAATGCACAAGTGGCGTTGGGACCAGATGCAATCGACGGCACAGTGGTGAATGTGAACGGTACTAACTACACCGTGACAGCAGCTGACCTTGCAAACGGCTTCATCACAGCAGCGATTCCTGTCACAGGCGAAGGCCCTGTAGCGATCCATGCAGAAGCAGTCGATCCACAAGGTAACGTGGATGTTGCAGATGCAGACGTGACAGTAACAGTTGATACCTTACCTGCAGACCTGATCGGTGCAATCACGATTCCTGAAGACTTAAATGGCGACGGTATCTTAAATGCAGACGAGCTAGGCACAGACGGTACCTTCAATGCACAAGTGGCGTTGGGACCAGATGCAATCGATGGCACAGTGGTGAATGTGAACGGTACTAACTACACCGTGACAGCAGCTGACCTTGCAAATGGCTTCATCACAGCAGCGATCCCTGTTACAGGCGAAGGCCCTGTAGCGATCCATGCAGAAGCAGTCGATCCACAAGGTAACGTGGATGTTGCAGATGCAGACGTGACAGTAACGGTTGATACCGTACCTGCAGACCTGATCGGTGCGATCACGATTCCTGAAGACTTAAATGGCGACGGTATCCTGAATGCAGACGAGCTAGGCACAGACGGTACCTTCAATGCACAAGTGGCGTTAGGACCGGATGCAATCGATGGCACAGTGGTGAATGTGAACGGTACTAACTACACCGTGACAGCAGCTGACCTTGCCAACGGCTTTATCACAGCAGCGATCCCTGTTACAGGCGAAGGTCCTGTAGCAATCCATGCAGAAGCAGTCGATCCACAAGGTAACGTGGATGTTGCAGATGCAGACGTGACAGTAACGGTTGATACCGTACCTGCAGACCTGATCGGTGCGATCACGATTCCTGAAGACTTAAATGGCGACGGTATCTTAAATGCAGACGAGCTAGGCACAGACGGTACCTTCAATGCACAAGTGGCGTTGGGACCAGATGCAATCGATGGCACAGTGGTTAATGTGAACGGTACTAACTACACCGTGACAGCAGCTGACCTTACCAACGGCTTCATCACAGCAGCGATCCCTGTTACAGGCGAAGGCCCTGTAGCGATCCATGCAGAAGCAGTCGATCCACAAGGTAACGTGGATGTTGCAGATGCAGACGTGACAGTAACAGTTGATACCTTACCTGCAGACCTGATCGGTGCGATCACGATTCCTGAAGACTTAAATGGCGACGGTATTTTAAATGCAGACGAGCTAGGCACAGACGGCACCTTCAATGCACAAGTGGCGTTGGGACCAGATGCAATCGATGGCACAGTGGTTAATGTGAACGGTACTAACTACACCGTGACAGCAGCTGACCTTACTAACGGCTTCATCACAGCAGCGATCCCTGTTACAGGCGAAGGCCCTGTAGCGATCCATGCAGAAGCAGTCGATCCACAAGGTAACGTGGATGTTGCAGATGCAGACGTGACAGTAACAGTTGATACCTTACCTGCAGACCTGATCGGTGCGATCACGATTCCTGAAGACTTAAATGGCGACGGTATTTTAAATGCAGACGAGCTAGGCACAGATGGCACCTTCAATGCACAAGTGGCGTTGGGACCAGATGCAATCGATGGCACAGTGGTTAATGTGAACGGTACTAACTACACCGTGACAGCAGCTGACCTTACCAACGGCTTCATCACAGCAGCGATCCCTGTCACAGGCGAAGGCCCTGTAGCGATCCATGCAGAAGCAGTCGATCCACAAGGTAACGTGGATGTTGCTGATGCAGACGTGACAGTAACAGTTGATACCTTACCTGCAGACCTGATCGGTGCGATCACGATTCCTGAAGACTTAAATGGCGACGGTATCTTGAATGCAGACGAGCTAGGCACAGACGGTACCTTCAATGCACAAGTGGCGTTGGGACCAGATGCAATCGATGGCACAGTGGTTAATGTGAACGGTACTAACTACACCGTGACAGCAGCTGACCTTACCAACGGCTTCATCACAGCAGCGATCCCTGTCACAGGCGAAGGCCCTGTAGCGATCCATGCAGAAGCAGTCGATCCACAAGGTAACGTGGATGTTGCAGATGCAGACGTGACAGTAACAGTTGATACCTTACCTGCAGACCTGATCGGTGCGATCACGATTCCTGAAGACTTAAATGGCGACGGTATTTTAAATGCAGACGAGCTAGGCACAGACGGTACCTTCAATGCACAAGTGGCGTTGGGACCAGATGCAATCGATGGCACAGTGGTTAATGTGAACGGTACTAACTACACCGTGACAGCAGCTGACCTTACCAACGGCTTCATCACAGCAGCGATCCCTGTCACAGGCGAAGGCCCTGTAGCGATCCATGCAGAAGCAGTCGATCCACAAGGTAACGTGGATGTTGCAGATGCAGATGTGACAGTAACAGTTGATACCTTACCTGCAGACCTGATCGGTGCGATCACGATTCCTGAAGACTTAAATGGCGACGGTATTTTAAATGCAGACGAGCTAGGCACAGATGGCACCTTCAATGCACAAGTGGCGTTGGGACCAGATGCAATCGATGGCACAGTGGTTAATGTGAACGGTACTAACTACACCGTGACAGCAGCTGACCTTGCCAACGGCTTTATCACAGCAGCTCTGGATGCAACAGCAGCAGATCCTGTGACTGGACAGATTGTGATTCATGCTGAGGCTGTAGATGCACAAGGTAACGTGGATGTTGCTGATGCAGATGTAACAGTAACAATTGATACAACTCCACAAGATCTGATTACAGCGATCACGGTTCCTGAAGACTTAAATGGCGACGGTATCTTAAATGCTGCAGAACTTGGCACAGACGGTACCTTCAATGCACAAGTGGCGTTGGGACCAGATGCAATCGATGGCACAGTGGTTAATGTTAACGGTACTAACTACACCGTGACAGCAACTGACCTTGCCAACGGCTTTATCACAGCAGCTCTTGCCGCAACAGCAGCAGATCCTGTGACTGGTCAGATTGTGATTCATGCTGAGGCTGTAGATGCTCAAGGTAACGTGGATGCAGCTGATGCTGATGTAACAGTAACACTCGATGTTACTCCACCAGATATCACTACAACTGTGTTAGCAATTGACCCAGTTACTGCTGATAACATACTGAATGCAGTAGAAGCAGGTGGTCTGGTGACCTTAACAGGTACCTTGACCAACATTCCTACAGATGCTGCAACAACAGAGGTTGTGGTGACTGTAAATGGTGTTGATTATACTGCAACCGTGGATGCAGCAACGGGTCTTTGGACCGTTGATGTAGCTGGTAGTGGCCTTGCTGCAGATCCAGACTTAACAGTTGATGCAGTAGCAACCTTTACCGATGCGGCGGGTAACCCAAGCACAGTAGCGGATACACAAAGCTATACTCTTGCGGGTTCTATTCCTGCCTTTGACAACACTGATCATGCAGTTCTTAGTCCGAAACCAGCTCTTGTTGGTGATGATGTAAGCCTAGGCAGTACTTCTTATTTAGTACTTACATCTGTAGCAGGCTTAGACCTTCAACTTGGTGGTAATTCTCTAGGATTTACTGTCGCTGATGGTCATGAAGGTGATGTCACTTTCCAATATAGTGGCTTAATCGACGCAGCTGTACTTTCTGACTACAAACTAGTAGTTCAGAAATTCAATACAGCAACTAACCAATGGGAATCTATCCATGGCGATGCTGATTCATCTTTAATTAGCTTGCACTTGTTAGGTATTGGTACAGGTAATGTTCCTGGTGCAGTCCTTGATGGTTTAGATGCGGGTCAATACCGCGCATTCTTAGCCTACGATGGATTGTTAGGAGTTGGCGTATTAGGTACTCTTTCTGCCACTATGGATGATTATGACTTGTCTGTAGCAGGTGGATATGAAATTGGTAATGCTGAAGGTAACGTGATTACTGATCCGGATCCAACAACAGGTCAAATCGATCAAGTAACTCCAGATACTTTTGTTTCATCAGTAAATGGTCATGCGATTGATGCTGATGGTGAGACATTTGCAGGTACTTACGGAACAATTACTTTCTATCAAGATGGTAGTTATGTTTACGTACCAAATGCAGATGGTTCTGGTGTAGGTCAAACTGATGTATTCACATATACGTTAACTGACTCAGTAACTGGAGCAACTGGACAAGCTAATCTTAATATCGTGTTTGATTCGATTCGTGCAGCGGATAATCTTGTTGAGGTTGAACTCAATCCACAATATCAATTGGTGGGTACAGAGACTGATTCGGCATTCTATGGTGTTCTATTAAATGTTGGAAATATTGTTGACTTACAACTCCTCACTGTAGATACAGTTGACTTTACTATCGCTGCTGGTCAGGAAGGCGTTGCAACATTCAACTTCAATAGTTTGATTGGTGCATCTGCTTTAGGTGACTACAATGTTGTGTTGCAAAAATACAATGATGCGACAGGACAATGGGAAGCTGTGAATGGTACAGGTGATCGTTCATTATTGAATTTAACCTTACTAGGAACTACACCGACAGCACAGATTGCAGGACTTACTGAAGGCGAATATAGAGCATTCTTGTCATTCAGTGGTGCAGTGGGTGGCGCACTCGCAGTAACATTAAACGGCAGTGTAGATGTTTATAACCCTGCGGTTATTACTGGTTACGATGTTGTGGCAGCTCATGGCAATCTAATCTCTGATCCAAATACAAATGGTGATGTTGATATTGCTACACCTAACAGTATTATTAGTGAAGTCAATGGCATTGCAATTGGAGCATCTCCAACTGAAATTATCGGTGCTCACGGTACTTTACTCATCTATGCAAATGGTGATTACACCTATACACCAAATGCTGATAGTGCTGGTTTAGGTCAGGTTGATCAATTTACCTATACCTTGTTAGACCCTGCTTCTAATACAACTTCACAAGCTACGTTCTATGTACATCTAGATAGTAAAGCTGTGGATATGAATTGGGATGCAGCTGATCCATCACAACCTGCTACTGTAACAATTACAGCAGTGGATGATGCTGTAAATGCTGCAATTGCTGCTGAGCCTCATTTAATTGAGGATGACAGAGCATTGGGTAGCGCAAGTTACCTTGCATTGTTATCGTTGGCCGGTATCAATCTACAAGCTCCTTTACCATTCGTGAATAGTACTGTGGAGTTCAATGTAGGCGCTGGTGAAAACGGAACTGCAACCTTCAAATACAGCAGTTTAATCAATGAAGGAGCGCTTGGTGATTACCAACTTGTAGTACAAAAATTCAATACTGCTACTAATAGTTGGGAGTCAATTACTGGTAGTAGTGAAGCTTCCTTGTTGAACTTGAGTGTATTGGGTATAGGTGTGAATGCGACACCAGGAGCGGTTGTTGAAGGACTTGATGAAGGTCAATATCGTGCCTTTATGACATACAACGGCCTATATGGTAAGAGTATCCTAGGTACATTGTCTGGTACGATGGATGTTTATGATCCAAATCAAATTGACTTTACTGGTCTAGCAACAGAAGGCAATGTGATTACCGGACTTGGCGTAGGCACAAATGCCGATACAGTAACGGGCTTCACAATTGTTGATTCGGTTACTGTGAACGGTGTGACTACGAATGTTGATCCAAATACTGGCACAACTATTCAAGGTCAATATGGTACGCTTCAAATATTCGCAAATGGTGATTATAGCTATACACCGACTAATACGAATGCCAACCTAGGTCTAGTTGATCACTTCACTTATACATTGTCTGATCCTATGGGCGGCAATATTAGTGCAAGCCTAGACTTTACAATTGGTAATAGTACTCCAATCATCGCGGTTGATGACTTGGCTGTAGCAGTCATTAATCCAGAGTATTTACAACTCCAAAATGATGTGGCGGTAGGTAGTACTACGTATCTAGCATTATTGTCATTGACTGATAATTTTGACTTCCAAGCTGGTGGTCAAAGCGTTAACTTTACTTTGACCGATAGCACCTTAAATGATGTGACCTTCAATTACGGTGCATTAATAGATGCAAGTCTGCTTGCTGACTATGTACTCGTGGTTCAAAAATTTGATACTGCAACGAATCAATGGGTAGCTGTGAATGGTACTGGAGATGCTGACTTACTCAGTCTTGCAGCCTTTGGTGGAAACTCAGTGACATTGGAAGGCCTAGCAGCCGGTCAATATAGAGCTTATATGACTTATGCTGGTGGTGGTGTCGGAGTTAGTGTGCTAGGTACATTGTCAGTTCAAAAAGATGTATTTGATGCGACAAATATCACAGGCTACAGTACACAAGTCGCTGAAGGTAACGTTATCCATGATGTTGGCCTAAATGGACACGCAGATACTGCTTCTGGTTTCAGTACAGTGACTAGCGTTGACTTTAATGGCACGACATTTGCGGTTAATGCGACAGGTGTAACAACAATTGTGGGTGACCACGGTACATTGTCAATCTACGCTAATGGTAATTACAGCTATGAACCAAATGGTGAGGCTGCAAGTCTTGGTCAAGTTGATCAATTTACGTACACCTTGTCAGATGGTGTAAATACATCGCAAGCGACCTTGTATCTACATATTGATAGTGATGCTATTGATATGACTTGGAATACAAGTGACCCATCACAACCTGCAACAATTAATGCTGTAGATGCAATCGATAATGTGGTTTCTGCTGGTGTAGATATCGTTCCTCAAGCCACATTCGATGTAGCTATAGGCTCTGCAACTTATCTAGCATTGCTAGGAATTACAGAGGACTTTAATGTACCGGTATTAGGAACACCAAGTGTTGGATTTACAATTGACGCTGGTCATGAAGCTGAAGTTACCTTCTCATATGGTGCATTGCTATCAGTATCATTATTGAATGATTACAAAGTGGTATTGCAACAAAAAGGTGCCGATGGTTCTTGGTACAATATTGATGGCGGTACAAGTACTGGCTTACTCAACATTGGCGTATTGGGCAGTGGTGGCTTTGGTGCAACGGTTCAACTCGATCAAGGTGAATACCGAGCATTTATGGTTTACACCGGCTTAGGTTTGGGCTTACTAGGTACAATGAGTGTAGTGAAAGATGACTTTGATTACACAGTTGCTTCTACTAATACAGCAGTAGTTGCAGAGGGTAATGTACTGACTGATGATGTAACGACATTAGCTACTCAGGTTACAACCGTAACTTCTGAGGTAGTGGGTGCTCTACCACAAACAGTAGGAACAGATACAGTTATAAGCGGTGCATACGGTACATTGGTGATTTCTACAAATGGTCACTACACCTATACACCAAATACAGCTGATCTGAGTGCAATTGGTAAAGTGGATTCATTCACTTACACAATTCGTGATGCAATAACAGGAACTACTGATACTGCAACATTACATGTTCAGGTAGGTTCTCCAGACGTTACAGTGACTTGGAATACTGCAGATCCTTCAGTAGATGGTATTGTTCCTGCACCTATCGCAAATCCGGATGAGATTACGGTCAACAGCATTTTAGTGAATGCAATGACTAATATTGATCCGCTTGATAATGGTCAAGGTTCGTTTAGTACACCACTAGGTACTCCGCTCACTCCTCGAACTGGCACAATGACATACAACTTCACAGTTGATGCCAATGATATGAGTGATGTCACAATTTACGCAGTTCCTGGTGCAGGTTTGAGTGTGTTACCTTCTTACACAATCACTGTAACGAATAGTGCAGGAGTTGTGGTTGGTACAGTAACGGGTACTTCTCTAGCAAATGCTGTAAGCCTATTAGATGGCGGTGTTCGTTTGACCTTAAATGATTTAGAAGCTGGTACATACACAGCGACTATCTCTAGTCGAAACATCTTAGGCCTTGGTTATACCACTTCAGTATATATGGGTGAAACAATCACTCACCTAGATAGCTATGACTATACTGGTGCTAATGGTGGAGTGGTTTCTGGTAATGTACTGGAGGGTGATGCAATTGGAGGAGTTGCTGACATCGCTGAGGGTTCTCAACTATATGTATTGAATACCACAACTGGTACATATGAACTTGCTTTAGGTCAAGCTATCGATACAGGTACAGGAACGCTACATATGTATGCGAATGGTTCGTATACATATCTGCCAAGTACTTCTTCGACAGCGGCATCTGACGTAATTGAATATAAACTGGTATCAGGAATAACTGGTCAGGAATCTTCATCTAGCTTGACGATCAATCTAGATAAAGAATTTAACCTCAGCACGGGCGATGATATTGTAGTTAGCTCAGCTGGCCAAGATGTTCTTAACAGTAATGCAGGTGGTTCAGATACTTTAGTCTTTAATGTATTGAATAATGCTGATAATGCTGGTGGCAATGGTGTAGATACATGGAATAACTTCCACGTAGGGCCAACTGCTTCCGATGCTGATGCTGACAAAATTGATATAAGTAGCCTATTGGTTGGTTACACTGGAAATGGTACTGCAGCATCATTTGCTGGATACCTCACAGTGACTTCTGATGGTACAAATACAACTGTTAGTATTGATCGTGACGGAGCTGGAACAACTTATGCTACAACAGATTTACTTGTATTAAATAATACTGATACAACCCTAGATCAATTGTTGCAAAACAATCAAATCATTTTCTAATCTGACAATCGACTTATAAAAAAAAGAGCCTTCGGGCTCTTTTTTTACGTCTAAACAATACGTTAACTTAGCTTTTTACATGTTCATGTTATGATGCATTGAAAACTTTATAGAACAACAAATAATGGATAGGGACTGATTTCGAGTGACAGCATTTTTAAACTTCCAAAGACAACTGAACCTTTGGTTAGAACATATCGCTCCCCATGTTTCAGATCTTCAGAAAGAAACAATTTTATTTATATCATTTGGTCCCAAAGACCAAAGATGTAACGTATGGCATAGTAAAAAGACAAGCTTTTCACAAGCAAAAAAAGAATTATTAGATTTCATTAATGATCAGTTTGCACAGGAAACACTTACTGATTATATAAAAATTGATGTTGCATATAATTTAGCAAGACAAGCTTGGAAAGTAGTAGAGCAGCAGGTCCATCATCAATTTCATAACAACCACTATCGTCGAGGTATTGGATTTGATGAACAATGTTCGGTTGCATTTCTTGAGCAAGAGATTTATGGAAAAGCCATCATTCGAGGTTTGAGCTATGACAAACCCAATTTTTTTGATGAAACAAACCTAAATTACGCAGTTAAGCAAAAATATAATACGACTAAACCACAGATTAAACTACAAGAATTACAAGACATTTGGACTTTTGATACCTATGCAGCATTTTATGAAAATGAGCAATTCATTAATTTAGCGAGCCGCTATGATGCGAATGGTATTAGAGCGATTTCAAGCAATAAGAAACAGCATTTTCAGTCATTAATTGAAAAAAATTCGGCATTTTTGCATGATCAGATTCAAGAAAATGGCAAATTTATCTATGGCTATTTTTCTGCTTATGATCGGGACATCCGTAACTATAATACGGTACGCCACTGTACCTCGGTATATGCGTTGCTAGAAACATTTGAAGTGCAGAATAAGCCAGAGTATTGGCCCAAGGTACATGCTGCTATCCAATATGCGCTGACCAACTTTTATAAAGAAAAAGACCCTGAAACCAGTTTTATGATTGATGGTAAAGAAGGGGAGTTTGAAGTTAAATTAGGTGCCAATGCAGCTGCTATTTTAATGTTAACTAAATATCAAGAAATTACCCAAAAAAATGATTATCAAAAATATGCAGAAAAACTAGCAAATGGTATTTTAAAATTAGTCGATTCAAATGGCTCAACCACTCATGTATTAAATTATCCAGATTATGATTTAAAAGAAAAATTCAGAATTATTTATTATGATGGTGAAGCTGCTTTAGCTTTATTAAGGTTATATCAAATTAACCAGAATTCTAGTTTATTAGAAACTGTTAAATTAATGTTTGAATATTTTATTAAAAATAGATATGAAAAATATCATGACCACTGGTTAAGTTATTGTACAAATGAACTCACTAAAATATGCCCTGAAGATAAATATTTTATTTTTGGTTTAAATAATTATTTAAAACATTTTATTTTTATTCGAAATCGAAAAACGACCTACGCAACTTTATTAGAAATGCTAATGGCTGCTTATAAAATGGTAAACCGTTTAAAAGAGCAGGGCCGAACGGTACTTTTAGAGCAGGCTTATATGTCTGAGCTTCAAAAGCTAATTGAGTTTAGAGCTGATTTCCAAACCACAGGCTTTTTTTATCCGGAAATGGCGATGTATATGGCGCGGCCAGATAAAATTTTACACGCATTTTATATCCGCCATGACCGTTTTCGAGTAAGGATTGATGACCAGGAACACAACTTATCGGGCTACATCGCCTATGTAAAAGATTACAAAGGGGATGAGTCATGAAGTATCAACCCGTTGAAATCAAATTATTAGCACATATCGAGACTACAAGTTTTGATGAAGCTGTATGGCAATTCGAAGTTGATGATGATATTTCAACGCTCTTACTCATCGACTATGCACTAGAACAATTTCAACAAAAAAAAGTACAGGCTCAAGACGTCTATGTCGTGCCACAAAAAATGAGTGAGCAAATTGGACAGCAAAATTTAGGTTTAAAAACAACGGAAAGTTATACATTTACCGAGCTATTGCAGTTCTTAATTTTTACTCAAGCAGCAGATGTAAAAGATGCTTTAAGTAAGATGCTCTGCGGTACAAATGAGCAAGCATCTTTAATTTTCTCAAAAAGAGCCGCTACCTATCACTTAACATTAGAAAATGAAGGTAACCAAAATCAGCTAAAGCATTTGTTTTTATTGCTCAGAAAAATTTTTAGTTACCCAATTGAAATAAAAAAACTTTTTTTTATTAAGGAACTTATTTTTAAAGGAAAGTCCTATCTTCCTCAGACCTCATTAATGGCACAGAACGTAGTAGAGGTCTTATATCTTACAAACTCATTTAGAAAAATTTATCTTACTTTCTTTGAAGAAAACCAAACGATTGGTTTCTTTTTATTCTTAGATGATATTCATCGTGCTGAGCACTTGATTCCTTACTATCATTGTTTTCAAGCACAGAATGTAAAACCTAAAGTTTGCTCTACTCCGAGTGGCATTATTAACATTTTTGGGGATACCTACTTTGGGGAAATCTACACCGAAAAACGTAAGGCGAGAGGACAAACGGATGCTCTGCAGCAATATGGGTATGACTATTCATTCGATAAAATAAAAGGCTTTTTAGGCGAAAATGACCTAAATATTGCTAACTTTGAAGCGGTCTTTGCTTTAGAAACTCAATCTCCTTTAGCACATAAAAAGCCATTCATTCTTAAAGCTGATGTTGAACAAACATTAGGTGCGTTCAAAAATATTCACCTTAACCATGTTGTACTGGCAAATAATCATCTAAAAGATTATGGGGATCGTGGATTAATTTATACATTACAACAATTTGATCAAGCTAATCTTTCTTATATTGGGGCTGGCCTAAATCAAAAAGATGCTCATAGCTACTTTGAAATCACTTTTAATAACAAGCATTACGCTATTTTTAACGGCTATTGGCACAGAGACACGGCCTATTTAGATTATGATTTTTATGCTTTAGGTCATACAAATGGAGTTTCGTGTTTAAATGGAGTTTTGCTTGAACAAATAGGCCGTTATAAGCAGACTAACCCTGAGCATAAAATTATTGTTATTTGTCATTGGGGTGTCGATTTTAAGCCCATTACAAAAGAGCAGAGCAGACTTGCTAAGATTTTAACCCAAGCGGGTGCAGATCTTATAGTTGGCCATGGTGCTCATACTATTCAACCTCTTCAGATGATCAACCACAAGCCAGTCGTGTTTGGTATTGGCAATGCTGTCTTTAATAGTAATGGTGAATATGACGCACACAATGCTTTACCTTATGGCTGTATAGCAAGGTTAGATTTGTCAAAAGATCAGCTGCGTTTATATCCAATCTACACTAATAATCTGAAAACATTTTGGCAACCGTATCCAGTCAATGCTGAAGATTTCTTAAAGGCCAGTAGTTACATGACAACTTTACTAGCCCAAGAAAATTATTACACGGCACAAGATGATTTAGGTTTTTACGTTGAAATGAGTTTTTAATAAAGTTTATGGATAGCGTTGATAGTTTTCTAAAATTGTTTGAAGTTGTACGGGCGTAAAACCTAAATTTCTAAGTCCACCACTACCAAGTTTACATTCTGCGCTCGTCATGATGTTGGTTGGCGTACGTTTAGTTGCGTTCGGTGCACATACATGTTTTAGTCCAAACACATGGCCCATCTCATGTACGCTACCCGCCTGAATATTATAATTGAGACGGTTCCAGTCTAATAAAACAAAAGGTTTACCATTATTGCGAAACGCTCTACTCGTTACATCCTCAAATTTCCACTTCGTTGAGTAGGCATCATAAATGAAAACAATAACCTCTTTGCTCGCAGTCCGCTTAGGAAAACAGGTATTTACACTTGCAGGAATGGTCTCGGTCGTAATTGGGTAAGGCTGATTAATTTGTTGTTTTAAATCACAGCGTAATTTTGAGAACTCTTCATAAGGGATATAACGATGTAATTTAAACTTGAAAATTTTATTATTTTTATCATCAACATAATATCTATTTAGTATTTTAATTTCCTTACGCATCTGTTGATAATTATCAAACTTCGTCGCTTCTGGTGTATTGGTTGTAAAAACAAAAGTGACTGGAACAATAGGGCGACCATCTATAGATACTTTAGGGGGTTCTCCTGACGTAAAAGGAGGACGTGTAGTACAAGAAACGCATAGTAAAGTTCCAGTAACCACCAGTAATATTTTTTTCATGCAGATCTCCCTCAAGCCCACCTTGGATTGCATTTAGTTTTAGGCAAAAATTTTTATATGATATGAATTATGTCAATTTTTATGGAGTCCATTTTGACAACTCAGTATGAACTACATCGACAGATTTTAGAAGTCATTGCTTTGATTCCTTACGGAAAAGTTGCAACTTATGGGCAAGTTGCTCGTATGGCAGGATTACCTAAACATGCAAGATTGGTGGGCTATGTTTTAAAACATCTTGAAGCTGATCATCAAGTTCCTTGGTATCGTGTGATTAATTCTCAAGGCAAAATTAGCCTAAGTAAATTTAATGAAAAGGGTGAAAATATTCAGCAATTAAAGTTGGAAGCTGAAGGCGTCTATTTGTTAAATGGTAAAGTTAACTTAAAGCAGTTTGCTTGGCAGCCTTAGTGTTCAGATTAGAGCCTAATTACACATAAAAAATAATAAATGGTTTAGTGGAGCAATATGATTTTTAAGTTTGATGGCACAGATGAGTTATGCTGAAAAAGGGAAGCTTTAACTCAACCTTTTAAGAAATAAAATCCTATCTTGCTCAATTTAGCCAGACAGGCAATCTTGCATTAGCGCACAATTAAAACAGGAATATGGCTTTCACCTAAGACTTTTTGTGCCACACTTCCTAATACAAGTTTTCGAACCCCTGTGCGACCATGTGAGCCCATAACAATTAGATCTGCATTTAAATCTTGGGCAGCCTGAATAATTTCCTCATGTACGACGAAACCTTCCAGTAATTTAGTTTCAACAGTAAGGCCTTCATTAGAAAATTGTTGTTTTGCTTGTTCTAAAATATCAAGTAAATAAGTTCGTGTGCGTTCAATCAGCTCATTGGTTTTACCAGTTTTTACATAGGCATCAGCAATAAATGGATCAAGTGCCATCACCTGTACAACTGTAATTTTGCTATTTAGCGCTTTTCCCAGTTTGATTGCCTCTTTCATGGCAACCATAGACGTTTCAGAACCATCAATTGGTACAAGAATATGTGGATATAACATGAGTATTTTCCTTATTGTAATGATGCTTATTTATTAATACTTTAAACTTATTTTTTGACGATTTAAATTCAAGCGCGTAATCATTTGTGGCTTTATAACAACAAATTTTTGTAGATATATTTTTTATAAAATACGCAAATTTTCTACATGTGCAGATAAAGCATCTATATCATCAGATTGTAAATATTCGCGTATTTTTAAAATTTGCTTCTCATCTAAGTCATAAAGTTTTAAAGCAAGTAATTTGTCTATTCGTTCTTGAGGAAAGCGATATTTAATAATTTTCGCGGGCACCCCACCGACAATTGCATAAGGAGGAACATCTTTAGTTACCACAGCTCCCGTTGCGATCACCGCACCTTCACCCAGTTTGACACCTTGCATGATCATCGCACGGCTACCAATCCAGCATCCGTCAGCAATTACAGTATCACCAGCTGCCAAAAAACTTCGAGTATCAAAAGGAAAAGTTGAAATCCAGTCTGGTCTGTGAAGTTGGTTACCGCCCATCATGATCACACACTCAGCGCCGAAACAAACAAAATTACCAATATAAAGCTGGTCAATTGGCTTGTCTGGCATAGAGGGCTTGTCATGTAAATAACGCACGACACAACGTTCAAAACCCTGATCCCAATAGGCCGAATAGTAAGAATAATTTCCTTTAATATGGATATTTGGATTTCTTACAGTTTTGGAAATAAACTCAAATTCGCACCAGTGACGAACAGGGGAGCCAATTAACTTTTCAGCCATAAGGGAAATATAAAAAAGAGAATACGCCATTATACCGAATTGCGATTCAAGCTGAACCCATAATCTCAGCCCAGCCAGTGAATCAAATATTAAAGGAGGGGTTAATTTGAACTAATTATTATGAGGAATACGTGCAATGACTTTAATTTCAAAATCAAAGCCCGCTAGCCAGGTTACACCAACAGCGGTCCAGTTGGGATAAGGCTTTTGTGTAAAGATCTGATTTTTAACTTTCATAATACTTTCAAACTGCCGTTCAGGATCGGTATGAAAGGTGGTGACATCAATAATATCATCGAAAGTGCAACCCGCTGCTTTCAATGTCTCTGCTAAGTTTTTAAAAGCTTGTGTTACCTGTTTTTCAAAATCAGGTACAGGCGAGCCATCTTCAAGACTACCAACCTGTCCTGAAACAAAGAGTAAGTCTTTCGATTGAATTGCGGCTGAATAACCATGCTGTTCATATAATGCATGACGGTCTTGAGGAAATATTGCAGTTCTCATCAGGTTTGTTCTCCTTCATTATTTAAATACCAAATCAGTAAATGTGGCTTAAGTTTAACATACGCCTCGTATGTAAACATAATTGACATACGAGGCGTATGTCAATTAAAATTTTTATGATGATTCCTTGGTGAAATACATGTCTGTTCGTGAACAAAAGATGGCGGAAACCCGCAAGAAACTAATTGAAGTAGCTCGTCGTGCATTTGCTGAATATGGCTATGCCGATACTTCAATGGATAAACTCACGGCAGAAGCAGGTTTGACCCGTGGGGCGTTGTACCATCATTTTGGCGATAAGCGTGGTTTATTTGCTGCAGTGGTCGATCAAATTGATTCACAAATGGCAGAATATGCCCAGCAGCATCGAGAGCAACCTGATGATCTTTGGGGAGGATTATTACTTGAAGGGCAGACCTATATTCAAAATGCTTTGAATCCTGAGTTTCAGCGTATTGTGTTACGTGATGGACCTGCAGTGCTGGGCGATCCAGCGCATTGGCCAAGTCAAAATAGATGTCTGCAGTCTACCCGTGAGTGTGTTGAACAGCTATTGACAGCAGAACGAATTAAAATTGTAGATCCTGAAGCGGCAGCAGTGCTTTTAAATGGTGCTGCCATGAACGCTGCATTATGGGTGGCCTCTAGTGAATATCCTGAACAGGTACTTCCTGAAGCATTAAATGCTTTTCAAATCTTCGCATCAGGTTTTTTAAAAGATGCCTAGTGAATTTTTTAATATTAGTCGGAAATATAAAAAACCCCTCAATTGAGGGGTCTTATAACTTAAGTATATCTATTTAAAAATTAAATATATTCTACACTTACGATTTCATATTCCACTTCGCCTTGAGGAGTAACGATTTTTACTTCATCACCTTCACTCTTGCTCAAAAGGCCACGTGCAATTGGTGAGTTCACTGAGATTTTATTGATTTTAAAATCTGCTTCATCATCACCAACAATTTTATAAGTCTTGCGTTCTTCAGTATCAAGGTTCTCAATCGTTACCGTAACACCGAATACAACACGACCGTTTTGTTCTAAGTCTTTAACATCGATGACTTGTGAAGCACCCAATTTACCTTCGATATCTTGGATGCGTCCTTCACAGAAACCTTGCTGTTCACGAGCAGCATGGTATTCTGCATTTTCTTTTAAGTCCCCATGTTCACGTGCCTCGGCAATTGCTTGAGTAATACGTGGACGTTCAACAGATTTCAGATGTTGTAATTCTTTCTCTAAGGCGATTTTACCTTCAGGGGTCATTGGATAACGTTGCATTTCGGTCCCTCTTAAGTTGAGAAAACACAGTTAAAAAAATGAAAAAATCCCGCCACCGATAAGGTGACGGGACTTATCGGTAAAAAAATTAACCTACAGTTAAATCTTGCAAGCGGTATACATCCATTGGCAATTTCACAGCAAAGGCTTGGCAAACAGCTTCTGCACCATTGATTGTCGTTGTGTAATACACTTTGCCTTGTAGGGCAGCACGACGGATCATTGCAGAGTCATATTGAGCCTGTTTACCTTCAGTGGTATTGACAATAAGGTGTATTTCACCATTTTTCAAGCGGTCAACAATATGTGGACGACCTTCAGTAACTTTATTTACAGATTCACATTCTAAACCTGCTTCTTTAAGCACTTGATAAGTACCACCTGTTGCAACAAGCTTGAAGCCATACGCAACTAATTTCTTAGCGATATCAGCGATGTATTTCTTGTCAGATTCACGTACTGATAAGAAAGCATGTTTTACTTCGCCTTCAGTTGGTAAGCCTGGTAAGCGTTCATTTGAGCCTAAAACAGCTTTATAGAATGCTTCACCAAATGTTTTACCTACACCCATCACTTCACCTGTAGATTTCATCTCAGGTCCAAGCATTGGATCAACGCCTTGGAATTTTGCGAATGGGAAAACTGCTTCTTTCACAGCAAAGTGAGTTGGAATGATTTCTTTAGTAAATCCTTGAGATTCAAGAGATTGACCTGCCATACAACGCGCAGCTACTTTAGCTAAAGAATCACCAATACACTTCGATACGAATGGAACTGTACGTGAAGCACGTGGGTTAACTTCTAGAACGTAAATATCGTCACCTTTTACAGCGAACTGAACGTTCATCAAGCCAACAACACCAAGTTCTTTTGCCATTGCAATCGTTTGACGACGCATTTCATCCTGAATTTCTTTTGATAAAGAATAAGGAGGAATTGAACATGCAGAATCACCTGAGTGAATACCCGCTTGTTCGATATGCTGCATGATGCCGCCGATCACAACGTCTTTACCGTCAGATACACAGTCAACATCAACTTCAGTTGCATCATCTAAGAAACGGTCAAGAAGAACAGGGGCTTCATTAGATGCCTGAACTGCTTCACGAAGGTAACGTTTAAGTTCTTCTTCGTTATATACGATTTCCATTGCACGACCACCTAATACATAAGATGGGCGAACAACAAGCGGATAACCTACTTTTGCAGCTTCAGAGATACCTTCTTCAGCAGATTTTACAATGCTGTTATTTGGTTGACGAAGCTGTAAACGTTGGATCATTTGCTGGAAGCGTTCACGGTCTTCAGCACGGTCAATCGCATCTGGTGATGTACCGATAATTGGGGTACCTGCTTCTTCTAAAGCACGTGCCAATTTAAGTGGAGTTTGACCACCATACTGTACGATTACGCCTTTAGGCTTCTCGGTACGTACGATCTCAAGTACATCTTCAAGTGTTACAGGCTCGAAGTATAGACGGTCAGATGTGTCATAGTCGGTAGAAACAGTTTCAGGGTTACAGTTCACCATGATTGTTTCATAACCGTCTTCACGCATCGCTAATGCAGCGTGTACACAGCAGTAGTCAAATTCGATACCTTGACCAATACGGTTTGGACCACCACCAATCACCATGATTTTGTCACGGTTTGATGGATTTGCTTCACATTCTTCATCGTAAGTTGAATACATGTATGCAGTACCAGACTCAAACTCTGCTGCACATGTATCAACACGTTTGTAAACTGGATAAACACCCAAGTTCCAACGTTGTTTACGGAATTGCTTTTGTGAAATGCCCATGAGGTGAGCAATACGAAGGTCAGATAAACCTTTACGCTTGAACGAACGGATGTTGTCAGCGTTTAAGTCACCAAAACCTAAAGTTTTCACTTGAGCTTCAGTTTTAACGATGTCTTGAATCTGGATGAGGAACCAACGATCAATTTTAGTTGCTTCAAAAACTTCATCTAAAGAGAAACCATGGCGGAATGCATCCGCTACGTACCAGATACGCTCAGGACCCGGAACTTTAAGCTCTTTTAAAATGGTTTCTTTGGCATTTGTTGCACCGGCTTCGATTTTTTCATCAAAACCGCTTACACCAACTTCAAGACCACGTAATGCTTTTTGTACAGATTCTTGGAAGTTACGGCCAATTGCCATGACTTCACCAACAGATTTCATCTGAGTGGTAAGAACTGGTTCTGCTTGTGGGAATTTCTCGAAGTTAAAACGAGGAATCTTCGTTACAACATAGTCAATCGACGGTTCGAAGCTTGCAGGAGTCACGCCACCAGTGATGTCATTTTTCAATTCATCAAGGGTATAACCAACAGCAAGTTTTGCTGCGATTTTAGCAATTGGGAAACCTGTTGCTTTAGAAGCAAGCGCAGATGAACGAGATACACGAGGGTTCATCTCGATCACAACCATACGTCCGTCTTTCGGGTTAATACCGAACTGAACGTTAGAGCCACCTGTCTCAACACCAATTTCACGAAGAACTGCAACTGAAGCATTACGCATCAATTGATATTCTTTGTCAGTTAATGTTTGAGCTGGTGCTACAGTAATAGAGTCACCAGTGTGTACGCCCATTGGGTCGAAGTTTTCGATCGCACATACGATAATACAGTTGTCGTTTTTGTCACGAACAACTTCCATTTCATATTCTTTCCAGCCAATTAATGATTCATCAATCAATAACTGGTGAGTAGGAGAGAGGTCGAAACCACGTTCACAGATCTCAAGGAATTCTTCACGGTTATATGCAATACCGCCGCCCGAACCACCCATTGTGAATGATGGACGGATAATTACTGGGAAACCAAAGCGTGATTGGATTTCTAAAGCTTCTTCCATTGTTTCAGCAATGGCAGCTTTTGGACATTCCAAGCCAATTTTACGCATAGCGATATCGAAGAGTTTACGATCTTCGGCTTTCTCAATTGCGTCTTTAGTTGCACCAATTAATTCAACATTATATTTTTCAAGAACGCCGTGCTCATCAAGTGCAAGAGCACAGTTCAATGCAGTTTGGCCACCCATAGTTGGCAATACTGCATCTGGACGTTCTTTTTCAATGATTTGAGCAACTGTTTGCCAAGTAATCGGCTCAATATACGTTGCATCAGCCATTGATGGGTCTGTCATAATGGTTGCTGGGTTAGAGTTAACCAAAATAACACGGTAACCTTCTTCACGAAGAGCTTTACACGCTTGAGCACCTGAGTAGTCAAACTCACATGCCTGACCAATCACAATCGGGCCAGCACCAATAATTAAGATGCTTTTAATATCCGTACGTTTAGGCATTATTCGCTCCGTAATTACTGTTTAGATGCTTCAATAAGTTCGATGAAGTGATCGAACAATGGGGCACAATCATGTGGACCTGGGCTTGCTTCAGGGTGACCTTGGAAGCTGAAAGCTGGTTTGTCTGTACGGTGAATACCTTGTAAGGTGCCATCGAACAATGATTTATGCGTTGCTTTTAAGTTAGCCGGTAAAGTTTCTGCATCTACAGCGAAACCATGGTTCTGTGAAGTAATCATCACTGTACCATCTTCAAGATTTTGTACAGGGTGGTTAGCACCGTGGTGACCATGGTTCATTTTTACAGTTTTTGCACCAGAAGCGAGTGCCAAGATTTGGTGGCCTAAGCAAATACCAAATACAGGTAATGTTGTGGTTTCAACAATAGTTTTTACAGCTTCGATTGCGTAATCACAAGCAGCTGGATCGCCTGGGCCGTTTGAAAGGAATACGCCATCTGGATTAAGTGCCAAAACTTTCTCAGCCGGAGTTTCAGCAGGTACAACAGTGAGTTTACAACCGCGGTCTGCAAGCATACGCAAGATGTTGGTTTTGACACCGTAATCGTATGCAACCACGTGATATTTTAATTCGGGTTGAGTAAAGCCTTTACCTAATACCCACGAACCTTCAGACCACTCAAAGCCTGTTGGATCACAGCATTCTTTTGCAAGATCTAAACCATTTAAACCACCAAAAGCACGAGCTTTGGCAATTGCTTCTTCTTCAGTAATATTTTCGCCAGCAAGGATGCAACCATTTTGTGCACCTTTGTCACGTAAAATACGCGTTAATTTACGTGTATCAATATCAGCAATCGCAACAACATTGTGCGCTTGTAAATATTCACTTAAAGACTGTTCAGCACGGAAGTTGCTGTGTAGTAGTGGAAGGTCACGAATAATTAAACCATTCGCCCATACTTTATGGATACGACCAGATTCAACGTCTTCCGCGTTGCAACCAGTGTTACCAATATGAGGGTAAGTTAATGTCACAATTTGTTGTGCATAACTTGGGTCAGTCAAAATTTCTTGATAGCCTGTCATGGCTGTGTTAAAAACGACTTCTCCAGTCGTACTTCCCGTTGCGCCGATTGACGTTCCTTTAAAGATCGTTCCATCTGCGAGGGCTAAAATGGCGGGGGTGCTCAAACCAAAGCTCCTGAATTTCGGCTGTAAAAAAGCGAGTAGACCCAAAAAAGATAGGCGATGTTGTGATAAAACATGGCCCTCCCTATCGGTCTGCTCGCTTGTAACTTAACAGCGCATTATACGCATGGAACCTTAAAAAGTCTATTTATTTTCTGCTAAAAAATATAATTCATTGCTTGCTTTTTACAAAAAAATTATCCACTCATCCGAATCAAGTACTTTTGATAAATTGTCTAACAATTTGCAAGGTCGATTTTTAGAACTGGATTTATTGTATTGTTAGTTAAAAAATAACCAATACGAGGAAATAGCATGAGTAATAATCAAGTTTCAAAAGATGTGAGTGAAAAAGCTCAAGCTGTTGTTGATTCAGCAAAAGCCGATGTGAGTGAGGTGAAAGAAACCGTAGCTGCTACTACGACTAAAGCTAAAAGAGCAGTCACTGCTAAAACTGCACAAGTAAAAGAAAGTGTTGCTGAGAAAACCGAGCAGATTAAAGAAGTTGCTATAGAAGCGAAAACTCAGGTAAAAGAGGCTGTCGCTGAAACTCAAGAACAGGTCAAAGAAGTCATAAGTGAGGCTCAAGAAAAAATTGAAGCTGAAACTCATGAGTTAAACAAAAATATTCAGAATCAATTTATCCAAATTAAACAAGATATTTTGCAACGACTAGATGTGATTAAAGCTCAGTTTAGTACTTCACAAGAAGGATTGTCTGAACTTAAAAATGCTTTGAAAGCAGAAATTAATGCACTTATTGAAGATTTGACTAAAGTCAGTAAAGAGCTTAAAGGTGATATTAGCCAGATTTCTTTAAAGCACAAAGATTCTTTAAGTGAAAGCATTAAACGTACTAAAAATAATGCAGTCGAAGCTTGGAATAAAGCGCGGGATAATTAATAGTTCCAGTTTTTCTAAGCTATAAAAAAGCGAGAATTAATTTCTCGCTTTTTTACTTTTAAAACTGATGTAACCAGTCACGCTTATTATGGAAATCTGCACTTTTTCCACTATGCTGCATTGCATAGTATTGAATACCTTCTTTGGTTTTTAAAACTGCAGTTAAACCTAAATAAAGGTTTGCCCATTTCAAGCGATGCTGTTGCATAAATTGTCCCAAATCAAGACTAACATTTAAGCCATAATGAGTACGCTTGAGATGGTTCAGTTCAATATCGTAAGCAGCAAGGGGAGGCATACTTTCTGGATAGCGATATTCTTCAAACTGATAAGACTGCCATGCTTGAGAAGGGGAAAGGTTAATTTCCCGATAATAATCTTCATCATGCACGCCAACAAAAATTTCGAAACAAGTTTCTTCCCACAAAAAATCCTGACGAGGATGAGCCGCGACTTCTTGGGGCCAGATAATGAGTTGATTTGGATCACGAATCCAAAAACCGACATTTAAGGTGTGCGGTGCCTGCTGTTCAATTGCGCCAACAACAGAAACAGCATGAAAACGATCAAAAGCTGAAAGTTCGTAACTTGCCATAGTTTGTCAAATCAAATTAGTTTGCTAGGTGAGCGTGGCGAACAAGATTAGACAAATGCTGGTTTTGTTTAGCTGCTTTTTTGTAAAGTAAAACAATTTTACCAATCTTTTGAACAGCTTCTGCACCAGTCGCTTCTACAATTGCATCAATTACAGCAGTACGTGCTTCACGATCTTCACCGGCAACCTTAACTTTGATAAGTTCATGGTCATTTAAAGCACGAAGAGTTTCTTCGATTACAGCATCTGTTAAGCCTTGTCCACCAATCATGACAACCGGATTAAGCACATGACCAATTTGACGTAAACGTTTACGTTCATGGATAGATAAAGCGGCCATTAAAAATACCTGATTTTAAAAACGACTTAGTATAGCAAAAAACTTAAATTCAAATGTACGAAAAACTGTATAAATAATCGATTAACATTATTGAAAAAAAACTGTAAAACTTGGTGAGATTACGCTACATCCGTACTGTAATGAGAGTAATTTTCACGTACAATGAACGATCAGAAGTTTTTTTGATATTTAGTGAGTTATGGCAACACGCATTACAAACCAGAAATTGTCGAAAAGTAGTCGTGCGTGGATGAGGGAGCATCTAGACGATCCTTTTGTAAAAAAAGCACAAAAGGAAGGGTATCGTGCGCGAGCAGCATATAAACTTCTTGAAATTCAAGAAAAATATAAGTTGATCAAGCCAGGCATGACGGTGGTAGATTTGGGTGCAGCTCCTGGTAGTTGGTCTCAAATTGCTGGAAAACTTGTGGGTAGCAAGGGATTAGTAATTGCTTCCGATATTTTGCCTATGGATGCTTTGCCTGATGTCACTTTCTTACAAGGCGACTTTAGAGAAGAAGCTGTATTTGAAAAATTGTTAAATATTTTAAATGGGCGACAAGTAGACATTGTAATTTCTGATATGGCCCCCAATACATCAGGTAATAGGGCTGTTGATCAACCTAGACAGATTTACTTATGTGAACTGGCTTTAGATTTTGCTCAAAAGGTTCTTGGTCCTAATGGACAGTTTGTGGTTAAAGTGTTCCAAGGCGCAGGATTTGATGAGTTTCGTAAACAAGTGGTTGATAGTTTTGATGTGTTAAAGACAGCAAAACCGGCAGCTTCTCGGGCGCGCTCTAAAGAAGTTTTTTTGGTTGGACAAGGGCGTAAGAAAGCATTGCAATAAAGTTTACTTGCCAAGCTCCTAAAAATTGTGCATTTTGTACTTTTAGGTTATCCGCAAGCAATACAGTTGCTGTTTTTATGACGATCGGCCAAGATTGGGCATGATCAAATTAGATCGATATGGGAATAAAGCTTTGAGCGATTACTTCAAGAATGCCGTATTGTGGCTAATAATACTTGGTGTTCTGATTTTAATTTTCAGTAATATCAGTGACCGCAATAAGCCTACTGCGATGAAATATTCAGATTTCGTTGCAGCGGTGAATGCTGGCCAAATTAAGCAAGTCACAATTGACGGTTTAAATATTAATGGTGAAAAAACTAACGGATCACAGTTTGAAACTGTTCGTCCGCAAGTTGAAGACACTGAGCTTATGCCGAGCTTAAATAAGCAAAATGTTGTTGTAGAGGGAACGGCTCCTCAACGTCAAGGCATTTTGATGCAACTTCTCATTGCTAGTTTCCCTGTACTGTTAATCATTTTGTTATTCATGTTCTTTATGCGTAACATGGGTGGTGGTGCAGGCGGAAAAAATGGACCGATGAGTTTTGGTAAATCGAAGGCAAAAATGCTTTCTGAAGACCAAATCAAAGTCAATTTTTCTGACGTCGCCGGCTGTGATGAAGCAAAACAAGAAGTTGTTGAAATTGTAGATTTCTTAAAAGACCCAGCTAAATTCAAACGTTTGGGCGCTACGATTCCTCGTGGCGTACTTATGGTTGGACCTCCTGGTACTGGTAAAACGTTATTAGCCAAAGCAATTGCTGGTGAAGCTAAAGTTCCTTTCTTCAGCATTTCAGGTTCTGACTTTGTAGAAATGTTCGTGGGTGTGGGTGCGTCTCGTGTCCGTGATATGTTCGAGCAAGCGAAGCGTCATGCGCCTTGTATTATCTTTATTGATGAGATTGATGCAGTTGGTCGTCACCGTGGTTCAGGTACAGGTGGTGGTCATGATGAGCGTGAGCAAACCTTAAACCAAATGCTCGTAGAGATGGATGGTTTTGAAGGTAACGAAGGTGTAATCGTAATTGCTGCGACAAACCGTGTTGATGTGCTGGATAAAGCATTATTACGTCCAGGTCGTTTTGACCGTCAAGTAATGGTCGGTTTACCTGATATTCGTGGTCGTGAGCAAATTCTGAATGTACATTTGAAAAAATTACCTTCGGTTACGGGCGTGGATGTTAAAGTTCTATCTCGTGGTACTCCAGGTTTCTCTGGTGCACAGTTGGCAAACCTTGTGAACGAAGCTGCATTATTTGCTGCACGTCGTAATAAGAATACTGTCGACATGCATGACTTTGAAGATGCAAAAGACAAAATCTACATGGGCCCAGAACGTAAGTCGATGGTTCTACGTGAAGAAGAGCGTCGTGCAACTGCTTATCATGAGGCAGGTCATGCGATTGTTGCTGAGATTTTGCCAGGTACAGACCCTGTTCATAAAGTAACGATTATGCCGCGTGGTTGGGCTTTGGGTGTAACTTGGCAGTTACCTGAACAAGACCAAATTAGCCATTATAAAGACAAGATGCTAAACGAAATTGCAATTTTGTTTGGTGGACGTATTGCTGAAGAAGTATTTATTCAACAGCAATCTACTGGTGCTTCAAACGACTTTGAGCGAGCTACTAAAATGGCACGTGCGATGGTTACGAAGTACGGTATGTCTGACAAAATGGGTGTCATGGTTTATGAAGATGAAAACCAAAATGGTTTCTTTGGAAATGTAGGAAGCCGTACGATTTCTGAAGCAACTCAACAGTTAGTTGATGAAGAAGTACGTCGTATTCTTGATGAGCAATACAAAGTTGCACGTAATATCTTGGAAGGTAATAAAGATATTGCACATGCAATGGTAAAAGCTTTGATGGAATGGGAAACTATTGATCGTGATCAAATCCGTGACATTATGGAAGGTCGTGAGCCACAACCACCTAAAGTATATGTTGCTGAAAACCCAGTGGCTGCATTTGAACCACCAAAAGATGGTCCATCTACACCGCCACCATTGCCAGCAATGAACTAATTAGTTAATAAAAAAAGCCACAGTCATGTGGCTTTTTTTATGGGATGAATTTAATAAAAGCTGAAAACAAATCAACACTATAGATAGCTGATAATTGCTAAAATACTTATCAGATTTTAAACCGGAGCTTTTTATGCAGTTAATGCCTTTACCTCAGCAAATTTTAGAGTGTGGACAGCTTCAGTTGGATCTATCACAGCCTCACGTTATGGGTATTTTAAATGTCACACCCGATTCTTTTAGTGATGGTGGAAAACATAATCAAGTAGATCAAGCTATTGCTCATGCGCTAGTCATGATAGAACAGGGTGCTACCATTATTGATATTGGTGGAGAATCTACTCGCCCGGGGGCGTCTGAGGTAAGTGTAGAAGAGGAAATTAGAAGAGTTGTACCTGTAGTTGAAGCTTTGGCCAAACATGATGTGATTCTATCAATTGATACAAGTCAGCCAGATGTTATTCGTGCAGCGAAAGAGGCAGGAGCACATATTTGGAATGATGTACGTGCGCTTACTCGACCAAATGCTTTAAAAACGGCAGTAGAGCTAGATATACCTGTGGTAATTATGCACATGCGTGGTGAACCCACTACGATGAATCAGCTAGACCAATATACAGACGTAACCTTGGATGTTATAGCAGAGCTCCAGCAGCGTGTGAATGAGGCTTTAAAGGCAGGCGTAAAAAAACAAAATATTATTATTGATCCCGGGTTTGGTTTTGCAAAAAATGCGCAGCAAAATTTAAGACTTCTCAATGAATTTTGGAAGCTTAATGAAATGGGTTATCCAATTTTATCTGGTCTTTCTCGTAAACGTTTTATTGGTGAAGCCTTGCAAGGTGCAGCCGCAGATCAGCGCGCTGTAGGAAGCGTTACGGGGCATTTGCTGAGTATTCAGCAAGGTGCATCCATTGTTAGGGCACATGACGTGAAAGCAATGACAGATGCAATACGGGTTTGGAAAACGATGATACAAGCTTAATGAAATAGGCTGTATAGAATCAAAGGGTGACCATTAATTGATTGGGCTAGATGGCTGAGTCAGGGAAAATGATCGTTATTCTTTGGAAAATATGTTATAAGCGGCAAGTTTTTGCTGTTGTGTAAACTTTTGTATGTTCGAAGACTTACTTCTCCCAATGTTTGATGATGAATATTATCCAGATATTTTAGTCGCTGAACTCAAGCAGTTGATTGAACAATTTGCTAAAAAAGTTCAGAAACCTGCTTTAGCTGAGCAGGATATCTATCGATATGCTCATCAAACTGTTATTGAAATTAATGAAATGAAACCTCAGTTTGAGGATCTAGATTCTTCCCTGGATGATAGTGCTGCTGACTATATTGCTGAGGCAATGATGATGGTGGCACAGGATGCAGGATATTTAGACCTTGAAATGGAAGAACTGGTGATGAATCGAGAGTGGTGATTACTCTCGATTTTCTTAATTTTTAAAATTAAATTTCTATTCTGCTGTTTATTTACTTCTGCCAATATGCTGATCCAATAGTTTTTTGTTGTGGCTATCATTTTCATCAGACATAAAAAAACCAGCTTACGCTGGATTCTTTGTAACACCACATTCAATATTTGAAAATGGTGCCCGGGGCCGGACTCGAACCGGCACGCTTTGTGGGCGGGGGATTTTAAATCCCCTGTGTCTACCTATTTCACCACCCGGGCATGTGCGCAATAATAGAGGACAAGTGCACGATTGGCAAGAGAAAATCAGAGAGTTTGCTTTATTTTCAATCAGTTCTTATCAGTATTTATATAAATTAACCATTTTTTGTCATGATTTGTTCATTAAACTGAGATCAGTTGTTCATCTTATTTACCTAAATTTAAGACACTCATTGCTTAAAACTTAGGTAATTTTATGTCAGAGAAAATTTCACGCCGAGAATTAATTCAAAAAAGTCTATTCGGTTTTGGGGCACTATCTTTGTCTGTTGCTTTTACAGGGTGTAATGATGGTTCCGATGATGAAAGTTCAGAAGCGCAAGCAGATTTCCTTCATGGGGTAGCAAGTGGGGATCCATTACAAGACAGAGTCATTTTGTGGACACGTGTGACACCGACAGATTTTGGGGTGCGCCTGAAAGTAACTTGGGAAATTGCCACCGATAATCAATTTACTCAGAATTTAAAGACTGGTACGGTTCAAACGACTAAAACTGACGATTTTACCGTGAAGGTGGATGCAACAGGTCTACAGGCGGGTACGACTTATTATTATCGCTTTCGATTTGGTAGCATAGTCTCGCCAGTAGGGCAAACAAAAACATTACCTGTAACTATCAATAAGGTCAGCTTCGCAGTATGTTCTTGTTCTAATTATCCTGCGGGTTATTTTTACGTTTATCGTGAAATGGCAAAACAGAATGTGGATGTTGTCATCCATTTGGGCGATTATATTTATGAATATGGGGCTGATGGCTATGCGACAGAAGATGCTGCAAAGCTGGGCCGTACTCTGCCATCAGATAATAATAAAGAAATTATTAAATTAGATGATTATCGCAAACGTTATGCGCTGTATCGTCAAGATAAAGACTTACAGGCAGCGCATCAGCGTCATCCTTTCATTGTGATTTGGGATGATCATGAGCTAGCGAATGATACTTGGCGCGAAGGTGCAGAAAATCATCAAAGTAATGAAGGTCTTTTCTTAGAGCGTAAATTAGCTGCTCTACAAGCTTATTTTGAATGGATGCCAATTCGCCCAGTTTCTAGTACCGATCATTTGAATATTTATCGTCAATTTAATTTTGGCTCATTGGTTGAGTTGACGATGCTGGATACACGTATTATTGCGCGAGATAAACAGCTTGAATATAAAGATTACATGACAGCATCTGGTTTAGATGCTCAAAAATTTCAGACTGATTTAACAGATCCAAAGCGTACTTTAATGGGACACACACAAAGAGATTGGTTGGTTGATAAATTAAATAAATCGACCGCAACATGGAATGTGATTGGTCAGCAAGTTTTAATGAGTAAAATGTGGATTCCTGCTGAATTGTTGGCTTCTCTAGGGCAAATTACTTCAGGGGGAGCTTCGCCTGATACGTTAGCTAAAATGAATGCGCAAATTACAGAATTAGTCGCTTTAAAATTGCGATTAGAGCAGGGTGATCCAAATTTAACTATTCAAGAAAAAGCGCGAGTCACAACTTTAGTGCCATATAATCTCGATGCTTGGGATGGTTACTATGCTGAGCGAGAGTTTGTGTATGATAAGTTGGTAGAGTTTAATAAGAAAATTATTGTTTTGGCTGGCGATACCCATAATGCATGGACATCTTACTTGTATAGCCAAAAAGGGGAATATGTTGGTGTTGAACTGGCAACAAGCTCGGTTTCTTCATCAGGTCTTGAAAAATATTTCAGTATTCCGCTAGCTCAGTTGCAACAGTTTGAATTTGCTTTTACTACGCTTATCGATGAGTTGGCCTATTGTAATTTAAATCAGCGGGGCTATCTTGCGGTTACGCTTGATGATAAACAGGTGCAATCGGATTGGATTTTTGTAGATTCAATTAAAAATGCAGAATATAAAGTAGATTCAAGCCGACACTATCAATTAGTGTTGGATGCGAATTTAACACCTGAAAAAGACCAGAAAAAAACTGCTTAGATATATGGGGGAAGGGATAGTAATAAATATCCCTTTTTTTAGGCATAAAAAAACCAGCTTACGCTGGATTCTTTATTGCACCAATTTCTGTACTAGAAAGTGGTGCCCGGGGCCGGACTCGAACCGGCACGCTTTGTGGGCGGGGGATTTTAAATCCCCTGTGTCTACCTATTTCACCACCCGGGCTTTACCAAATTTGGAGGCGGAGGTCGGAATCGAACCGGCGTCCACGGAGTTGCAGTCCGCTGCATGACCACTCTGCCACCCCGCCTACATTTGGTGATGCACATATTAGCAACCTTTAGAAAAAAAACAATACTGTTTTGAGATAAGATGAACATAAAAGCAACATCTAGAATAAATTTGCCCAAATAATCATGTATTATTGGCACATTAAATTCATGTCTACCTTGGAGATGTGCTGTGGCATTGGTTTTAGACGGTCGTGCATTAGCAAAGCAAATTGAAGAAAATTTGTCAGTACGTGTAGAAGCTTTAAAAGCTAAAACAGGTCGTACCCCAATTTTGGCGACTATTTTGGTTGGGGATGATGGCGCATCTGCAACTTATGTACGCATGAAAGGAAATGCTTGCCGTCGAGTTGGCATGGATTCTTTAAAAATTGAACTACCACAAGAAACGACAACAGAACAATTATTAGCAGAAATTGAAAAACTTAATGCTAATCCAGATGTACACGGTATTCTTTTACAACATCCAGTTCCTGCACAAATTGATGAGCGTGCATGTTTTGATGCAATCTCATTAGCTAAAGATGTTGATGGTGTAACTTGTCTTGGTTTTGGCCGTATGGCTATGGGCGAAGCTGCATATGGTTCGGCGACTCCTGCCGGCATCATGACCATTTTAAAAGAAAATAATATCGAAATTGCTGGTAAACATGCAGTTGTGGTTGGGCGTTCTGCAATTTTAGGTAAACCAATGGCAATGATGTTATTGCAAGCCAATGCAACAGTAACGATTTGCCATTCACGTACACAAAATTTACCTGAGCTGGTAAAACAAGCTGACATTATTGTAGGTGCAGTTGGTAAAGCTGAATTGATCCAAAAAGATTGGATTAAACAAGGTGCAGTGGTTGTCGATGCTGGTTTCCATCCGCGTGATGGTGGTGGTGTTGGTGATATCCAACTACAAGGTATTGAAGAAATTGCTTCTGCTTACACACCAGTACCAGGTGGTGTTGGTCCAATGACTATTACAACTTTGATTCGTCAAACTGTAGAAGCTGCTGAAAAAGCTTTAGGTTAATTTAATTAACGCTAGGCTGTTATTTGATATGCGTAACCGTCATCCGCAATTGTTTGAGGCAGAAATACGTTAAAAATTTAATGTTTCTGCGATGCTTTCGATTCTAGAGAGTATCTGCCGAGTTTTGCGGATGACAATGGTTTTGCCTACTTTTCCCGAAAGAAAAGTAGGTCCAACCGAAGGTTAAGGTAAAAATTCAAATCATAATGGAATGACTCTGTTATGCTTGTTATAAAAATGAATTAAAAGAAATCTGATGAGCTGCACCTTTCAATTGACCAAAGCCCCTGAACATTTACTTCAAGCACTCAATGAGGTTATTCCCAATTGTGAATTGATGGTACAACAGTTACCAGAAACACCTATTTCTTTATGGTTGATTCCACCTGTTTTTCCAACTGATCGCTTAGATGACGAAGTTATTCGCCGCATTTGGAATGATACGCCGTATTGGATCTTCTGTTGGGCTTCAGGTTTGGCGATGGCTCAGTGGTTACTTGCAGAGCCACATCATGTTAAAGATAAAGTCGTTTTGGATTTTGGAGCGGGTTCCGGTGTAGTCGCAATTGCTGCAAAAATGGCAGGAGCAAAACGAGTAATATGCTGTGATATTGATCAAGTTAGTTTAAATGCTTGCCGCGAAAACGCTTTGTTGAATGATGTTGAGCTAGAATATTTAGAGGATTTATATAAGGCTGAGCAAGTCGATGTTTTATTGGCAGCTGATGTTTTATATGACCAATGTAATCGGTTCTTCTTAGATGAATTTTTAAAGTTTGCGTCAGAAGTCTGGGTGGCTGATAGCCGTGTTAAAAACTTTAGTCACCCGAAATATCAAAAGATTGATGAAAGAAGTGCTTCTACATGGCCTGATCTGGATGAAGCTAAAGAATTTAGAAATGTGAGTTTTTATAAGACGCTGTAAAAAGAACAGCGTCTTTTTTTATTTTATGAACAAGTATAACGAACAACTTTTAGTGTGCTTGGACGTGCTTCAAGCGCTTGGCGAGTTGCATAGTCTTCACCATTATTTAAACTAGGTGTATTCGATAAACCAAAAGAAGCACGAGTTTCACCGAGTTGAATTCCATAATGCTCATCTTTTGCTGGATTAGGAATTTCGTTAATACTCAAAACTGATAATTTATAAACTTTCTGAGCGCCTAGCACATTTTGACAAGCGCGTTGTAATTTACGTTCATCGATTTGCTGGTTATTACGACCAGCTAAAGTGTAAGCTAAAGTCGCTGAAGTTTCTGTTTTGTTTTCAATCTGGTATCCAGTTGAACCATTATATTGTCGAGGGGTGGTCTGACAAGCAGTTAAAACAAACATACTACTTAATGCCAAGCATAAAATACTTCTATTCATCAGTATCGTCCTTATTTTCTTATAGCTAGTATCTCATAAAATACAGAGGTTGTTGGGGCTTAATCGCATGTTTGAGCTAACATCGGCGAACGATATTAGCTCTTATGAGAAAATTGTTAATGTTCTTTAATTTTCGAATGATGCTTGGTGTCTTTCATGAAAATATAAATAATGAGAGAAATGAAGATCATGATACTGACATAAATAAAGTACCAAGATTCATGTCCAGCTTCTTTAAAACTTAAAGCAAAGAACTCTGCTGTACCGCCGAATAATGTATTAGCAATTGCATAAGGTAAAGCTACCCCTAAAGCTCGGATATGAGCAGGGAAGAGTTCAGCTTTAACTACGGCATTAATTGATGTATAGCCAGTTACCATGACCAAACCTGCTAAACATAACCAGAAAGCAGTCCAATAGTTGTCTGTCGTTGCAAGGGTATTAAATAGAATATAAGTAAATAGAACCCCAGTTACACCAAAAGCGATCATGAGTGGCTTACGACCAATACGATCAGATAAAGCTCCCGCTACCGGCTGTAGACACATAAAAATAAATAGCGCTAAGGTTGTAATTTGGGTAGCTTCAGGTTTAGTAAATCCAGAAGTATTCACTAAATATTTTTGCAGATAAGTTGTGTAAGTATAGAAAGCTAATGTCCCACCAGCTGTTAAAAACAATACTGTGAACGCTTCTTTCGGATAATGTTTAAATAAAGCAAACATGCCTGATTTGGGCTGGTCTGTTTCAGTTTGAGCATTTTTAAAAGATTGGGTTTCTAATAGGCCGCGTCGAATACGGAAAACTACAATAGCAAGTAAAGCCCCGATAAAGAATGGAATACGCCATCCCCAATCATGAAGTTGTTCTTCGGTTAGTACCATTTGTAAGATTAATAGAACACATAGAGCTGTGAGCTGACCGGCAATCAATGTTACATATTGGAAGCTAGAGAAAAAACCTCGACGGTTTCTTTCCGCCATTTCACTTAAATAGGTAGCACTAGCACCATATTCGCCGCCTACACTTAAGCCTTGGATTAAACGAGCGACTACTAAAAGAAGAGGGGCAAATACACCAATACTTTCATAACTTGGTGTCACTGCAATAAGCAGCGAACCTACACACATTAATGTGACGGATAGTGTAAGGCCTGCTTTACGCCCTTTACGGTCTGAATAGATTCCCATAATCCATGCACCGATCGGGCGCATGAGAAATCCTACCGCAAAAATTGCGGCTGCTTGAAGGAGCTGAGCAGTTTGGCTACCTTTTGGGAAAAATGCATGAGCAAAATAGAGCGTGAATGCGGCATATACATACCAGTCGTACCATTCGACAAGGTTACCCGCAGAACCACCCAAAATTGATTTTAGGCGTGTTTTTGTATCTAAATGAGGTTGTGGAGTTGTTGCGGTAGAAGGTTGATCAACCATGAGTCGCTCCATGTTTCGCTTGGGTTGAATGCTAAAAGAAAAGATTTATTCCGTTTTTACATATTTTCTAGAGGAGTATTTCACTTTATTTTTTTTATGTCTGTAAAACAATGTTTATTATTTAAGCAAAGGAATAAGTTGAATATTTATGTGATTTCAAATTAGCCGATCAATATATTTTCATCATCTAATTCTCATATTTCGCATATTATTTTTCCCAAGTAGTAAAAAACTGATAAAGAATGAGTGATGTTTAGGCGAAGAATTCCTGTATACCTTAAAAATAATGATATATTCCAAAGAAAATTTTTAATAAATACAGTTAGACATAATGTTTTGGCATTGTGAACTAGATGTGTGTGGATAATGAAAGGGACATTCAGATGTCAAGTTGCCCGAAAAAATATATTGTGGCTTTCGATCAGGGAACTACAAGCTCAAGAGCAATCGTTTTAGATCATGATGCTAACGTTGTAAGTATTGCTCAAAGAGAATTTACTCAGATTTATCCGCAGCCAGGTTGGGTCGAGCATGATCCTATGGAAATTTGGGCAACACAAAGTGCTGTTTGGGTGGAAGCTCTAGCTCAAGCAGGTATTAAGAGTGAACAAGTTGCAGCAATTGGCATTACAAATCAGCGGGAAACCACAATTGTCTGGGATAAAAAAACGGGCAAGCCTATTTACAATGCGATTGTTTGGCAAAGTAGACAGACGACTGAAATATGCAATCAATTGCATAAAGCAGGATGGCAAGAATACATTCGAAAAACCACAGGTCTAGTGATTGATCCGTATTTTTCAGCCACAAAAATTAAATGGATTTTAGACCATGTTGAAGGAAGTCGTGAACGCGCTGAGCGAGGAGAGCTGTTGTTCGGTACAGTGGACACTTGGTTAATTTGGAAACTCACCAATGGGGCGGTCCATGTTACTGATTTTACCAATGCTTCACGGACCATGCTTTTTGATATAGAAAAGCTTGAATGGGATGAAAAACTTTTACAAGCTTTAGATATTCCTAGAGCAATGCTACCCGAAGTTCGTAGCTCATCTGAGGTTTATGGATATACACATACCATCAGTGGGCAAGAAGTAGGTATTCCAATTGCAGGAATTGCAGGTGATCAACAAGCTGCACTGTTTGGTCAAATGTGTGTTGAGTCAGGCCAAGCAAAAAATACCTACGGTACGGGCTGTTTTTTATTAATGAACACGGGTAAGAAGATTGTCCGTTCAGAGCATGGGTTACTGACTACTATTGCATGTGGTGCCAATGGTGAAGTGAACTATGCATTAGAGGGCGCCGTATTTAATGGTGGTTCTTGCGTACAGTGGTTACGCGATGAGTTAAAGGTCATTAAGAACGCTAAAGACTCTGAGCTTTATGCAACACGTGTAAAAGACAGCAATGGTGTATATGTCGTTCCTGCTTTTACCGGATTAGGTGCACCGTATTGGGACCCAACTGCGCGTGGAGCAATTTTTGGTCTGACACGTGGTGCCAGTATTGAACATATTATTCGTGCAACTCTCGAGTCGATTGCTTTTCAAACTCGGGATGTTTTAGATGCTATGCAGCAAGATGCAGAAGAAGAGCTTCGCACACTTCGAGTTGATGGTGGAGTAACCGAAAATAATTTCTTGATGCAATTTCAGGCCGATATTTTAGCGACACCAGTAGAACGTCCCATAATGAAAGAAACCACTGCTTTGGGGGCGGCTTTCCTAGCTGGATTGGCGACGGGTTTCTGGCAAGACCTTCACGAGTTAAGGAATAAATCTGCCATAGAAAAGGTATTTGAACCGAAAATGTCTTCTGAGCAATCCGAGCTGATTTATAAAGGATGGCTCAAGGCAGTGAAGCGTAGTCAAAGTTGGGCTGAGGATTGATCTATTCTTTAGCTGGTTGAATTCAATAGTGGGGTAATCAATTAACGATTAAATACTTGGTTATTTAAAATTGATTATTCTACTTTTTTGATTGTTGTTTCATCAATTTGATGGTTTAATTTTTATAAGATCAACAATAAAAAGAAAATGAGAAATGACAGTACAGCCTAATGATTATTCAAAAATATATGATCTTGCCGTAATTGGTGGCGGTATTAATGGCGTCGGTATTGCTAATGATGCAGCAGGCCGTGGTCTGTCCGTATTTTTATGTGAAAAAGATGATTTAGCTAGCCACACCTCATCTGCTAGTAGCAAATTAATCCATGGTGGTCTGCGCTATTTAGAACATAAAGAATTTAGATTGGTTAGAGAAGCTCTAGCAGAGCGTGAAGTGCTATTGGCTAAAGCTCCACATATTATTAAACCTATGCGTTTTATTATGCCTCATCGACCACATTTACGCCCTGCATGGTTAATTCGTGCAGGACTGTTTTTTTATGATCACTTGGGAAAACGAGAAAAATTATTAGGTTCGAATCTTATTTACTTCAGAGAAGATAGCCCTTTAAAACCAGCTATCACGCGTGGTTTTGAATATTCTGACTGTACTGTAGATGATGCACGTCTTGTAGTGTTAAATGCACTACAGGCCAAAGAGCAGGGTGCTAAAGTCGTGACACGAACACGATGTGTTAAGGCTTATAAAGAACAAGAACTGTGGCATTTGGAATTACAAAGTGGGGCTGAGTTTTATCAGATCCGTGCAAGAGCTTTAGTGAATGCGGCAGGACCTTGGGTCGAGAAAGTTATTAGTGAAAATCTAAATTTAAGATCGCCTTATCAAATCCGATTGATCCAAGGAAGTCATATTGTTGTACCAAAACTATATGATTGTCATAAAGCCTTTATTATGCAAAATGAAGACCGACGCATCGTTTTTGCAATTCCATATTTGGAAAAATATACGTTGATTGGTACGACAGATCAGGAATATACAGGTGATCCACAAAAGGTAGAGATTACCGATGTAGAAATAGATTACCTCTTAACAGTGACAAATTCACATTTTAAAAAGCAGTTAACTCGAGCTGATATTGTAAGTCAGTACTCGGGTGTACGAGCGTTATGTGATGATGAGTCAGATAATCCATCTGCAATTACCCGTGACTATACTCTGGCGCTGCAGAGTGAACATAAAAAAGCACCTTTGTTATCTGTATTTGGCGGCAAGATCACGACTTATCGGAAATTGGCAGAGGCTGCTTTAGAAGATCTATCCCCGTTTTTTAATAATATGGCAGAGGAGTGGACTGCAAACGAGCCATTACCGGGAGCCGAAAATTGGACAACATTAGATGATTTAACGCATCAGATTCAGTCACGTATAAGCGGAGTTTCTGAGTCACTTGCCAACCGTTGGGCGCATGCATATGGCACAAGAGTGTGGAATATGCTTCAAGAGCGAAATGCATTAGAGCAATTAGGCCAAAATTTTGGACATAATCTATTTGAATGTGAAGTTAAATATTTATGTGAATATGAATGGGCGAGTACTGCTGAGGATATATTGTGGCGTAGAACTAAACTCGGTCTAGCATTTAATGAAAAACAAGTAAAAGTATTAGAAGCTTATTTATCTGAGCGTCGACAAAAAGATGATGCCGCATAATAAAAAAGGCCGCACATAGCGACCTTTTTTATATTTGGCAATTAGAAGCCAGTTTTTACAGCTTCAAGTAAAGCTGCTTGACGTTCTTTTAATGCTTTAGGTAAGCGATCACCTAATTTATTAAATAAATCAGTGTGGCTTTCAATTTCAGTAATCCACTGATCTTTATTTTGAGCTGTGATGAGGTCAAACTCTTCTTTAGAGAATTCAGTACCTTGCCAGTTCAAGTCGTCATATGTTGGAACAAGACCAATTGGTGTTTCAACAGCATTTGCACGACCTTCACAACGGTCAATGATCCACTCAAGAACACGCATGTTTTGACCGAAACCAGGCCATACGAAGTTGCCTTCAGCATCACGACGGAACCAGTTTACGTTGAAGATTTTTGGTAATTTATTACCGGCAGCTTCAGCTTTTGTACGTACTTCTTGACCAATGTTTAACCAGTGATCGAAGTAGTCAGCCATATTGTAGCCAGCAAATGGAAGCATCGCGAATGGGTCACGACGAACGATACCTTGTTGACCAACAGCAGCAGCAGTAGTTTCAGAACCCATAGTTGCAGCTTTATATACACCGTCAACCCAGTCGAAAGCTTCAGAAACTAAAGGAACCGTATCTGCACGGCGACCGCCAAAGATAAATGCAGAAATTGGAACACCTGCTGGATTTTCCCAGTCAGCATCGATAGAAGGACATTGACCAGCTGCAACAGTGAAGCGAGCATTTGGATGCGCTGCTTTTTCACCATTTACGTGAGGTTGACCTTTCCAGTTTGTTAAGTTTGTTGGAACTTCTTTAGAAAGACCTTCCCACCATACTTGACCATCTTCAGTAACCGCTACGTTTGTATAGATAACATCTTTGTGAAGAGTTGCCATACAGTTAGGGTTAGTCTTGGTATTTGTACCAGGAGCTACACCGAAGAAACCAGCTTCAGGGTTAATCGCATATAAACGACCATCTTCACCTGGTTTGATCCATGCAATATCGTCACCTACAGTTTCGATTTTCCAACCTTCATAGCCTGCTGGCGGAATTAACATTGCAAAGTTCGTTTTACCACATGCAGACGGGAATGCAGCAGCGATGTAGTGTTTTTCACCTTGAGGGTTAGTTACACCAAGAATAAGCATGTGTTCAGCTAACCAACCTTGTTCGCGTCCCATGACAGAAGCGATACGAAGAGCTAAACATTTTTTGCCCAGTAATGCGTTACCGCCGTAACCAGAACCGAAAGACCAGATTTCACGAGTTTCTGGATAATGAACGATGTATTTTTCAGGGTTACATGGCCAAGCAACATCTTGTTGACCTTCAGCAAGTGGAGCACCTACTGTATGTACACAAGGAACAAACTCACCGTCTGTACCTAATACGTCATAAACTGCTTTACCCATACGAGCCATTTTACGCATGCTAACAGCAACGTAAGGAGAGTCAGTTAACTCAATACCGATATGAGCAATATGGCTACCTAAAGGACCCATAGAGAAAGGAACAACGTACATTGTACGGCCTTCCATTGAGCCTTCAAATAAACCATTTAATTTTTCACGCATAACAGCCGGGTTTTCCCAGTTGTTTGTCGCACCAGCATCTTCTTTATTTTGAGAGCAGATGTAAGTACGGTCTTCAACACGTGCAACGTCAGATGGGTCAGAATTTGCAAGATAAGAACCAGGATGTTTTTCTTGGTTTAATTTCTGCATGGTGCCGTTAGCGATCATCAAGTCGATTAGACGTTGATACTCTTCTTCGCTTCCGTCACACCATTCGATTTTTGCTGGTTTGGTTAAGTTTGCAATTTCTTCAACCCATGCGATAAGCTTAGGATGACGAACGAATTCTGGTGCGTTCACTGTGGTCATGGTGAGGCCTATTCAAAATATGTACAACGTACAAGTCATTCATTGAGAGGTACAATGAAAGATCAAATAAAAAAGTGGCTGTATTAAAGCACAAAATCATAAAAAAAATAAGACTAAAGACTAAGAAATAGATATTTTGATTTTTAAATTTTTTATTATTTGAATCAATAACTTGTGTTTTTTTACAATATCTTATTGGTCATATTTTTATGTTGTATGTATGTTATTTATCATATTTATTTCTTTAAAAATCAACATTTTGAATTAAATTTTTTTCTTGAGAATTATTATTGATTATATAGATGATGTTCATTCAAAATTTACATAAAGGGACTTTTATTAGACGTTTTTATATACAATATTTGTGATGAATCCCTCTAAGATAATAAAAATGCGGACTTTAAAACCTCTCTCTATCATCTATAACCAAAAATCGGGTTTTCATGCGTCAAAACATGAAGATATGTATGAGCAGTTAATGACTTTATTCACCGAATTTGGTTTCGAAATACAAGTTTTTGAATTGGCAGAAGATGTTTCCTTTGATGATTTGATGAGTCAAGTGATCCATCGGCATAGTCAAAACACAAATTTAGGCGTTGTCGTTGCAGCGGGTGGGGATGGAACCTTAAATGCAGTAGCGTCAAAGCTTAGACATACTCATATTCCTATGGGAATTTTACCTTTGGGAACCTTTAATTATGTCGCTAAAGTTTTAGATATACCCTTAGATTTGTTAGAAGCTGCTGAAGTTATCGCTACAGGTACATCTCGTTCTGTACATATTGCGACTATTAATGATCATGTTTATTTGAATAATGCGAGCCTAGGGTTGTATCCATTATTTATAAAAAAACGTGAGCTTTATAATAAGTACTTAGGACGTTTACCTTTACATGCCTATACCTCAGCTCTGGATGTCTTATTAAGAGAAAATAAATCCATGAAACTATCTGTCACAGTTGATGGGAAGAAATATCCAGTTAAAACACCTTTAATTTTCTTTGGTAATAACCAATTGCAATTGTGTGATATGAAATTAAGGATTGCCGATTGTGCTGCACAAGGACGGGTCGCTGGAGTGGTCATTACAAAAAGTGATAGGCTTAGTTTATTAAACATGTTGTGGCAGTGGATTCAAGGCAAAGTAGAAGAAGCACAAGATGTTTATAGTTTTTGTGCAGATCACGTTGTGGTTGAATGTGCAAAAAAATCGAAACTCACAGTTGCTTTAGATGGTGAAATAATAGAGATGAAACCCCCTTTAAATTTCACTGTAGAAAAAAATGCTTTAAATATTATGGTGCCAAATGTTGTTACATCTGTCTGATCTGCATTTTGGAACAGAAATTGATGCCTGTTTAGATGCAATTCGGCTTTTTTGTACCGAACATAGACCTGAAGTTATTGTTGTGAGTGGAGATATTACTCAGCGTGCTCGATATCAACAGTTTTATAATTGTCGTCAGTTTTTAGATAGTCTTAATATTCCTTACCTTGTTGTGCCTGGTAATCATGATATTCCGTTGTACCATGTCTGGAATCGTTTTTTTTCACCATTTACTCGCTATCAATATTTTTTTGGTCAGCTTGAACCAACTTTAGAAACTGAGAATTTTTATATTGTCGGAGTGAATAGTATACGTCGCCGCTATCATACTCGTGGACATATTTCGATTGAACAAATTCAGATGACTTATGAGCGATTACAACGAGCACCAAAAAATAAAATCAAATTAGTTGTTTTTCATCAGCCTTTTTATACCCCGCCTGATGATGAGCATGGTATTAAAGATTGTCCTGTATTAGGAAAAATGGCTCTAGAAAAATGGAGTACGACTGGGCTATTTGGTATGTTGCATGGGCACTTACATAAAACTGCTGTATATGATTTAACGCAAATTTATCAATTAAAGATTGATCATCCTATTTATGATATTCATGCAGGAACAGCAACTTCTAGCCGTTTACATTACCATGTTCCGAATAGTTTTAATGTCATTTCAAATGAAGGAAAAATTAATCATTATTGGTTTAATGATGATTTAAAGGTTTTTCAATTAATTTAATTTATAAAAACACTATAAGACATTTAACTTAAGAGTAGATTGATAAAATTTTATCCATTACAATGCCTAAGCTCAAATTCTATATATGGGGAATAGAAAAACATTTTAAATGTTTTATCATTTTAAAAATAATATTAATGGATGCATAAAAATTTTTAACTATATAAAAAGCCGCAATTTTAAGTAGCTATAATAAGGGGTTAGTGTTTTATGATAGTTAATAATATTTGATTAAAATGAGTATCTATTTGACTTAATATTTTAGAGAAACTTAATAATTATTTAAAAATTCATGGTGGAAAAATGGTACAAGTATCATTAATGGCAAATAATGCTTCAAAAAATAATCCAGTTGATATTAATGTAGGCCAGACAAAAAATATTGTAGTAGATCCTAAAGAAATCGCAAAAATCGATATAAATCCAGAAAAGATTGCTTCAATAACAAGAGACGGAAATAGTGCAGTTATTCATCTAAAAGATGGAACTGAGATTGTTTTAGAAAACTTTTTTGTAAGTGAAAATCCACAAATTATTTTAAATGACGGGCAACGTTATTGGACTGCCAATTTGGGTGAAGATGCTACCGGGCAGACTAGTGTTAATTATTTAGAATTAAAAGATGTACCAAAGTTTATAGATTCTTCATCTTCTGTACCTATCTGGTCGTGGGTAGTTAGTGCTTTAGCAGGGGCAGGAACAGTTGCTTTATTGTCTCGAAAAGATTCTAAAGATACGACGCCCCCTGAGCCAGGTACTTTGAATCTCAAAAATTTTTTAGATTCTGGAGTTTCAACAAACGACCAGATCACTCAAGACAAAAACTTTAATTTAAAAGTTGAAGGACAGGAAAATGGTAGCCGAGTAGCGTATTTAGTCTCTAGTGATGATGGAAAAACTTGGCAGGAAACAACGGTTGTTCAAAAAGATTTAACTGATGGTGTATATCTTTATAAAGCCGTAGTAACGGACCGAGCGGGAAATGCTTCGGAAACTGCTATACAAAAAGTTGTTGTAGATACTACGGCGCCAAAAGCAGGTGAACTGACTTTAGCTGATTTGACTGATACGGGTGTTTCGGCAACAGACCAGATTACGCAAGATAAGAACTTCAATTTAAAGCTTGAAGGACAGGAAAATGGTAGCCGAGTAAAGTATTTAGTCTCTACTGATGATGGAAAAACTTGGCAGGAAACAACAGTTGCTCAAAAAGATTTGGCTGATGGTATTTATCTCTACAAAGCCGTAGTGACAGACATTGTAGGGAATACGTCAGAAACTGCTATACAAAAAGTTGTTGTAGATACAACAGCGCCGAAAGTAGGCGAACTAACTTTATCCGATTTGAACGATACAGGCGTTTCGCCAACAGATCAGGTTACGCAAGATAAAACTTTTGATTTAAAGGTTAGCGGACAAGAAGTGAATAGCCAAATCACTTACTGGATATCGAAAGATGATGGAAAAACTTGGCAGGAAACAACAGTTGCTCAAAAAGATTTGGCTGATGGTATTTATCTCTACAAAGCCGTAGTGACAGACATTGCAGGCAATGTATCTGAAAGCGCTATACAAAAAGTTGTTGTAGATACTACGGCGCCAAAAGCAGGTGAACTCACTTTAGCTGATTTGACTGATACAGGTGTTTCTGCAACAGACCAGATTACGCAAGATAATAATTTTACTTTGAAGCTAGCTCAACCGATTGTGATCGGAGAGCAAGCTGCTTTATTAGACCACTATGAAGTTTCAAAAGATGATGGAAAAACTTGGCAAGAAACAACAGCTGATCAAAAAGATTTAGCTGACGGTGTTTATCAATATAAAGCTGTAGTAACAGACGTTGCAGGGAATACCTCAGTATCTGCTATACAAAAAGTAGTTGTAGATCATTCCTTAAATGTTGAATCAACTACAGTAACTGTAAAGCCGATTACCGAAGACAATACAATAAGTCTAGTTGAAAAAGATCAAATTATTTCTATAAGACTGGAAGTAGGTAACCTACCAACAGATTTAAATAGTTCACTGACTTCAGTAAATACGACTTTAAACGATGTTGTTTATAACTTTCATTTTGATGAGGTCACCCAAGAGTGGGTTACTGAAATTCCAGCAGAGTTCTTGTGGTCAGAAGAATCGCAAACCAATATATCAATTGATATTAGTCTTACTGATCAAGCTGGCAATACAGCCATTATCAAACATACCCAAAATTATAATGTGGATCATACTCCGAATTCACCAACCCTAGATTCACTGACTTTCAATAATATAGATGGAGCTATCATTTCAGGTAGTGCATATAAAGGAAGTAAGGTCGATATCTACAATAAAAATGGTGATTGGCTTGCAAGTACAATAACGAATGAAGAAGGTAAATATACTTTACAAGATCTTTCAATTAACTCAAATCAAGAAGTTTACGCAGTCGCTACTTATAATGGTTATAGCAGTGAAAATTCATCAATTAGACTAGTTACTGAAGTTCCAGCTATTAGTATTACAAGAATTAGTCCAGAAGGTTTGATCACTGGTTATGCGACTGAAGGTAGTCATTTTATTGTAAAAGATCAGAATGGAAATATTCTACAAGAGTTTAACTCCATTGCATTTGAGGGCTCTGGTGTTACGCCTTTTAGTGTAATGGCATTAGGTGAAGTTAGACCATTTACTTTGTCCCTCGATCAGCCTTTGGAGGAAGGGACTCAAATTATTATCTCTACAGATAAAGATAATGTTTCAGGTCATCCACAATATATTACCGCAGACTATACGCCCGCGGTATTTATAGAAACTCCACAGTTTGATGTTAGTGGTGAAACTTTATCAGTACATGTTAATGAGCCGAACAGCTTTATTCGTGCATTTTCTGGAGAAGGCAATTTAATTGCTACAGGTTTTACCGATGAACAAGGCTTTGCAAGTTTAGTTGTTTTCCAATTTTTAAAAGAAGGCGAATCGGTTACCGTACAGGTAGTGGATAAAAATCAGAATGTTAGTGAAACCCTAATTGAAGTTCCAAACTTTGCTTATATTCCACATGTCGAACGTATTACACAAGAAGGCTTAATTTCTGGAGTTGCTGAAGATAATAGTACGGTAATCGTGCGTGATGCTGAAGGAAATGAATTAGGAAAGGTTACATTAGGTGATGATAATAGTTGGAATGAATTTAGCCATTTTAGCTTGAGTGTAAACCGACCTTTAATTGATGGAGAGCAAATTTCCGTTCAAATTATTGATAATAAAGGTTTGATGAGTCCTGAGCAGAATATCATTGTAGATCTGACTCCTCCACCTATTCCAACAGATTTAAATTTCAATGATGCTGGTGATCTAGTTTATGGTCATGCAGAACCTTTCTCTGAAATTTTAGTTAAAGATGGACAAGGAAACATTCTTAATAAATGGTTCTGGAATAACTGGACCGATGAAAGTGGAAGTTTCTCGATAGAACTAGGTATGTTTTTAACCAATGCCGAGACAGTTTATGTCACGGCTACAGATGTAAATGGAAATGTAAGTTTAGCAGCTCAGATACAGGCGCCTAACTATGCTTTTGCCCCATATGTAGATAGCTTTACTTCGGACGGAGTAATAAGTGGGCAAGCTGAAAATAATAGTACTCTCATTGTTAAAGATGCCAAAGGGGAAATCGTAGCTGAAATTAAAGTCGGTGAAGATAACGGTTGGAATGGATCAAGTTATTTTAAACTCCAGCTTGAGCGTCCTCTTGTTGATGGTGAGCAGTTGTTCTTATCAATCACAGATGCGCGCGGACAAGTAAGCACCGATACTGTAATTACCGCTGATACGGTTGCTCCTACACCAGCTACTAATTTAGTTTTCTCAGAAGATGGTTCATATCTTACAGGTATAGCAGAACTGAACACTACGATTCAGGTTTTTGATCATAATGGTCAGCCATTGAATATATGGAATAATACCGTCAACTCGGATGGTACATTTACTATTTTCTTAGGCAGCAATAATTTACATGGAGAGGCATTCACGGTCACCGTTAAGGACCAAGCCGGAAATGTGAGTGAAGCTGTTTCAATCAAAGCTCCACTTGATGATATTGCACCGGATCCAGTTAAAAATATTTTACTTGATGCTAACGGTCAAAACTTTACAGCACAAGCAGAAGCAAATAGTCAGATCGAAGTTTTTGATTCATTGGGTAATCAGACGGGTTGGGGCTCTACAGATAGTGCTGGTCATGTCTCAGGCTTTTTCAGTCAAATCTATTTACATGGTGAAGAACTTACTTTTGTTGTTATAGATCGAGTAGGTAACCGAAGTGTCGAATTTAAGCAAAATGCTTTAATTGATACCATTGCACCAAATTCGATTGAAAATATTATCTTCAACGAAGATGGTCAAAGCTTTACAGCTCAGGCAGAAGCTGGAAGCTCTATTGATGTATTCGATCAGGATGGAAATAAGATTACTACTAGTTATACCGATAGCTTAGGTAATGTATTTGGTTATTTCCCGCAAGTTTACTTACACGGTGAGGAACTTACTTTTGTTGTAGTAGATCGAGCGGGTAACCGCAGTGCGGAGGTCAAGCAGAGTGTTTTGAATGACGATGTCGCACCAAATCCGATTGAAAATATTGTATTAGATATCAATGGGCAGAACTTTACAGCTCAGGCAGAAGCAAATAGCCAAATTGAGATTAAAAATGCCAATGGTGATGTCATCGGGTATGGATCAGCAGATAGTACAGGCAATGTTTCAGGATCTTTTTATCAAGTACATTTACATGGCGAAGAGCTCACGTTTGTTGTCGTTGACCGAGCGGGTAACCGTAGTACAGAAGTTAAGCAGAATGCCTTGATTGATGATATTGCACCAAATGCAATTGAAAATATTTTACTCGACTCAAACGGTCAAAACTTTACGGCGCAAGCAGAAGCAAATACTCAAGTTGAAGTTAAAAATGCTGCGGGTGAGGTCATCGGTTCAGGTTACGTAGATGGCGCTGGTAATGTGTCAGGTTATTTATATCAAGTCTATTTACATGGAGAAGAACTCACTTTTGTTGTCGTTGACCGAGCAGGTAACCGTAGTGCAGAAGTTAAGCAGAATGCCTTGATTGATGAGATTGCACCAAATCCGATTGAAAATATTGTACTTGATGCGAACGGACAGAACTTTATAGCTCAAGCAGAAGCAAACACTCAAATTGAAGTCAAAAATGCTGCTGGTGAAGTCATAGGGTCTGGTTCAACTGATAGTATGGGTAATGTTTCAGGTTACTTATATCAAGTCTATTTACATGGAGAAGAACTCACTTTTGTTGTCGTTGACCGAGCGGGTAACCGTAGTGCAGAGATCAAGCAAAACGCTTTAACTGATGACATTGCACCAAATCCGATTGAAAACATCATCTTCAATGAAAACGGTCAAAACTTTACAGCGCAAGCAGAAGCAAATACTCAAGTTGAAGTTAAAAATGCTGTGGGTGAGGTTGTAGGTTCTGGTTATGTAGATAGTGCTGGTAATGTCTCAGGTTACTTGAATCAAGTTTATTTAAAAGGTGAGGAACTCACTTTTGTTGTGATTGATCAAGCTGGTAATCGGAGCGTTGAGGTAAAACAAACAGCTTTTCTTGATAATACTGCGCCGGAAAATGCGACTAATTTAGTATTTAGCGAAGATGGTTCATATCTAACTGGTATGGCTGAACCCAATGCTACGATTCAAATATTTGATCAGAATGGCCAATTATTAAATCTTTGGAATAATAATGTTAATTGGGATGGAACATTTAGCATCTCTTTAGATACTAATTATTTGCATGGCGAAGAGTTTAAGGTAGTTGTAGTAGATCGGGCGGGTAATTTGAGTGGTGGGGTTACTGTAAAAGCACCGATTGATGATGTTGCTCCTATGGCTGCAAGTAATCTCACGTTTAGTGAAGATGGTTCATCCCTTTCTGGTGTAGCTGAGCCAAATACCTTCATTCAGATTTTTGATCAAAATGGTCAACAGATGAATACGTGGAATCAGAGTGTAAATGCTGATGGTACATTCACTATTTCTTTCGGTACTTATAATTTACATGGTGAAGAGTTCACAGTCACTATTAAAGACCGAGCTGGAAATGTGAGTGAAGCTGTTTCAGTTAAGGCTCCATTTGATGATATTGCGCCAAATCCGATTAAGAATATTGTACTTGATGCGAACGGTCAAAACTTTACAGCACAAGCGGAAGCAAATAGTCAGATTGAAGTCAAAAATGCTGCTGGTGAAGTCATAGGGTTTGGTTCAACAGATAGTATGGGTAATGTTTCAGGTTACTTATATCAAGTCTATTTACATGGAGAAGAACTCACTTTCGTTGTCATAGACCGAGTAGGTAACCGTAGTGATGAAATGAAGTTAAATGCTTTGATGGATACCATTGCACCAAATCCGATTGAAAATATTATCTTTAATGAAAATGGGCAAAATTTTACGGCACAAGCAGAAGCAAATAGTTTTATTAGTGTCAAAAATGCTGCGGGTGAGTTTGTCGGTTATGGTTATGTCGATAGCACTGGTAATGTGACAGGCTATTTCAATCAGGTTTATTTAAAAGGTGAGGAACTCAATTTTACTGTTATAGATAAAGCAGGTAATCAAAGTCTTAAATTTAAGCAAAATGCTTTAACTGATGATATTGCACCAAATCCGATTGAAAACATCGTCTTAAATGAAAATGGTCAAAACTTTACAGCTCAAGCGGAAGCAGATAGTCGAATCGAAGTTAAAAATACTGCGGGTGAGGTTGTAGGATCTGGTTCAACCGATAGCATGGGTAATGTTTCTGGTTACTTATATCAAGTCTATTTACATGGAGAAGAGCTCACTTTTGTTGTAGTTGATCGAGCGGGTAACCGCAGTACAGAGATCAAGCAGAATGCTTTGATTGATGATATCGCACCAAATCCGATTGAAAATATTGTGCTCGACTCAAACGGCCAAAACTTTACGGCGCAAGCAGAAGTAAATACTCGAATTGAAGTCAAAAATGCTGCGGGTGAGGTTGTAGGTTTTGGTTATGTAGATGGTGCTGGTAATGTGTCAGGTTATTTTAATCAAGTCTATTTACATGGAGAAGAGCTTACTTTTGTTGTAATTGATCAAGCAAGTAACCGAAGTGTTGAGGTTAAACAAAATGCTTTAATTGATGATGTTGCACCACCAGCTGCTTCAAATATTACATTAACCTCCGACGGATTGCTTTTTGGTGAGGCTGAGCCAAATGCAACGATTGAAATTATTGATCAATATGGTGCAGTTATCACAACAACTTATGTTTGGTACGATGGCACATTTAATCAATGGATTAATCTGAGTCAATACCAGACACAAAATTTGAGTATTGTTGTCAAAGATATTGCTGGTAACCGAAGCGAAGTTGCTCATCAGTTAGTACCTGTATTTTCGAATTCACCAATTACTGCAACAGAGCTAAAACTAGATATAGATGGCCATATTCTGACAGGAAAGGCAACAGTAGGAATGTCGATTGTTGTTACATCTATTGATGGTCAGATCATTAATGGAGGGTGGAATAATGCCGTGAATGAAGATGGTAGTTTTACTATTCAGTTAATTGATTACTATCTACAGGGACAGACATTACAAGTTCGAGTTTATGACCAGAATATCAATCAATATAGCCTAATCTCTGAAATTATTGCGCCTTTAGACAATATTGCTCCAGTAATTAATGATGTGGTGATTAGTAATGACGGTTATGGTATTACGGGACAAGCTGATCCGAAAGTAATCATTAAAGTAATGGATGCGGATGGAGATTTACGAGCAGAATTTCAATCGGATGAAGCTGGATATTTCAATGCTAGTATTTATCCACCATTATTACGTGGAGAGCAGTTATTTATCACGGCAACAGATTTAGCCAAAAATATAAGTACCCCACTTAATATTACTTTTAATCCAGATACTAATGCACCACCAACAGCAGATCAGGTCGTTGTATCTGAAAATGGTTTATTTATTGAGGGAACTGCTTCACTAAATAGTGAGGTGCGTATTTTTGATGTGTATAGTAATTATATTGGTGGTGGTTCTGTAGATGAAACAGGGCATTTTAATATCCAGTTATACTCACCTCAGGCGAATGGGCAAACTTTACGCATTGTTGTGGAGCAAAATGGCTATCAAAGTGCTTACACCGAAATTAAGGCACCCATAGACATCGTCGCGCCAAATGCAGCAACTCAGCTTGTTTTAGCAGATGGAAATATACTTTCAGGACAAGCGGAAGCATATTCAACGGTTAATATTTTTGATGTTAATAATAATTTAGTTGGTCAGACTACGGTTGGAAGTAGTGGTACTTTCTTGGCGCAATTATGGTCACAATATTGGCATGGCGAAACATTGACGGTAAAAATAGTTGATGCCAATCAAAATGTGAGTGTGGGTACAACGGTTGTTGCTATAAATGATACAACAGCACCGAAAGTGGTCACCCAGCTTGCCATAAATGAATGGGGGAATTGGCTGGTAGGACATGCCGAAAGCAATGCTACTGTTGAAGTGACTTATTATTTTGCTGATCAAGAACCTTCTGTAACAAGTACTACGGTCATGGCAGATGGAACTTTCTCTACTTATGTGGATGGGACTGCAACATCATTTGACCTTACTGTTATTGATCGTGCTGGAAACCGTAGTGAAACCATTAGCCAAATAATTAGTGATTTACCTACCATCACTGTTGATCAATTTAAAGGTGATGCTACGGATAATACATATGTAGTTGATCATATAAGTGATTTTGTTGAAGAATATACTGTTGAGCCGTATGCAACATATAAAGATGTTTGGGTTGATAATAGCTATATGTATCCAGAATGGATTAATGAAGGGCATTATGAACAGATATGGCTTGTTGATGGATATTATGAACAACAATTAATAACAGATGTATATTATGAAAAGCAGTGGATCATAAGTGGTTATTCGACTATACAAAAAATATATATAAATCAAGATAATATAACTTATATAGATAATGGCACGGCAGAGAGCGACTATAGTCGATATGTAGAACAACATTATGATGCTGTAAATGAACAATGGCAAGAAGGCTACGAACTGACCTATATACGTTCAGAAGAAGGCTGGGTTGATACTAGTCATTTTGAAGATATCTATTTTGATACAAGTCATTATGAAGATGTTTGGGTGGATGCTAGCCGTTATGAAGATGTTTGGGTAGATACTAGCCACTATGAAGATGTTTGGGTAGAAAGTGGCTATTGGGAGAACCAGCTTGTCGAATCAGGCTACCGAGATGTCGATTTTGGGGGACACGATAAAATAGTTAGCTCTGTGAGTTATAGTCTGGTTGGATATTCTGATTGGTCGACAGATCTAGAAAGCGGGCGTTATGTTGAAGACTTAGAGTTGGTTGGTTCTGCTCATCTCAATGCAACAGGTAATGCTTTAGATAATCTTTTAACAGGTAACTCTGGTAATAACGTTTTGAATGGGCGTGAAGGTAACGATACCTATATGACTAATGAAGGTGCTGATACCATTCTGTTCCAATTGCTAAATAGCCAAGATGCGACAGGCGGGAATGGACATGACACGGTGTTAGATTTTACTTTAGGTGATGTACGAACTGACCCCCAAGCTGACAAAATCGATTTAAGTGAACTATTGATTGACTATTCTAAAGATGTGAACACATTAGCGAAATTTATTACTGTTGAGCAAGATGCTGGAAACACGACTATTAGTCTTGACCGAGATGGTGAAGGTACAATGTTTAGTAGCACGTCATTGATAACCTTAAATCAGGTCAATACAACATTAGATGAATTGTTAAATAATCAGCAACTATTTGTTTAAAAATAAAATTTATCTTTATAAAAGAGGCTATGAAAATGGCCTCTTTTATTTTTTGCTTTAAATTTAATAAAAACTCTTCACAACCTGTTAAAAAATGACCAAAAAAGATAAGTTTTTTTTCATTTTCCCCTTGAAGCCTTTTTTTTCATCCCCACAAAAGTGACATCTAAATATTTTGTTATTGCTCTGGATTAAAGCAATAACGATTAATCAAAAAGACTTAGTCTGATGGAGTTAATTATGAGCAACATTCGTCCATTACATGATCGCGTTGTAATTCGTCGCGTAGAAGAAGAAACCAAAACTGCTGGTGGTATTTTACTTCCAGGTTCTGCTGCTGAAAAACCATCTCAAGGTGAAGTAATTGCAGTAGGTAATGGTCAAATCACTGAGAATGGCGTACGTGCTTTGGATGTTAAAGTTGGTGACAAAGTATTGTTTGGTACTTATGCAGGTACAACAGTGAAAGTAAGTGGTGAAGAACTCTTAATTATGAAAGAGTCAGACATTTTAGCTGTGTTGGAAGGCTAATCAATCCATAACTCAATTCATTATCAGATTCAGTATTTAAAAAGATTCGGAGTTTAATATGTCAGCTAAAGACGTAAAATTTGGTGATTCAGCTCGCTCAAAAATGATTGCAGGTGTAAACGTACTTGCAGATGCGGTTAAAGTGACTTTAGGCCCTAAAGGTCGTAACGTTGTTATCGATCGTTCTTTCGGTGCTCCGCACATCACTAAAGACGGTGTAACTGTTGCTAAAGAAATTTCATTAAAAGACAAGTTTGAAAACATGGGTGCTCAACTTGTTCGTGAAGTTTCTAGCAAAACTAACGACATCGCTGGTGACGGTACGACAACTGCAACTGTACTTGCTCAAGCAATTTTGAATGAAGGGATCAAATCTGTAACTGCAGGTATGAACCCAATGGATTTAAAACGTGGTATCGATATCGCAGTAAGAACTGTAGTTGAAAATATCCGTTCAAATGCAAAACCAGCTGATGATTTCAAAGCGATCGAACAAGTAGGTTCTATCTCTGCAAACTCTGACACTACTGTTGGTAAACTTATCGCTCAAGCGATGGAAAAAGTAGGTAAAGAAGGCGTAATTACTGTAGAAGAAGGTTCTGGCTTCGAAGACGCATTAGACGTCGTAGAAGGTATGCAGTTTGACCGTGGTTATATCTCTCCTTACTTCGCAAACAAGCAAGATACTTTAACTGCTGAACTTGAAAACCCATTCATCCTTCTTGTTGATAAGAAAATCAGTAACATCCGTGAATTGATTTCTGTTTTAGAAGCAGTTGCAAAAACTGGTAAACCACTTCTTATCATCGCTGAAGATGTTGAAGGTGAAGCACTTGCTACGCTTGTTGTAAACAACATGCGCGGTATTATTAAAGTGTGTGCTGTTAAAGCTCCTGGTTTCGGTGACCGCCGTAAAGCAATGCTTCAAGATATTGCAATCTTGACTGGCGCAACTGTTATTTCTGAAGAAGTTGGTATGTCTTTAGAGCAAGCGACTCTTCAAGATTTAGGTACTGCGCACAAAATCACTGTTTCTAAAGAAAACACAGTTATCGTTGATGGTGCGGGTGATGCTGCTGGTATTGCTGAACGTGTTCAACAAATCCGTGCTCAAATCGAAGAATCTACTTCAGAATATGACCGTGAAAAATTACAAGAACGTGTTGCTAAATTAGCAGGCGGTGTTGCTGTAATTAAAATCGGTGCAGCGACTGAAGTTGAAATGAAAGAGAAGAAAGACCGTGTAGACGACGCGCTTCATGCAACTCGTGCTGCGGTTGAAGAAGGTGTTGTTGCTGGTGGTGGTGTTGCTCTAGTACGTGCGGTAAATGCATTAGACAACTTAAAAGGCGCTAACGAAGATCAAACAGCGGGTATCAATATTTTACGCCGTGCGATCGAAGCTCCACTTCGTCAAATCGTTGCAAACGCTGGTGACGAGCCATCTGTAGTCATCAATGCTGTTAAGAATGGTGAAGGTAACTTTGGTTACAACGCCGCAACTGGTGAATATGGCGATATGTTAGAAATGGGTATTCTTGACCCAGCTAAAGTAACTCGTTCTGCACTTGAGCATGCTGCTTCTGTGGCTGGCTTAATGTTAACTACAGAATGTATGATTACTGACATTCCTGAAGATAAACCAGCTGTTCCAGATATGGGTGGCATGGGTGGTATGGGCGGAATGATGTAATATCGCATCAACGCTTTAACCAAAAAAAATCCCTGCTTATGCAGGGATTTTTTTTATTTTTCACATAATTTTAAGAAATAATTAAGTTCACTTGCTTATATTAAAAAACAGGAACAGCAGCTAGAAGTTCCTCTTTTGTTACAACCATGCTTATTTACTTGTAGGCATGGTTTTTTTTAGCCTAATAAAATAATTAACCAAGTAATAGCGATGATAGAGAGTGCAACAAACTGAGCCGCACTTCCCATATCTTTTGCATTTTTAGAAAGTTGATGTTTCTCAAGAGAAACACGATCAACCACTGCCTCAATAGCCGAGTTGAATAGTTCCACGATCATTGCAAAAAGACATACGATAATCAGTAATACATGTTCGCTACGGCTCACATCAAGAAAAAAACTAACTGGGATCAAAATAATATTTATCAAAACAATTTGGCGAAAAGCGGCCTCATTTTTATAGGCTGCTTTAAATCCCGAAATGGAGTAGCCCGTAGCATTGAGTATGCGTTTCAGACCACTTTTACCCTTATAAGGAGAATAGCTATTCATTTACTTATATTTCTGACACTTTTCATGCATTATATAATTTGGGTCTTAAAAAATTATTAAATCTTTTTTAAAGATTTCGACTTTATAACTTGATAGAGAAGAAGAGATGAAAAAATTATGTGTCGCTTTGGGCCTTGCAATTGGAAGCATACATACAAGTTATGCTGAGCCAAGTACAACCACACAAGTGCCGGGATATTATCACCATCAATTTGGCAACTACCGTGTAACTTCTTTGCTTGATGGTACGATTTACTTAAATCCTGAATTATTTAAAAATTTAAATCAGGCACAAAAAACTAAAATTTTAACTAAATATGCTGCTGTTAATGAGAAAGGGATTCAGACTTCGGTAAATGCATTTTTAGTTGATGACGGCAAAAGCTTAACACTTGTAGACAGTGGGGCAGCAAGTTGTTTTGGACCGCAACTGGGTTCGATTGCAAAAAATATTGAATTGGCAGGTTATAAACTTGCTAATGTAAAAACTGTTTTACTTACTCATTTACACCCAGACCATGTGTGCGGTATTACTCAAAATGGAAAAGCTGTATTTCCTAACGCAACTGTATATGCCCATGAGCGTGAAGCTGATTATTGGTTAAATCCTGCTTCTGAAAAAACAGTACCAGCAGACAAAAAAGAAAGTTATTTGGGCACGGTTAAAAATGTAAAAACTGCTCTTGCTCCATATCAAGCAAAAAAAGCATTTAAGACATTTAAAGACGGCGATGTTATTCAAGGTTTTGAGGTGATTGATACGCGTGGTCATACACCAGGTCACCATAGCTTCCGCTTAAAAAGTAATGATCAGCAAATCATTTTTGTTGGAGACATCGTACACTCACATTCTTTACAGTTTGATGCTCCAAAAACAGGAGTTGATTTCGATGTGAATTCTGAGCAGGCGATTAATACACGTTTAAAAATGTTTGCTGAAATTTCAAATAAGCAGCAATGGGTTGCAGCGCCTCATTTACCGTTTCCGGGCATTGGTCATGTTTATAAAGTAAATGCTGAGCAATATCAGTGGATCCCACTTTATTTTGACAATGTCGTAGAGAAATAAAAAAACAGGGCATTTATTGCCCTGTCTTTTCTTCATAACGTTATTTATTTTTTGGCTTTTTCAAAGTTAATGACTGCTTCACGGCCAAGTGCTGGGTCATCTGTAAAGACACCATCAACACCCGCTTTGAAATAGGCTTCAAATTCTTTTAAAGCACCAGATGGGCAGCGCTCAGCTGGCTTATCTTGACTGCATTTTAAAGGCTTTGGTAAAAAGTTGTTTTCTGGACGGAAAGTATAAGGATGCACTTTTAAGCCAGCCGTATGTGCATCAGAAATAAATGAAGTCGTCTGAACTGAACCATTATCATTAAAGTTAAGGATATAGCCTTTACTTGGTCCTACACCGTTTGCGTATTTAGCTACGTTTTTTAAGCCTTGTGCTGTGGCTAAATCAGCATAAGTTTTAGTTTCGCCAGCTTCAACGAAGTCGGCTGGTTGAGAGGTTTTAGCATCATATAATTGAATGATTTGTGCATGTTTAAGTGTCTTATGAAGGTCGAGCTGATCTTTTAAATATTTTAAATTACTCACTTCAAAAGACTGTAAATAAACAGGTGCAATATCACGTGTATATTCATATTTGGCTAAGGTTTTAAGAAGGGTATCTTCCATTGCCAATTTCTGGTTTTTAAAGTAAGTCGGATGTTTAGTTTCAATATATAAGCCAATAATTTTGCCCGTTTTCTTGTAATTTGCTTCAGCCAGCTCAATCACTTGTTCTAGAGTCGGGACCGGGTAAAGGTCGTTATAGGCTGTGTTTGCAGGTCGGAACTCTGGAATACGTTCACGCGCTTTAAGTTGCTGTAATTCACTTAATGTGAAGTCTTCTGTAAACCAACCTGTTAGGTCTTTACCATCAATATTTTTTGTTTTTTTACGGTCTGCAAACTGAGTTAAAGTACTTACATTGGTTGTTCCACCAATCTCATTTTCATGACGAGTAACCAATACGCCGTCTTGTGTAGACACTAAATCTGGTTCAATAAAATCTGCACCATCATCAATAGCTTTTTGATATGAAGCTAATGTGTGCTCAGGACGTAAAGCGCTCGCGCCACGGTGGCCTACCACCAAGATTTTAGGAAGTTGATATTCAGGTGTGGTCGGTGAATTTTCAGTTTTATCGTCGTCATTACAACCCACCAAGCTAATTAAACTTAAGCATAAAAGTGCTTTTTTAAACATAATTCTACTCATATTGTTTTAGTCGAAACGCATTTAGTCTGCTCATTGAACTTGACGTGATCATGAAGAATTCATGAATTTTCAGTGACACTTGTTAAAACCTTCTTTATGGGTTTGTAGGAAATGCCAGTTCTTGCTTTGTTTTTGTTCTAATTGCATTTATTGTGTTAATTCTACTTGTCTTTTTTATATCGCTCGTTGATGATCAAAAGGCCAAATTTGGCATTGCCACCTGTTAATTGACGACTTAATTCTGAGCAGCCATGCTATCTAAATTTTTTATTCAGCGCCCTATTTTTGCCAGTGTTCTAGCAATTATTGTTATGGCATTTGGTATTTTCTCGGTGCTGAATTTACCCGTAGAGCGCTATCCTGATATTGCCCCTCCTAAAATTACAGTATCGGCAAGTTATAGTGGGGCAGATGCACAAACGGTTGAGCAAAGTGTTACTCAGATTTTAGAGCAGCAAATACAAGGTATTGATCACTTACTTTATTTCAGCTCTACCAGTGATTCATCGGGACGTAGTCGAATTACCATTAGTTTTGATAATGGAACCAATCCAGATACAGCACAGGTCCAAGTCCAAAATAGTATTAGTGGTGTCATAAGACGTTTACCCGATGAAGTACAACGCCAAGGGGTGACGGTGAGTAAGTCACTCGGTGATACTTTTATGGTGATAGGTTTATATGACTCGTCTGGTAAATCGGGAAATATCGAGCTATCGGACTACTTAACTACACATGTGGTCGATAACCTAAACCGTATTGAAGGGGTGGGTGAATCTGATGTTTTTGGTTCGCAATATGCAATGCGAATCTGGCTAAATCCAGAGAAATTAAAACAATATAATTTAATACCAAGTGATGTTGCCAGTGCAATCACCGCTCAAAATACACAAGTTGCCGCAGGTGCAATCGGTGATTTACCTGTTATTGATGGACAATATTTAAATACTAAAGTCACCGCAGGTTCTCGACTAAAAACAGTCGAAGATTTTAAAAATATTGTGGTGAAAGCTAATCAAACAGCAAGTTATGTCTATTTAAAGGATATTGCTAGAGTCGAGTTGGGTGCAGAAAATTATCAGTCTTTTAACACCATTAATGGCTATCCCGCCGCTGGTTTAGGTATTTCGCTATCTTCGGGCGCGAATGCGATTCAGACTTCTAAACTCATCCATCAAACTCTAGATCAGCTTACAACTAAACTACCTGCCGGCTATAAAATTGTTTACCCACGAGATAATACGCCGTTTGTTCAAGAGTCAATTAAGGAAGTCGTAAAGACACTTATTGAAGCCATTATTTTAGTTATTTTGGTGATGTTCCTGTTCTTACAAAGCTGGCGCGCTACACTCATTCCGAGCATTACCGTTCCTGTTGTGATTTTAGGAACTTTTGCTGTTTTATATGTGCTCGGTTTTAGTATTAACACTTTAACGTTATTTGCATTGGTACTCGCTATTGGTTTATTAGTCGATGATGCGATTGTGGTGGTCGAAAATGTTGAGCGGCTCATGCATGAACAGCATTTAACCCCAAAAGAAGCAGCCATTGAGTCGATGGGAGAAATTAGTGGAGCTTTAATTGGGATTACATTGGTTTTAACTGCCGTTTTTATTCCAATGTCGTTTTTAGGTGGCTCAATTGGCGTGATTTATCGCCAGTTTTCTATTACTTTAGTCGCCGCTATGGCGTTATCGCTCGTCGTTGCCTTAGTGCTTACACCTGCGTTATGCGCTTTAATTTTAAAGCCTAATCCAGAGCCTATGCGTTGGGCGGTTTGGTTTAACCAAAAAATTGATCAACTTAAAAATCAATATATAAAAATCGTCCAAACGAGCATTCGCTACAGTAAATCGGTTGTGGTCATTTTTGTGGCTTTGATTGCTGTGTTTATGCTGTTTTATAGCGGTTTAAAAAGTGGATTTATTCCTAAAGAAGACCAAGGCATTTTAAGCGTTCAAATTAAGCTTGTTGATAGTGCGCCAATCTCGCAAAGTCAAAAAATTGGAGAACAAGTCCGTCAATACTTCTTAACCCAAGAAGATAAGAATGTGGATTTGGTTTTGATCCGCTATGGTCGAAATTATTCTGGTACAGGGCAGAACTTGGCACAAGGATTTATCGCTTTAAAACCTTGGGATGTACGTACAGGTAAAGAAAATTCGGCTGACGCGATACAAAAGCGTGCGATGAAATATTTTAGTCAATTCAATAATGCACAAATTAATGTGACATTACCCGCTTCAGTTAATGGTTTAGGCCAAACCGATGGTCTGGATTTATGGATTCAAGATTTGAATGGGCAAGGGCAAGATTTTCTAGATAATACCTTCCGTCAGTTGCAAACGCAGAGTAAAAGCTATTCAAGTTTTGAAAACTTTGATAAGCAATCGACTAACAGTAAAGCAAACCTTAATATTAAGATTGATCAGAAACAAGCATTAGCAAATGGATTAGAGCTACCTGCAATTAACAGCACTTTGTCGAGTGCATGGGGTGGAACATATGTAAATGACTTTATTGACCGTGGTCGTATTAAGCGTGTCATGATTCAAGGTGATGCCCAGTTCAGATCAAAACCAGAAGATTTATATAATTGGTCTGTACGTAATAACCAAAATGAAATGGTACCTTTTAGCTCATTTGCTAACTTTAGTTGGGGCGGCGCTCCTGAAATTGTAAAACGTTATATGGGTTATAGTGCCTTGCAGTTACAAGCCGATGTGGCGAGTGGCAGCAGTTCGGGTCAGGCAATGAAAGATGTTGAACAACTCGTAAATCAGCAAAAAGACGTTGGCTTGGCATGGACAGGTTTATCTTTTGAAGAACAGAAGTCGACAAATCAGGCCGTCTGGTTATATTTAATTTCGGCAGGCTTTATCTTCTTATGCTTAGCCGCACTCTATGAAAGCTTAAGCATTCCTGCCGCCGTGATGACATCTATTCCGCTTGGTGTAGGGGGAAGCGTCATCTTCTCTTATATTTTTGGTCTACCCAATGATGTGTATTTCCAAATTGCACTATTAACCACGATTGGCTTGTCATGTAAAAACGCAATTTTAATTGTTGAGTTTGCAGCCTTAGCTCAAGAAAAAGGTAAGACTGCAATTCAAGCCGCTTTAGAAGGCGCAAGCTTACGTTTAAGACCGATTTTAATGACTTCTTTGGCTTTTGGTGCAGGTGTGATTCCTTTGGTCTTTGCACAAGGGGCAGGGGCTGTAAGCCGTCAAGAAATCGGTATTAGTATTTTAGGTGGCGTTATGTTCGGTACCGTACTGGTTCTGTTTTTTATTCCAGTCATGTACGTGTTATTGCGTTCATTGTTTAGATCGAAAGCTGCTCGTTAAGTAAATAATTTAAAAAGAGGTATTAAATCAAGTATATTAAGATTAACTTCTCTTCATATATTTGATTTAGATGCCTCAAGAAAAAAAATTAACAGAGCAACAGGTCATCGCACTAGAACGAGACCTGGCCAAGTTCGCGACCATGATGGACAGCGCGGTTCGTATTCCTTTTACAAAGCAGGGCATTGGTGCCGATGCTGCACTGAGCACGATTCCAATTGCCGGTGATGTTGCTGGTTTCGTATTGACCTGTTATGCGATTTATAAAGCTAAACAAATTGGTGTACCTCAACATAAGCTAACGCCAGTTATCAAACTCGCTGTTGTAGATGCTGTAGTGGGTTTTGTTCCAGTTGCCGGGACTATTTTCGATATTTTTATACGACCGAGTCGAAAAGCATTAGATGTGGTTCATACGCATATACGCGAAGAATATAAGATCCAAAGTGATATTCATGTCATTCATCCATACTTACATGAAAAACTTGAAAAAAAGCAGCAGAATTCAGCTTTCTGGCGTAATCCAGTGGTGAGTTGGTTATGGCTGCATATCCCAGATTTGCTTGGTGCGTTTGTACTGCTTTTAATTGGTATAGCTGTTTGGTGGGGCGCAAGTTACCTATGGGGTCTCTATCAAGCCATGTAATAAAAAATAAAGCCTCCAGTTGGAGGCTTTATTTTTACATTAAACGTTTTATGGGCAATCTAATTGATGTAAAGCTGCCACACGTTGTTCAATTGTTGGGTGGGTTTGGAACAAAGCAGCTAAGCTAAAACCTTGTTCTTTACCTTCCGCAATTGCGAAAGCTTTCATTTCTTTTGGCATTTGATCTGGCATTTCAGTCTCAGCTTGTAGACGTAATAATGCAGAAATCATTGCTTGTTTACCTGCTAAACGTGCACCTGCTTCATCAGCACGGTATTCACGATAACGAGAGAACCACATCACAATGGCAGAAGCGAGAATACCAAAGACGATATCCAATACCATGGTAATAATGAAGTAACCCATACCAGGGGCTTCATCATCTTGACGACCAAAAACGTTACGGTCGATAAAGTCACCAACTACACGAGCAAAGAACATAACAAAGGCGTTCACGACACCTTGGATGAGTGCGAGGGTAACCATGTCACCATTCGCAACGTGACCAATCTCGTGCGCAAGCACAGCACGTAGCTCATCTTTGTTCATACGCTCAAGTAGACCAGATGAAACGGCAACTAAGGCATCATTTTTGTTCCAGCCTGTTGCAAAGGCATTGGATTGATATGATGGAAAAATACCAACCTCTGGCATGTTAATACCAGCGCGTTGAGAAAGTTCAGCGACTGTTTGCAATAACCAGCTTTCAGCTTGGTTACGAGGAGCATTCGGGTCGATCAGTTCTGTACCGGTCGTTTTCTTAGCCATCCATTTTGACATGAATAGCGAGATTAAAGATCCCACCATACCAAACACAAAACAGATCACTAGAAGGTTGCCTAGATTCAAGCCACCCGCGCCATGGTAACTACCGACACCGAAGAGTGACAAAATAATGCCAGCTACAACCAGTACCGCGAGGTTGGTAAGCAAAAACAAACCAATCCGCATCATTGAGAAAATCCTCTTATAAATAAAATGTTATCTGATTTACAAATTCTAAATCATGCAGCTAATATGCGGGGCTTAGGGGAAAAATTCAAGAAAAAAATAAGGAATTGATACATTCTTTCATTTAGCAGAATGTGCCTAAATTTAAAGAATAATTGGCTAAGTTCGTCAAAATGGTAAAGATCAGGTAATAGATCATTACAATTTAAAACATCTGAACTTGACTACATAGAACCGTGAGCTACAGTTCTTCGTCATTGTTTATTCAATTCGTATATGGGCAATTGCGGTCGCATTATTGGTGACATAAGTGCCTGTCGGTGCATCTGTATAGCTACCGTCAGATAAGGTCACGATTTGACGAGAAGATGAATATTTCGGTGATTGAGTAGTGATTTGAGCTGTTGTGTTTTCTACCAAATTGGAAGAATGAGAAACGGTTTGCGCTGAAGTATTCGTAAAAGATGAAAAACCTGAACCCGATGCATATAGGTTTTGATATCGGCTTGTCACACGGCGCACATAATCTTGTGTTTCGCGGAAAGGGGGAATACCACCATATTTGTCGACATTACCTTCACCTGCATTATAAGCCGCAAGTGCCATTTGTGTATTTCCATTAAAACGCTTGAGTAACCAGCTTAAATATTTCGCACCGGCAAAAATATTTTGTTGCGGGTCATACGCGTTAGATACATTAAAACGACGGGCCGTCGCAGGCATAAGCTGCATTAAACCTTGAGCACCTACTGGCGAACGAGCTTTTACATTAAATCCAGACTCGGTGTGCATAACGGCTTTAATTAAACCTTCCGATACACCATGTTGCTGTGCAGCTTGTCTAATAATATGGTCGAACGCATTTTTATTCTTGTTGTAACTTGGCAGAACAGAAGCTTCTGACGTTCCCCAGTTTGTATAACTGTGAATATTACTATCTGGATAATAGGTTACTTTTACTTTTTTTAGAGAGTGATCATAGCTTTTTCGGTTGGTGAGCAATGTACTACCGTTTTTATCTTGGTAAATATACATTTGACCTGCTGAACTTGAAGTTATGCCGACCATAAAAGTGGTCATCCCCAGCGAACAAGAAATAAGAAATTGAACCGATTTTTTCATTTTATGTTATTCACAATTTTAAGGTACTCAAAACTTGCAAAAGAGTTTATCAAAAAATACAACTTAAAGAAGATTTGTGTAATTTTTTTTATTTCGACTCTTTCAAAAAATCAAGCTTATTTGTTCGAATGCTCATCAAAAAAAATTAAAAAATTTTTTTAAAATGATTCTATTGACTTGAATAACATGTTGATTATTAAAGGTAAAAAACATTGGTTAAAAAATGATCAATTTAAATAAAACCCTTAACAGAAGGTCAAAACAGTTTGTCAAGTACGAAGAAATCCACAATTTTATCCACAGGTTTTGTGGAAAACTGTGGAAAAGTCCAAAAAGTAAGCATTTTGCACAAAATTTGAACGCTTGAGTCAAAAATAAAGCATGTGTTTTGCATCATGCATGAGCAATGTGACGACTTCAAGAATTGAAACTATTCTTTTGATGCGATTCTCTTCTGAATCATATAAAATTGCGCGGTATTTTTATTTATGGGTATACCTCGTCTATGTACGCGCCAGTTGAGTCCAATCAGGGATTTAATTTTAAGCCTGAACTTCCAACAAGCTCGGCCTATTACCGTTTGCTCAAGAAGCTTCGCCGTCAAGTTGGGCATGCTATTCGTGACTTCAATATGATTGAAGATGGCGATAAGGTCATGGTGTGTGTGTCTGGTGGTAAAGACAGTTATACCTTGCTTGATATTTTGTTGCAGTTTAAGCGTATCGCACCGATTGATTTTGATGTGGTTGCGGTTAACCTTGACCAAAAACAACCAGGCTTTCCTGAAGATGTTTTGCCTCGTTATATGGAAGAGAACAACATTCCATATTACATTTTAGAAAAAGACACCTATACCATAACTAAACGTTTAACACCGGAAGGTAAAACCTACTGCGCAGTATGTTCACGTTTACGCCGTGGTTCTTTATATGGCTTTGCACAAGAGATTGGTGCAACTAAAGTGGCTTTAGGTCATCACCGTGACGATATCATCGCGACGTTCTTCTTAAACCTATTTCATGGCGGTAGCTTAAAGGCGATGCCTCCAAAGCTATTATCCTCAGATAAAAAGAACATTTTGATTCGTCCTTTGGCATATGTTGAAGAAAAAGACATTATTAAATATGCCGAGTTACGTCAGTTCCCAATCATTCCATGTAACCTTTGTGGTTCGCAGGAAAACCTACAGCGTGCCATGCTTAATGAAATGCTACGTGAATGGGATAAACAATATCCGAAGCGCTTACACAGCATTTTCGGTGCGTTACAGAACGTATCTCCATCTCAGTTAGCGGATCGTGAGCTGTTCGATTTTGAAGCTCTAGACTCTCAGCGTGAGTTGGATATTAAAGATCCAGAAGAGCTTAAGAAACGCTTAGATGTAGTGAACTTAAGCTTTGCTGCTGAATAAACGCTAGCATAAAGAATGTTAAAGGCACTTTATAATCAAGTGCCTTTAATGTATCAAAATACTAAAAAATGAATGTTCCGTACAAAAAGTCATAGCCCAAAATTTAAATTACATGCTATAACAACCCACAAGCAGAATTGCTTCACATGATGTTGTCTGGATAGGCAACTAGAGAAATTGAACAAATAAATTTGAGGAAGAATCATGCCTGCATTTTTAACTGAAGATTGGTTTGCGACTGTCGAAAAATTAACTGCTGAAGCAGGTGATCTTAATTTGCCACCCGCTCTTGCGAATTTGGCAATTAATTTAGTAGTTACAGATGCTGCTGGAAATACCGAATTAGCTTTAGATGGGGGTAAAATCCAAAAAGGTTTGTCTTCAAATGCCAAAACAACTTTAAATATGGATGCTGAAACTTTACGTAAAGTATTCTTAGAGTTTGATATGGCTGCTGCTATGCAGGCATTCATGACTGGTAAAATTAAAGTTCAAGGCGATATGTCTCAATTGATGGCTCTACAAACAGCTAAGCCAAGCCAAGAACAAAAAGATTTGTTTAAGAAAGTATTAGAGCATACTGCTTAAACTTAAAAGAATTCATATAAAAAGCTTACCCAAAGAGGTAAGCTTTTTATTTATACAAACAATGAATTTATCAACTTTTAAATAATAAAAATTAGATATTGATTCTTGTTTGCGCCGTTTTAATATGTTCAAGATAAGCACGAATACGAGTCACGTATTGAACCGCTTGCTTATATCGACCATTTCGCATTTTATTACTTTGCAAATAATCGTAAAGATTAACCCACTGATTTGGGTCTTTCCCTTGTGCTTGCAAGCGCTTCTGAATCTGACTTACCGCACCCGGTCCCATGTTATAGGCCACAAGCGCGTACCAGTTCCGATCAGGGAATGGAATATTATCAAATTCACTTAACATTAAATCGTAATACTTCGCTCCACCTTGAATGCTCTGAGTTGGATCACTACGATTGCTCACACCCATTGCTCGAGCAGTGCTATTGGTTAGCATCATTAAGCCACGTACACCTGTGGGAGAAACAGATTCAGGCTTTAAATACGATTCTTGATAACCAATTGCGGCAAGTAAATGCCAATCTAGATCATACTTCGCTGCACTTTGCTTAAAGCTCGCTTTATAAATCGGTAAACGTGTGCTTAAGTCACGTTGAATGGTTGACCATGCTTCTGGTTTCACCACATTGCGATTATAAAAAGAAGCAAGCTGCTGGGTCACACCATTTTGCTTACTTTGGCATACAAAGCCACTGGCAGTCTGGGTGAGTGGGTCATCAGCCTGTTTAAATACCCAACTTAACTCTGGGTTTAAACCATTTTTTTGCAAATTTGTTGTGTCACCACAACTTGCAGAAAATGACATCAAACCTTTGTTTTCGATTGTGCTTAAACCTGCTGTAGTCATTGCAAAGTTTGCTTTACCTTGCTGGACCCATCTAAGTGCAGTGGCATTGTCTGCCACGATTTTAAAGTCCAGCTTTACATTTAGGTTCTGTGCATAGTTACGCGCTAGGTCATAACCAAAACCATGTAAAAACTGATCTTCTTTGAAAACGGTTGTCGGGCTTTCTACCGCAACAACAGTTAGAGTGTTTGTGTTAACTACAGTATTGTACTGTAGGGTTTTACCTGCATTAAGACTATGAAATGGGAGAAGCATAGTACTGAGTGCAAGTGCTTTTAACGGGAGAGAAGAAAATAAAGAGTTAAGGCAAAGCCTCGACCCAGAACTTGAATTACTGTGCATGTTGTCTCCGCTACAGATAATTTATGCCCTAAAAGTCAGACAATAAGCTGCCATAACTTCTAAAAGTTGATAAATTCAATAAGGGGTGGGCAGTCATGACGTCATTCAAAATGACATGAAATGAAAAAAATAAACTGTGTAGAAAATCTACATAGTTTTCGAGTGGGTTAAAAAATGCTCAACATTTAATCTGCGCGCATCATAATATTGAAAAAAAGTAATGTCAAATTTTGTACAATTAAATCTTCGATATAACATCATAAACACATGAATTTCTTAAGGAAGAAAATTTATACACTTCTGATGTGAGAAAATAGGGTATAAAATGCTACATCTTGTAAGCGATATGTTGTTGAACAGTGGTTTTTAATCATGAAATCTAACTTAATCACTCGGTCAGGGCATGACAAATTAGTTGCTGAATTAAAACAACTTTGGCATGAAGAACGACCTGAAATCACCAAAAAAGTAAACTGGGCGGCAAGCTTGGGTGACCGCAGTGAAAATGCGGATTATCAATACAATAAGCAGCTCCTTAGAAAAATTGATCGACGTGTACGCTATTTAGGAAAACGCTTAGAAGAATTAAAAATTGTTGATTATTCACCAGAGCAAGACGGCAAGGTTTACTTTGGCGCTTGGGTACAGATTGAAAATGAAGAAGGCGAGCAAAAAACTTTACGTATTGTAGGAATCGATGAAATTTATGATCATCATCCGCAACATATCTCAATTGAATCGCCAATGGCGCGCGCATTGCTCGGTAAAGAAGTCGATGATGAGATCGAAGTACACACGCCATCTGGGAAAAAGCTGTGGTATATCAATACAATTCGCTATGAAAAGACAGAAAACCCCGAAAATTAAATAGATTTGTGTTTATTTTGAGCGGTTGAATTAAAAATTAAATAAAAGATTTGCCAACTTGTGTTTTTGTTTATATTATAGCGCTCGTTGGAAGCGTGGCAGAGCGGTTTAATGCACCGGTCTTGAAAACCGACGAGGGTGTGAGTCCTCCGTGAGTTCGAATCTCACCGCTTCCGCCAAAATTCTTAAAAAGCCCTTGTTAATGACAAGGGCTTTTTTTTATCTATTTAAAATTTTTTACTTTATATCAATTTGAATAATTAGTAGTAAATCGCATCTGCTTATTTCATTTTAGCGACTCAACTTCCTTAAGCACTGAAGAGGAGTGCTAATGACAGCAATCACGCTGTGTTAGGGCCATTAACCTTAGTGATGAAAGGTGAAATATTCCGGCTAAATATGCTTGGATTGGTTCACCAGCCGTGTCCTGGGTTCATAAATAATGAGTTTTTGAGTTGAAAAGCCTCTGTAGAACAGAGGCTTTTTTACAGGTAAATCATAGTTATTTGACTTAGCTTTAGTCTATTTAAAGGGTATACTTAAATTACCGTATAGATAAAATTAAAAATGATTTTTCATAGACCATCCATTAAGTTAAATAGGGGATTAATAAGTATATTTTATCGGAGAAATATCTCCTTTTTTTCTTTCATATTTTTTTGGAATTTTTTTACCAATATATAGTTTTTTGATATCTTCTGGAGCTTCATCTGCTATGAAACCAAATTTATGGGAATCTGTATCGCGAACTATATGTTGTGGAAAATTCTTTGCTATAGCTTCTAACCAATTAGCATTGATATAAGCTCCACGTATAATTCCATGAGCGACAGCAAGAATGACCTCAGCTTTTTCAGCTCTGTTTTTATTTACTTTCCATGCAAATCTAACAGCATCATATATCGAACTATTTTTGATTCCTTTATTGATTGAAATTAATAAAATTTTATGTTCAAAAACTGCTTCTATAGCTGCATATTTTTGATTAATTTCATGGACATGCATGACACCATTTTCACTATTCCCAGCTCCATTTTGAACATTAGTCAGTCCTAAATAAGCATCAATTAATGCTCCTTCCACTTCAAATGCGGTTTGTTCATTTAGAGCATGCCTATGTATTACATGGAGAACTTCTAATCCAGAAGCTTTAATATCTCGAATACGCTGAATTTTATCAGAAGTTACGTCACTTTCTTTTGATACTTGCTCATCATAGATATGACTAAATATTCTGTTTCCTTTTCCTTTACCAACATAGAATGTTTGTCCATCTCTAGGATCGATTAAACGATATACATAATATTGTAAATTTTCTATTACACCAGCTCGAAAGTACTCTTTACTCATTAAATCCACTTATAAGGCTATAAATTTTATATAACTATATGATAAAGATTATAAGAAATAAGTAAAAACTGAGTGTTCTCAATCAACTGATCAACCAAGTTATATCTAAATTGTTGCATTAAAACTTTGTTAATTTGAGGAAGTATGGCCTTCCCCAAATTTAATACTAGTTAACAACAGTTTTAGCAAAAATTTTATTTTTATTTGCAAGAGTATAGATTCTGTCGTATAAGCCTATAAAGCTTTTTTTGTCACCTTTACAAACCATTGAGAATTTATGTAAATCAATAAAATCTAAAAAAATACAAGGTCTATTTAATTGATTGCTTTTAGATAAAAGCATTTCGGAATATTTTTCATAATCCTCCAAGAATAGCTCTTTGATTACTATTAACGAATACACATTTTTTTTATCAATATTCTGTGTGAAACTTTCATTTCCTATCTTAAAGTTAAGTATAGGAGATTTTGATAAATATTTTACAGCACCTTCATATTGGCGTATAGCTTTAGATAAGTGTTTAATTGCCTTGCTTTTTTTTCTTTCAAGTGTGTTTAATAATAGTTCTTCAGTATTTGGACTATCTTTAGCTTGGATTACTAAAATTTCAGAATTAGTAATAATCATGATATCTGCTATCTCCTCGCCATCTTCCAATCGAAGCGGATTTAGAAAAATATTATCAGGTTCAAAAACTCTTCCTAAAATTTTTACTATTTCACTTTCTTGAAATGCACCAGGTTCTTCTCTTTCTAACTGTGTATGATAAATCAAATTATCAGTTACATGCTCCTTTGAAGTCGCACATGCATCTAAAATCATATAATTACTAAGAAGTTCATCTTTTAGAAATTTTAGCTCTAATTTTAAATTTTGATCAAGTTTATCAAGAATAAACCAATCATTAAGCTCTATTTGTAGCACCCTAGAGTTTATATCTTCAATTCTGATAAATTTAAGTTCTTCAACTTTCCTAGAACAAGTATCATTTTTAGAAATTTCTGCACTACAACTTAGCAACTCATAGTTATTTTCATTAAAAAAGTGAACTTCGCATTTATCTTGTAATAAGAATTCTTTGTACCAATAACTAAGTTCTTCTTCAAATAATGGAGTTTTAATCACTAATGGTTCATCTTTATCATCATAGAAAGTAGAAATGATTAAAGGAACGATATTTTTATCATCTCTTATTTCTGTTAAAAAAATTTGAAATCCACTATTAATTTTTGCAGTTAGGATAAACTCTTTGGGGACTTTAAGTATTAATTTAAATTCATTTCCAATCTTTATAGGTAATATTCCTCCATGTAAGTCTTTAATAATTCCTAACAGCTCTGGATACATTATTGTCAACATTGTTTTTAATACTTCCTTTCTTTTAAAGTCCTTGTAATATATGACTTGTTTTCTTAAAATACCATCCTATAAAATATATTTAAGTTTGATAATTTCTTAGAATATCTAAAATTAATATACTACATCTTGTACACAATCTTTCTAGGCTGTATTTATTTTCCCTTTATAAACCCCAATTTAACAATAACCAACTCATTATTTATCCTTACTTTTTAATGATCTATTTTAAAACAAATGTCATTTTGTGTGCTTGACTGCAAAAGGGGAGAGCACTATTCTTTGCCTGCTGGCCACATTGCCAGTCGGTTTTAGCAGACCGCATAATAACTCCCGCATCAGAGTCATTCCTTCTGAGGAATAGTCTTGTGTGGTAGCCACTCGTTCCTTTCCCGTAGCGGTAGGACGGGAGAGGGACACCTACGGGTGTGCTAGTTTGAGTTATTACTAGTCTGCTAACCCTTTCTCGTTCTGCCACCATAACTTTAATGACTTGGCAGAACTCCCAATAAAAAGGAGTTGGCTTTGCACATTCTTAATTTCTTGGCAGCCTTTGCTAAAGTCTATATCGACACAACTTAAACGTTAAAGCGGTTTGAACACCTAAGGGTTTTTCAGGCTTTAAATCGTCACGACTAAAACTTAGCAACAATAAAACTTGAGATGTGCCAAGCACAGTCTTTATAGGCTTTGCTGTGCTTTTTTTCTCCCAAAAAAGTATCTCACCTACAACAAGAACTTATTTTAAAACGGTAAAAATATGCCTCATTCAGAAATATCTGCCAAAAAATTACAGGTCATTTGTACTTCAATTCAGCTATTTACGATTTATGGATTTCACAATACAGGGGTAAACCTTCTGATCAAAAAATGCAAAATTCAGAAGGCGACTTTTTATAATTATTTTCAGTCCAAAGAGCGACTCATTGAAAGATGCATAGCCTTTCAAAAAAGTCGGCTAAAAGAAGAAGTGCTGGCAATTATTTATTCGCATCGTTACCCAAACTCACAGGATAAACTTAAAGAAATTTTTCTTTTACATGTCGATTTAAATAGCTTTTACCATCTTTTGTTTAAAGCCATTTTTGAAATAAAACTGCTTTACCCGAAAGCTTATCAAATGGCGATTGAATATAGAAAATGGTTGCTACGAGAGCTTTTTGATCTGATATTTAGTCTAGAAACCAGTTCATTAAAACCCGATGCCGACATCGTTTTATTTATGATTGATGGGGCAATGGTTCAGCTTTTAGACTCAAACAAAGCAGATGAAAGAGAGAAATTATTAGACTATTTTTACCAAAAAATCCCCTCACTTTCTCATTCTAAGTCATAGATCCTAAGTTTGAATAGAACGTGAGAATAGATCAAAAGTTTGGCTTATAGCATTCAGCTAGTCATTTCAATAAAAGCCCTCAAATGAGGGCCTACATATTGATTTTTCTAGCTTAGAGACTCTTTTAAAAAACCTTGTTGGCCAAATAGTTTTTCACGAAATTCGGCCTCTAATTGCTCGGTTTGCATGTGTAAGGGGTTAAAATTTTCATCTCTGACATCAAGCATATCTACAAATGCTTTCGATAAAATTCCCAACCGATTAACTCCTCCAAATCCTAAATAAACGCCGTCCTTTAATTGCTTTAAGCTAAATCTAATATCTTTTCTTTTTAAAATTTTTATCCAATATTCAAACATAATAGGCATGATAAGTTTTGTGACTCTAGCTAAAGCGAGTTTTCTATTTTTGCTCGAGTTGCCACCGATCGCATTTAACACATCAAATGCGACCGACTTATGTTCAAGCTCTTCGAGTGCATGCCACTCCCAAAGATTTCTGCTCTCTTGTGTAGTTTTTCTTTTAATTAACTGATCTGTGAGCAATAGACGAGCGAGGGTAGCCGTGTAGTGTTCCATGACTACGGTCGCCGCGACTTGTTCGACCGTTGAAAGTTTACGTAACTTATCCAAACGTGCTTTGGTTTTGGCCTCAATCTCGATTACTTCAGGGTAGTTAGAATGTATGAGGTGATTGTTCAGGGTTTTATGTTCACGACTATGAAAGGCTTCTTGAGCAATAAAGGCTCTGATATCTTCTAAAAGTTTTTCATCTTTAATTTGGCTTCGAACATTTCTGATACTTTCAATAAAGAACATTTCACCCGGAGGAAACATGGCGGAAAGTACAACGAACAAAGAAGTAACAACAGGATTTTCTTCGTAATAAAAAGAGTAACTTTTATTCGTATCGTAAGAAAGTTCAACATTACGACGAACAATTTTTTGATTTGTAGCGAGAGCTGTATTCATTTTTTTAACTCATCTTTAAAAAATAATTGATCAAATTTTGATTTCAACTAGAATTTATCAATGAATTTATACGGAAAAAAGACGGATTTTTAGAAGGATAAAAGGTAATGGTAACTATAAGAAAACCAAAACAAAATAGAGCTAAAAATACATTTGAGTCTATAGTAAGTGCAGGATTTATCTCTGTTATGAAAAATGGCTTAGACCATACAACTGTGCTTAAAGTGTGTGAGATAGCAGGGGTAGGATCGGGAAGTTTTTATGAATATTTCAAAAATAAAGAAGCACTTTTCATTGAGATGCAGCAGCATTTTATTATGGAAATATCGAAAGTCATTTATGACGTAATTCCTGAAATTTTAGATTTAGAGATCCCTGAAGCAATCAGAACAATTTTTTTAAAAATCGGTGAATTTTTGGCAAAAGATAATAATAAATATTTTTATTGGCTTAGTGTTTCTTCTAAATATAGTACTGAAGCAAGCCATGTAAAAGCTGTAAAAGCGATCAATGTCTTAGCCATTGAATATGCCATGAAACATCCTGAAGTATTAAAAATCAAAAACTTGAAAATGATGGTTTATATTTTGATTCATTCAAGTATTGCTTTAACGATGAACTTTTTTACTTCACAAAATATGGGTTTTACTTTTGAAGAATTAGTTGACTGCTTAATTAACCTTACAATGTCATACATAGAGAATGATAGAAATAAGGTGGTTTAACTTAACCTTTATGATGACTGCGCCAATGGAGCCTTCAGCTTTAGAAGAACTTAAAGAAAAATGTATTAAATCTAAAACCCATTAAACTTAGTTTGCTTAGTTGAATTAAGAAAAGTAGCTATAAAGTTGCGTAATAGAGGCTTATTCGGCTGCTTTTACTTACATTTTTAGATGAGGTAGAATTTTTGGCCTTTTCTTTGTACTCAAGTGATAAGAGCGTGTCTATTTCAAATTGCTTAAAACTAACTTTTCTCATAACTGCAATTCATCTTACCGCTTGTGCATCGTTATCATTGGAGTCTAAATATCCAAGCTACGAGCAGAAATTTACTAGTAACGTATTACACGAAGACAATATTATTGGTATAGGGGAAACAAAATCTAAAAATGAAAAATCGTCCCGTGCTCTACTCATCGGCGAAAAATTTAATTATCTACTTACCGAAGGTGGTTCTGATTTATTAAATATTACGCAAAAGTTACCTAACCAAGAGCGTATTTTGCTTAATAAATTACCGCTTGAATTAGACGTTTATAATAACAATATCTTTTATGGGCACATCTATTTTTATCATCCCGTACCAGTTAATCAGCTGAGTAATACGAAGAAGCAAGAGTTGCTTAAATTGGGTTTTCTAGAAGAATCTTTACAGGTGAATAATCAAGAGAAAGGAATATATTTAAGTAGAAATATAGCCATAAAAGGTACTGTTTATGAAGGTACAAAACAGACGATTCAGTTATCGTTAACGGGTTCTATCCCAATTGTACTTCAAGAACAGCGTTTAACTATGCAAGAAAATAAAAATAATACTTTAAAGAAAAATCTACTGTCTCCACTAGCACTAGGCTTGGATATTATTACTTTACCTATTCAGTTCGGTGCAGAAAAACTTTCTAAAAAATAGTTTAGACGAGTAGACACGAACGGCCTTAAATTTATATATGGTAAGGCTTCCAAACGATTTATATTAAATAATGTGGAATCGTATGGAAGCCTAAAACTTTAATAACTTAGAAGGTATTTTTAGTAATTACATCATCGTAAGGAAGTTTGCCCACACGTGGGTAAGGCTGAGAAGCCGACTTACCAACTGCAATCATTAAACACACCACGTGGTCTTCAGGTAAGTTAATCAGTTTCGCCATCGCATCAAAGTCAAAACCATCCATAGGGCAGCTATCTAAACCATGCTCTTGAGCAAGCAGCATTAAGGTTTGAGCAAAGATACCCGCACTACGCATAACTTCATCACGTTGGGTTTGTGGACGGTCACGGTAATATTGGTCAATCGCGCCAACCATAATATTTTGAACTTCCGGAGTCGCTCCATCCCATACACGTTTAGCATCGGCTTCCCATGTACTTACTTTTGCGCATAGTACAATCAGTAATGATGACTCTGTAACTTGTGGTTGGTCCCAAGCAATGGTGCGGATGTTTTGTCTTAACTCAGCATCTTCAATGATGACTGGACGCCAGTGTTGTAAGTTGAAAGCGCTTGGGGCATTTGCTAAAACTTCTTGTAATAATTGCTTCTTGTCATCATCAGAGATTTGAAAAGCAGGGTCAAAGCGTTTAACTGCGCGACGGTTACGGATGGCATCAATAACATTCATAAGATTTTCCTACTTAAGAGGGGGTAGCGATACTAGTTAATTTTATAACGTTGAGCTACATCAGCCGAAGAAAAGTTTGGTAGTAATGTAATACGTAATTTTTCAAAATTATTCCATTGATTTTCGTCTTTCAGCACAGGAATTGTAATTGTTTCTTTACGGTCAAAACCAATTAGAGCTGCATCTACCAAATCATTTACTTCCATTAATGGCGGTATTTGGCTTAAATCTATGCCTGACCGTTCCCAAATTTCGGTTTTAGTGGCAGAAGGCAATACGGCTTGCACATGCACGCCATGATCTTTTAATTCTAAATATAAACCTTGGCTAAAATATTGGATGAAAGATTTACTAGCACCGTAAATTGTAGAACCAAATTCAGGCGCTAATCCAAGCACAGAACCTAAATTGATAATAGCGCCTTTACCTTTGCGTATAAGTTGTTGGGAAATTGCATGAGATAACCGAACAACTGCAGTCATATTTAAAGTCAGAAGTTTTTCAATCTCATGACGATCTTGAGTTAAAAAGTTTCCGCTAAGGGCAATCCCTGCGTTGTTGACTAAAATTTCAATATCAGCATCGTTTTTGAGTACATCTTCAATTTTACTAATGTCTTGATCTTTTGATAAATCGGCTTGAATGAACTCGACCTGTACAGCGTATTTTTCTTGAAGATCTTTTGAAATCCTATCTAAGCGGTTTGTGTCCCGTGCAACCAAGATTAAGTGATAGCCACGTTGAGCAAATCGATCTGCATAAACAGAACCAATTCCTGACGAAGCGCCTGTAATAAGTACTTTTGATTGAGCTGACATGTGATATCTCTACGCTTTAATTTTTAGATGATGATTATAATCTAAAATATACGGGTTTTGATGTCAATCATAATCAATGTATAATTATAATGAGTAGGGTGAATAAAAGTGGGTGCGCCATCATGAAAGTCAGTAAAACTCAGGTAAAAGAAAACCGAGATAAAATTGTTGAAAAGGCGACTCAACTGTTTCGTAGTAAAGGCTATGACGGCGTCGGCATTGCCGAGTTAATGTCTAGCGCAGGCTTTACCCACGGTGGGTTTTATAAACATTTCAGCTCGAAAACAGACCTTGTTTCCATTACCGTCAAACATGGTCTTGAGCAGGTTTTAAAAAGAATAGAAGGTTTAAATTTAACTCAATTTATTGAAATGTACGTATCTCGTACTCATCGAGACAATCGAGATCAGGGTTGTACTTTAACAGCACTATCTTGTGATGCCGCAAGACAGCCAGATGAAGTGAAAGTCGAATTTGAAGAGGGTATTGAGCAGCTTATTCAGTTCATTATGAATGAACGAGAAAAACAAGTTTCTTTAGAAACGGCAGAGTTAAGAAAGCAAGCCATTAATATTCTTGCCCAGTCTGTAGGAGCAATTGCTTTATCTCGCGCATGCCCTGATCAGTCTACACTTAGCGATGAAATATTAGAAAGTTGTAGAGAGAGCCTGTTAAAGTTAGCTGATTAAACTTTTTTATCTCTCAAACTTGTTTGGCTAAATTGAACTAGTCTCGCAATATCTACTGTTCGCTCATATATCAGGTCGGCTGCATGTTCGCAGGCGTGTTCTAATGTAATTGGACCATTGGCTAGTGAAAAAGCAGCCGTAACCCCGTGCTCATAAAGCGCTTGGTAGCCTTCACCTAATGTTCCTGCAATCACAATAACAGGAACATTGTGCGCTTTGGCAATTTGACTCACTCCAAACACTGTTTTGCCACTTAAGGTTTGTTGGTCAAATTTACCTTCACCTGTAATGACCCAATCTGCATTTGAAATTTTATGGGCCAGTTGGTTAAGTTCGGCGATAACTTTAACTCCAGCTTTAAACTCCGCATTTAAATAACTTTTGGCTGCAAAACCTAAACCACCAGCAGCACCAGAACCTGCTTCATCTCGTTTGTCGAAACCTAAAAGGTGTGCAGAGACATCGGCAAAATGAGAAAGCGCTTCATCGAGTAACTGGACTTGAGCAGGAGAAGCACCTTTTTGTGGTCCAAAAATATGTGATGCGCCGTTTGCGCCGCAAAGTGGATTAGTTACATCGGCAGCCAGTAAAAACCGTGTGTGCTGAATACGTGAGTCGAAATGTGTTAAATCAACTTTTGAAAGATGACTAAGGGCAAGGCCGCCAGCAGGTAAAACGTTTTGGTTAGCATCGAGCAAAACTGCGCCTAAAGCACTGAGCAATCCTGTGCCACCATCATTGGTGGCGCTACCGCCCACAGTTAGAATGATGTCTTTTGCACCTGCATCTAAAGCATCCAAAATGAGCTGGCCCGTTCCAAACGTTGTGCTGTGGCAGGCATCACGTTGTGAAGGCGGTACTAACTGTATGCCGCTCGCTTGAGCCATTTCAATCATGGCGATGCTTTGATTTTCTAACCATCCCCATTTAGCTTGAACAGGCTGACCTAATGGTCCGACCACGGTTTTTTCACGCCATTGACCACCGCAGACTTCTAAAACAGCTTCAATGGTTCCTTCACCGCCATCTGCCATAGGACATAAAATCGTTTCGGCATGGGGGAAAACTGCTTGCCATCCTTTGGCAATTGCTTGAGCTACGTTTAAAGCAGATAAGCTGTCTTTAAAAGAGTCAGGGGCAATAATGACTTTCATAAGCACTCTAATTCTGATGGGTTTTTAATTGATTTATACTGCTTAATACGAAAAAAGCATAGATAAAACCAAATCAGAGTCAATTTGAAAAATCGGTCTAATCTGTTAAAAATGAAAACCAATAATAATGTTTTTATCTGTAAAAAACACATCCAATAAATTTTTAATTATTTGTTATATATAATTTTTTAAAAATAACACTAATAGACTGAATTATTGTAATTGTAAAGAATATGGCACATATTATAAGCAGGGTTGAGCCAGCTTTTAAAATATTGTGAATAAGATAAAAAGCGTACTCTCCTGACCAGCTAAACAGCAGATCGCCTAGATATAACCATAATTAAATTGTGATTTTATTGAATCTGTTGAGTGTGTAAGAAGAAATAAGAGGATAAAAAAGTGGATAATTCAGAAGAACAAAAGCACATACAGGAAAATAATGGCTTTGCGCGAATTGAGCCATATACTCATCCTGCTGGCGGTTGGGGAGCGCTTCTTAGTGTTGCTCGAAACTTAAAGCGACAAGATATTTTAAAAAAAGGTTCAATTACCTTACTCAACATTAACCAGCCTACAGGTTTTGACTGTCCCGGTTGTGCTTGGCCAGAAAAGAAAGATGCTCATGCATTTAACTTCTGTGAAAATGGCGCAAAGGCAGTGGCTTTTGAAGCGACCAGTAAAACAGTTACTCCTGAATATTTTGCAGGTCACACTGTTAGTTGGTTATCAGAACAAAGTGATTTTTTTCTAGAAGACTTAGGCCGCTTGACCGATCCAGTCCGCTACGATGCTGCAACCGATAAATATATTCCTATTTCATGGGATGAAGCATTTCAGATTATTGCTAAACACCTCCATGCGCTAGACCACCCAGACCAAGCTGCGTTTTATACCTCTGGTCGTGCCAGTAACGAAGCGGCATTTTTATATCAATTGTTTGTGCGAAGCTTTGGTACAAATAATTTTCCAGACTGTTCGAACATGTGCCATGAAACCACAAGTGTTGGCTTACTTGACTCGATTGGTTTAGGAAAGGGCACCGTTACCCTAGAAGACTTTGATTTGGCTGATGCAATTTTCAGTTTTGGACACAACCCCGGAACCAATCACCCACGTATGTTAGGTACTTTACGAGAAGTGTCTAAACGTGGCGGTAATATTGTTGCGATTAACCCGATTAAAGAGCGAGGTCTAGAGCGCTTTCAAGACCCGCAAGCACCGCTTGAAATGATGACCAATGGTAGTACACCAATTAGTCGCTATTATTTCCAACCTAAAATTGGTGGTGACTATGCGCTAATGTTAGGGATTTTAAAGCACTTAAATGAGTGGGATAAAAAAGCACTTGCTTCAGGTAAACCTAGTGTTTTTGACCGAAACTTTATTGCGGTTAATACAGTCGGTTTTGATGAGATGATTGCTGAGATCGATAGAACTGAGTGGGAAGATATTTATAAACACTCGGGGCTATCACCAGAGCATTTAGAAAAACTCGCCCAACTGTTTTTAGAGTCCGAGCGCTCAATTTTCTGTTGGGGAATGGGTATTACTCAACACCGCCACGGAACAGCCAATGTGCATATGTTAGCCAATTTATTATTGGCGCGTGGTCAAATTGGTAGACCGGGTGCAGGGCTTTGTCCAGTTCGTGGGCATAGTAATGTGCAGGGCGACCGCACCATGGGCATTAATGAGCTACCTAGTCCTAAATTACTCGACAACATTGATCGCGTGTTTGGAATTAAATCACCAAGAAAAAATGGTTTTGGTGTGGTCGAAACCATTAAAGCCATGGCTGAAGGTGAGGTCAAAGTCTTTATTGGTTTAGGTGGAAACTTTGCTGTTGCAACGCCCGATACCACCTATACGCAAGAAGCGCTTAGAAAGTGTGATTTAACTGTTCATGTTGCCACCAAGTTAAACCGTAGTCATTTGGTGTGTGGTAAAGACGCGCTCATTTTGCCATGTTTAGGCCGTACCGAAATTGATGAGCAGCTTCATGGTCCGCAGGCCATTTCTGTCGAAGATTCGATGAGTAATATTCACTTGTCGGCCGGGCGTAATACTCCAATTTCTGAAAATATTTTGTCTGAACCAGACATTGTGGCAAGAATGGCTGAAGCAGTGCTGCCAGACAGTAAGATCAAATGGAAATGGTACATTGAAAGTTATGACCGTATTCGTGACTCAATCGCCGATGTATTTGATGAGTTCCATGACTTTAATTTACGTGTCTATAAACCGGGTGGTTTCCACCTAGAGCATCCAGCCAATCAGCACATCTGGAATACAAAAAGTGGCAAAGCGCAGTTTATGATTACACCGCTGAGTGAAGTCTATGCCGATAAAGAACATCAATATGCTGCTGCATATACCGAGAGTAAAGTTTATACCTTAATGACCACTCGCTCTCACGACCAATACAACACGACGCTTTATGGTCTCGATGACCGTTACCGTGGGGTGTTCGGCCAGCGCCGTGTGTTATTTATGAATCAAGCCGATATTGATGAAGCTGGTTTTGAAGCAAACCAGTGGGTTGATATTGAAAGTGTTTTCTCAGATGGCGTGAAGCGTATTGTGCACAGTTTCCGTATTGTGCCATACAACATTCCACGTGGCAGCTTAGCGGCTTACTATCCAGAGACCAATCCTTTAGTGGCCTTAAGCAGTCATGATAAATATGCCAAGATTCCGGCTTCCAAAAGTGTGCCGGTGATTTTGCATCCCGGTAATGCACCAGAGCACTTCAACTTGGCAACGGCAGTTGACCCTGAAGATGCAGATAGAAAAGTAAGCAGCCTTTAAATCAAAGGCGATATTAACAATATCATCTCAACAAGTGGTGCTATTCAAAGCGCCACTTCAAGATAAAGGAAATTATTTTGACACCAGATTCTTATGGGGTTGAAACATTACAAGTAAAGCGGTTTAAGAAAGCCGAGTCTAAAAGTGTTTTAGATCATATTGTTCAAGAGCATCCGATTGCTTTGGTATATAACGGTATTTCTCATGCGGTGATGATGGCAACACCGACAAATGTCGATTTATTTGCCAAAGGTTTTAGCCTCTCCGAAGGAATTTTAACGAGCTTAAAAGAACTATATGCCATTGAGGTTCATCAAAGTGAATTGGGCATTACGGTTGAAATGACCATTTCATCCAGAGCTTTTGCTGCCTTAAAAGAAAGACGACGTATGTTGGTGGGTCGTACAGGCTGTGGTTTATGTGGCATTGAAAGTTTAGAGCAGCTTCAGCTCGATATTTCTAAAATTACCATCGAACCTTCCAGAGAGTGGCTCGAACAAATTCCAGTCGCGATTTCTCAATTAAAAGATCAGCAAAAAATTACTGCCTTAACAGGTGGAGCACATGCCGCAGCTTGGGTGGTTGAAGGCAAAATTATAGCTTTATTTGAAGATGTTGGCCGTCACAATGCCTTAGATAAATTGCTGGGTTATTTAGCTCAAGAAAACTATGACACCAGTGCAGGTTTTGTGGTGATGACCAGTCGTGCAAGCTATGAACTGATACGAAAATGTGCCCAGCTTAATATTGGTTTATTGGCTTCAATTTCTGCTCCAACCAGCATGGCTATTAGGCTCGCAAAAATATCTGGCTTAACATTGGCAAGCTTTTGTCGCGGAGATGATTTTGTTTTATATACATGAGCATAGCGCTTTAAAATATTGATGAAATAAGTGCGAATCAAAAGAATGCTCAAAAATAATGGAAATATACATTTCTATTTTTCCTAATTTTAAGTTAAGCACGAGCTTTATACTTTATGATCAGATGTATGGAGTTCAGAGTGTGTCCCAATGGCTTGGTTGCAGTCTTTAAAAGATTGGGCAAAACGTCTAAAAAAACAAATTATTATGCTTTGGTTTGCATCAAAGCATCCTCAAATGCCGTGGTTACCCAAAATTATTGCTGTGGTGGCTGTGGCTTATGCTTTTAGTCCGATCGATTTAATTCCAGACTTTATTCCCATTTTAGGATTTATTGATGACGCTTTAATTTTGCCCATACTGATTTGGTTAGCGGTTCGATTTACGCCTAAACAAGTCATTTTTGATGCAGAACAACAAGCTGAAGAATGGCTAGAACAGCAAGAGCGTCGACCTCAAAATTATTTGGTTGCCGTACTCATTATTTTAATTTGGATAACTCTGGCAATGATAGCTTATTTCTATTTTGGTGGTGGGTTGTAATTTATAAACCATCAAAGTTTAGAATCGTGAATTTAAAGGCATTAACATTGTGCTTTGCTACAACTCAAAGGATAATAACATTTTTATAAGCTATGGGTTGCAGACAATGAAAATCGTCGCAGATGAAAATTTGGCATTTACCGATTACTTTTTTTCTGAGTTTGGCGATATTCAACACAAAGCAGGGCGCACTTTAACTCATGCAGATGTCAAAGATGCTGAAGCATTATTAGTTCGTTCAGTCACCGCAGTGAATGAAAGTTTAATTGAAAATACAGCATTAAAATATGTAGGTAGCGCGACAATCGGTACTGATCATTTAGATATCGCGGCTTTAGAAAAACAAGGTATTACGTGGGCCAATGCCGCAGGTTGTAATGCCCAGGCTGTGGCTGAATATGTCATTACTGCTTTACTTCATTTAGATGCGAGCCTTTTAGAACCACAAGAAAAATTTACGCTAGGCATTGTTGGTCTTGGAAATGTCGGTAAGCGTTTGGCCTATATGGCCCAGTTACTTGGTTGGAATGTGATTGGTTTTGACCCATATGTGCATTTAGATTCAATTGAAAATGTAAACTTTCAAACTTTGTTGCAACAAGCCAATGCAATTTCAATTCATGTGCCGCTTACTAAAAATAGTGAACATGCCACATATCATCTGTTTGATGAAAAAGCTTTTGCAGCGCTTCAACCGAACACGATTTTAATTAATAGTGCACGTGGCCCAGTCGTTAAAGAAGCTGCTTTAATCGAAGACATTCAACGTACTCAGCGTAAAGTCGTGCTTGATGTATTTGAACATGAACCCGTCATCTCTGAAGAACTTATAGATATGTTGGCCTTAGCAACACCGCATATTGCAGGTTATAGCTTGGAAGGTAAGGCACGCGGTACGCAAATGATTTATGAAGCGTTCTGCCAAAAGTTTGGTTTTGATATAAATAAGCGTTTCGAGACTCAGTTGCCTACATGCGAAGACTATTTTTCAGGAAATGATTTAAAAGCAGTGTTAAAGCAAAAATTAGCTCAGATTTATGATATTGCTCAAGATGACGCCAACATTCGTGCCTGTATTAAAGATGGCAAAGTTGAGCAAAAAGCATTTGATTTATTACGTAAGAATTATCCGCTGCGCCGTGAATGGGCAGCACATGGGAGACCACAGGCATGAGTTTAAGTTATCAACCTACTTGTTCAATTGATGCTTTAAAGGCTCGTGCTAAGCTTTACACTCAAATTCGTCAGTTTTTTGCTGAACGTGATGTGATGGAAGTCGAAACACCCATTGTTTCACAAGCAGGTGTCACCGATGTACATTTAGCTTCTGTTCAGGTTTTACGTCATATTAATGGCAAATTGCGAACTCAATATTTACAAACGTCACCAGAGTTTGCCATGAAGCGTTTGTTGGCAAGTGGCAGCGGGCCGATTTATCAAATCTGTAAGGTTTTCCGAGACGATGAACACGGACGCAAACACAACAGTGAATTTACCATGCTTGAATGGTATCGTCCGGGTCTAGACTTAAAAGCTTTAATGCATGAAACCGCTGATTTATTGCAAACCTGTTTGCAACATCGTTTTGGTGAATTTCGTCCGTTTATTCTAAGTTATAAGCATGCCTTTCAAGATCGCCTAGACATCAACCCTTTACAAGCAACGCTGAAGCAACTCAAAGATACGGCAAATCGTGTGGGGTTAAACCTTGATTTAGGCGATGACCGTTTAGCTTATATGGATTTGTTGTTTTCTCATTTTGTTGAGCCAAGTTTAGGTTTTGATGCGCCTGTCTTTTTAACTGACTTTCCGCCAGAAATGGCGTCTTTAGCAAAAGTAAAAGTAGATGAAGATGGGGAAGAGGTTGCAGCACGGTTTGAGGTTTATATTGAAGGTTTAGAGCTTGCTAATGCATACGATGAATTACTTGATGCAGACGTGTTACGTTCACGCTTTGAAGCAGACAATGCAGAGCGTGCTAAACAAGGCCTTCATGTCATGCCATTAGATGAACATTTATTATCAGCGTTACCTCATATGCCGGAATGTTCTGGTATCGCTTTAGGTGTAGACCGTTTACTCATGGTTGCCACAGATCAGGTCAAAATTGAAAAAGTAGTTACCTTTCCAGCAGAAATTGCCTAAAACTGACAAATAAAAAAGCCACAATATTGTGGCTTTTTTATTTAAGACGGATTCAAATTAAGCTTGTTGAATACCAGCAACGACCCAGTCTTGCTGAGAACCAACTGGCTTAACAAAGTGCCAGATTTCAGTAAACGGTTGTGGCAAGCTGTTTAAATCTTCACTTACTGTACCAGTGAAGCGTACGCTTACTACGTATTGACCATTTTCAGTCGCACTGTCTACAACCATCGCATTCAAGTTACTAAATTCAGCAACGTCTTGATCTTGGTTTTCCATAATGTCGTTATACATAGAACTATAAAGTTCTGGTGTTAAGTAACGGCGAATTTCTTCAATGTTACTTGCAGTATTCATCGACTGGATGTGATTAAAACGTTGACGTGCAATACGCAAGAACGCAGCAGGCTCAGTACCATCTGGAAGTTGATTGCCATTGCTCGTTGTTGCACCACCAAAAGGCGCTTGGGTTGCTGCACCGCCACCCACAGATTGACCAAAGATATTTGTATTATCTCCAGCATTACGTGGAGCAGCTTGTGGTGCAGCAGAACGGCCAAATGGGTTTTGACCGTCATTATTTGGTGCGTAAGGGTTGTTACCCGCTAATTTTTTTTTTGATCCCAATTTACGGAATACAAAGAAAGCGAGAGCTGCGGCAAGTAAGACCCAAATCCAGCCAGGGATTCCACCTTTTTTCTCTTCTTGGGCTTGAGCAGCTTGTTCATTTCCAGGCTGTGTTGCTTGCTGTTCAGTTGATGTTGATTTGTCATCAGCTAAAGCATTTGCTGCAACAGCACCTACGGCAGCACCAGCCACACCAGCCGCAACCATTGAACCTACGCCTGGACCTGATCTTTGAGGTGCCGTAGCAGGTTGTTGAGCAGGAGTCACTTGACGAGGTTGTTGATAAGACTGGCTTGAAGTAGTAGAACGTGCCATACCGTGGCTTTTACCACCACCTGCACGTTTAGCTTCAGCAAGAGGAGAAATTGCTAAAGCAGCCATTAAAATACCGGTAATCAAGCCACGCTGGTGTACTTCCATAGGAAATTCCTGTTTAAAGTTAATTTGTAATAGTATTTATGCAGGTATTTACTCTAAATTTCAACCTTAAAAGTATGTTTTTTTATGTCAATTCATCACTGAGTTGCATCGCTTCGGTCAACGCTTCATGCAAGCGGGCAACGGCAATGACTTGAACGCCCGGAATTGCTTTTTGAGGGGCGTTTCCTCTTGGTAAAATGACATATTTAAAGCCATGTTTTGCAGCTTCTTTTAGACGTTCTTGTCCGTTAGGAACTGGGCGAATTTCACCAGAAAGACCAACTTCACCAAAAACTGCAAGCTGTTGAGGCAACGCTTTAGTGCGCAAACTTGAAGCACATGCGAGTAAGACAGCCAAGTCAGAACCTGTTTCGGTAATTTTTAAGCCACCTACAATGTTGACATAAACGTCTTGTCCCGTGGTTTGAACACCGCCATGACGATGCATTACAGCAAGCAGCATATTTAAACGGTTTTGCTCAAGACCCAAAGCAACACGTCGTGGTTGTCCTTGAGCATCATCAACTAACGCTTGTACTTCAACTAAAAGCGGGCGAGTTCCTTCACGGCTAATCATAACAATTGAACCGGGAATCGCTTCATCATATCGACTTAAGAAAATGGCAGAAGGGTTGGCAACTTCACGTAGGCCTTTATCAGTCATGCCAAATACGCCAAGTTCGTTCACTGCACCAAAACGGTTTTTAACTGCACGAATCATGCGATAACGAGAGTCTGATTGGCCTTCAAAGTAAAGTACGCAGTCCACCATATGTTCTAAAACACGCGGACCTGCTAGTGCACCTTCTTTAGTCACATGACCAACAATGAAGAGCGCCGTGCCACTATTTTTTGCATAGCGGGTTAATAAAGCGGCAGATTCACGAATTTGTGAAACACCACCCGGAGCAGATTGGAGGGTTTCTGTATAAAGTGTTTGAATCGAATCTAGAATAGCCACTACAGGTTTTTCTTGTTCTAAAACTTCGCAAATTCGTTCTACACAGGTTTCCGCCATGACTTTTAATTGGTCAGTAGGTAAGTCAAGGCGTTGAGCACGAAGCGCAACCTGAGACAAAGATTCTTCACCGGTAATATAAAGCGCAGAGCTTTTTGCGCTTGCCATATGAGTTGCGGTTTGTAAAAGAATGGTCGATTTACCAATACCAGGGTCACCACCAATCAGCACAACAGAACCTGTCACCAAACCGCCACCAAGTACACGGTCAAATTCGCTAATCCCTGTAGGTAAGCGGGTTTCATGCGAAACTGAAACTTTATTTAATGTTGTAATATTCGCGACTTGACCGGCATAGCCTCCAATTTTTGGACGTGCACGGTGAGCAGTGGTCGGCTCAAGTTTGACTTCAGTCAGAGAATTCCATTCACCACACTCTGAGCATTGACCAGCCCATTTAAGATGATCGGCCCCACATTGCTCGCAACGGTAAACAGTTTTGACTTTGCTCATATTTGATTCAGTTGAAAACTTCTTAATTAATAGTAGAAACGGAGTATAACAAAACCAAAATAGAGAATCAGTTTTGATGTGGAATACATTTTGCTTAATTTAAAACAACGTAAAAATCAGGTCTTTGTCATGTGTTAACTAATCTAAAAGATTAAGATCGAGCAGGGTATTTTTTAATAAACAGATGAAGGACTGAAATGAAATTGAAAATTAGAGAAACAATCAAATTGAGTTGTCTTTTTAATTTAAAAATCAGACCAGTTCAAGTCATGTTTTTAGACCGTAAAGTGCGTTGTATTGCTATGGGCTTGTGCGTATTATCAGATTTAATTGTATGTAGCTTGAAATCATCAGCAATACAGATAAAAATCGGTTAGCTGAAAAATTGTCAAAAAATATACATTTAAAAGATACCTGCAAATGGTGCGATATCGTCTTTTTGATTTTAGCTAACGGACTAAAAAAAATTACTGGAGTGTATTAATAAGATGTCGAATCAAAATCTGAGTGAGTCTCATGAACATGGTGAGCTCCATCGTAGCCTCTCAAATCGGCATTTACAGCTGATCGCGATTGGCGGTGCAATTGGTACAGGATTGTTTATGGGATCAGGCAAAACAATTAGTCTTGCTGGCCCATCGATCTTATTCATTTATCTAATTATTGGTGTGATGGTGTTTTTTGTCATGCGTGCGCTTGGCGAATTACTTCTTTCAAATCTTGAATATAAATCATTTATTGACTTCTCTACAGATTTAATTGGTCCATGGGCTGGTTACTTTGTGGGATGGACCTATTGGCTGTGTTGGATCACGATTGGTATTGCTGACCTCTCAGCAATTATCTATTACTTACAGTTCTTCAATAATGGTCTGCCTTTCACACCTGTTGAGGGGGCAATGATCAGTGTTGCTGCCATTGTATTTATTATGGGTTTAAACCTATTAACTGTACGCCTATTTGGTGAATTAGAGTTTTGGTTTGCGCTCATTAAGATTCTTGCGATTATTATTTTAATCGCTGTGGGTCTATGGATGATCTTTACAGGCTTTACTTCGACTACAGGTGAAGTTGCTTCATTTACTCATCTATGGGCAAATGGTGGTTTCTTCCCAACAGGCGTGCATGGCTTCTTGGCAGGCTTCCAAATCGCAATCTTTGCCTTCGTTGGTGTAGAACTTGTGGGAACAACAGCTGCCGAAACGAAAGATCCAGCACGTAACTTACCAAAAGCAATTAACTCAATTCCAATTCGTATCATTATTTTCTACGTATTGGCATTGTTGATTGTAATGTCAGTAACACCATGGAATAAAATTGATCCAGCAATCAGCCCATTTGTAAACTTGTTCAGTCAAGCAGGGGTGGCAGCAGCAGCAATTTTGATGAACTTGGTGGTGTTGTCATCAGTGATGTCATCAATGAACAGTGGCGTGTTTTCGACAAGCCGTATGTTATTTGGTTTATCTCGTGAAGATCAGGGACCAAAAGCTTTTGGTAAATTGAACAGACGTGCAGTACCTGCAAATGCATTGTATTTCTCTGCTGCGTGTTTATTGTTAGGTGCAGCATTACAGTATTTTGTACCAAATACTGTTGAAGCATTTACGCTCGCAACAACACTTTCAACGATTTTGTTCATTTGCGTGTGGTTACTCATTATCTGGAGTTATATCCGTTACTACACGACGCGTCCTGAGCTACATGCAAAATCAACATTTAAATTACCGGGTGGTCTATTTACATGTTGGATCACGATTATTTTCTTTATTGGCATGATTTACGTGTTGTCTTTAGAACCAGATACGTTCAAAGCACTTAAAGTCAGCCCAATTTGGTTTCTTATCTTGATCATTGGTTATTTCTTCTTCTATAAACCGCGTCATAAAAAGTAATTAAATTTATTTGGTTATGATCAAACGCTGGCTGAAAAGCTGGCGTTTTTTATGCATATTGTTTTTCTCTTTAAGTTTACTCTTTAGCCGCCTGCATGATCACGGTATACTGCATCGAATTGTTTAAATCAGGTGCTCAGATGCGTCGTGTCATTTGCCTCATCAGTTTATTGAGCAGCAGTATTTTGCTAAGCGCTTGTGGTCAGTCAGGAGCATTACAGCTACCTTCTGATCCGAATTATGACAAACGTGCGAAATACTTGCTCTATCGTAATAAAGAACAGAAACAAGTTGTGCAACAGGATGAACAAGCTGAACAGTCAGTTGAAGCATCAGCCCCAACCCAAACAACATCACCTTAAGCTTTGAAATAAGGACACATTCATGAGTTTCACTCGCATTAATGGAGTATTGCATGCAGAGCAATGTTCTATGGAGCAGCTTGCGCAGCAATTTGGCACACCTTTGTATGTTTATTCAAAAGCAGCTTTTGAAAAACATTACTTAGATATGGACCGTGCTTTTGATTTTATTGATCATCAAATCTGTTTTGCGGTGAAATCTAACTCAAATTTAGCTGTTTTGAATGTATTGGCAAAACTTGGTGCTGGCTTTGATATCGTATCGGGTGGGGAACTAGCACGTGTTCTAAAAGCGGGTGGAGATGCATCTAAAGTTGTTTTTTCTGGTTTAGGTAAAACCGAAGCCGATATCGAAACATCGTTAAATGTAGGTATTGCTTGCTTTAATGTAGAGTCTTATGCAGAGCTGGACCGTCTGCAAAAAGTCGCAGCTCGTCTAGGCAAAAAAGCGCCGATTTCTTTACGTGTAAATCCAGACGTAGATGCAAAAACTCATCCTTATATTTCAACAGGTTTAAAAGAAAATAAATTTGGTATTCCAAGTGATACCGTTTATGAAACCTATCAATATGCTGCATCTTTACCAAATCTTGAAATCATTGGTATTGACTGCCACATCGGTTCGCAATTGACCGAGACCAAACCATTCGTTGATGCTTTAGATCGTGTCATGGTAATGATCGAAGAATTGAAAAAGCTTGGTATCAATCTTAAACATATTGATATCGGTGGTGGTTTAGGTGTTTGTTATAAAGATGAAACACCACCAAGTGTCGAAGAATATGCCAACTCAATGAAACCTGCTTTAGAAAAGCTAGGTCTCAAGGTTTATATGGAACCGGGCCGTAGCATTAGTGCAAATGCAGGAGCACTTTTAACAAAAGTTGATTTGCTCAAGCCAACGAGCCACCGTAATTTTGCCATTATTGATGCAGCAATGAATGATTTAATTCGTCCTGCATTATATGAAGCTTGGATGGATATCCAACCTGTAGTGCCAAGTTCAGATGCTGAAGAAAAAACTTGGGATTTGGTGGGTGCAATCTGTGAGACAGGTGACTTCATTGGTAAAGATCGCTCATTGGCTTTAAAAGAAAATGACTTGTTAGCTGTTCTCGGTGCTGGCGCTTATGGTTTTGTCATGAGTTCAAATTACAACACACGTGGACGTGCTGCAGAAGTGATGGTGTCTGGCGACAAAGCTCATTTAATTCGTGAGCGTGAAACGGTTGAGTCGCTTTGGGAAAAAGAAAGATTGTTGCCTTAGGAGTAAATGAAATGTTGTTAGAATTTACTAAAATGCATGGGCTAGGCAATGACTTTATGGTGGTTGATCTGATCAGCCAACGTGCCTATTTGGACACAGAAACAATTCAACGCTTAGCTGACCGCCATTTTGGCATCGGTTTTGATCAGCTTTTAATTGTTGAACCACCAGATTTACCGGAAGCAGATTTTAAATATCGTATTTTTAATGCTGATGGCTCTGAAGTTGAACAATGTGGTAACGGTGTACGTTGTTTTGCTCGCTTTGTACATGAGCGCCATTTAACAACGAAAACAAGTATTACTGTTCAAACCAAAGCTGGGATTGTAAAACCTGAACTGGGGCAAAATGGTTGGGTTCGCGTAAATATGGGCTACCCAAAGTTTCTACCAAATGAAATTCCATTCATTGCTGAACAACCAGAAGCTTTATATACACTTGAGTTAGCCAACGACCAAAACATCAGTATTGATGTGGTCAATATGGGTAATCCTCATGCTGTCACTATTGTTCCAGATGTATTAACTGCAGATGTTGCTGGTATTGGTCCACAAGTTGAGTCACATAAACGGTTTCCTGAACGTGTGAATGCTGGTTTCATGCAAATTATTGATGAAAAACATGTGCGTTTACGTGTATTTGAACGTGGTGTAGGTGAAACACTTGCATGTGGTACAGGCGCTTGTGCTGCTGCGGTCAGTGGTATGCGCCGTGGTTTACTTGCTAACTCAGTTGAAGTTGAACTGGCTGGTGGTAAGTTACAAATTGAATGGCAAGAAGGTGATGTGGTCTGGATGACTGGTCCAACAACTCATGTTTACGATGGGCGTTTGGATTTACGTTATTTCCAAGGTTAATCGCATGACCTAAATAGAAGCCTCTTTTATCAGCTAAAGTGATAAAAAAGGCTTTCTTTTATATGTACAATAATTTTTTAATTTATCTTTTACTCAAAGCCAATTTCAACGCAAACAACACAAAAATACTGCCTGTAATTCGGTCCATATACTTCACAAACTTAGGTTGTTTTAGATAACGTGACAGTGGCTGCATAGCCAAAATTAATAAAATTGACCATACTATTCCAATCACCACATGAATCATTACCAGTCCCATCACCCAAGTCACAGCCGATGCTTGCGGCGGAATAAATTGTGGAAGAAATGAAATATAAAAAATCCCAACTTTCGGGTTAAGTAAGTTACCTAAAAAACCTTTAATGAACCAATTCTCTGAAGTAGAGCGATTTGAATGACTTTCTTGTGTGTCTGCAAGTTGGCTTCGGGGTTTTAAAATCATATTTAAACCCAGCCACGCGAGATATGCTGCTCCCATCCATTTTAGAATATTAAAAGCTAAATCAGATGCCATGAGTAAAGCACCTAAACCACAAGCAACCACAATTCCCCATGCAATACAACCAAGGTTAATACCTACTGCTGCTTGAAATGCTTTAGATTTACCTTCCAGTGTAGCGGTGCGAATAATTAAAGTCGTGTCCAGACCAGGAGTAAGCGTAAGTAATGTAATCGCAATTAAGTAAGGAATGAGTATGGTGGTCATGACAGCAGATTTCCGACAAATACTTGAGGTGAATTGTAATATATAAGGTTATTCATCGTTATGCTGTGCGTTATCAAATTTTCCTGATTCAATAGTTTTTGATACACTCAAAAAAATGAGTAAACAAATGGAGAGCAATTTGGATTTTGCATTACAACTGCTCTCGATGTGGTTAAAAGAAAGAAAAATTCAGAACCAGTCTGAGCATACAATTACGGCTTATGAAAGAGATGTGAAAAGCTTTCTTGAGTTCTGTGAACAAAAAAAACTAGATTTAAGAAATATTGAAGCTTCAGATTTAAGAGAATATTTGGCCCAACGCGTTGAGCAGGATCAGTTAAGTTCAAGCAGTATGCAACGTCATCTCACCTCAATTCGTCAGTTCATGAAATGGGCGGAACAAGGTAAATATTTAGAAGTTAATCCGACTGACGATTTTAAATTAAAACGTCAACCTAGACCTTTGCCGGGTATGATCGACATAGAAACAGTCAATCAAATTTTAGATCAACCTATGCCTGAAAAGCCTGTTGATCAGCAATTATGGTTAAGAGATAAAGCCATGCTCGAGTTACTTTACTCAAGTGGTTTACGTCTGGCTGAATTGCAGGGTTTAACAGTTAAAGATGTAGATTTTAATCGTCAACTGGTACGTATTACAGGTAAAGGAAATAAGACCCGTATTGTACCGTTTGGAAAAAAGGCAAAAGAAAGCCTATTGAATTGGTTGAAAGTTTACAAAATTTGGAAAGGGTATTTTGATCAAAACGATTCTGTCTTTATTTCTTTACGAGGCGGAGCGCTCACCCCAAGGCAAATCGAAAAAAGAGTAAAGCTTCAAGCTCAACGGGCTGGTGTAAATGTCGATTTACATCCGCATTTACTGAGACACTGTTTTGCTAGCCATATGCTATCAAGTAGCGGTGATTTGCGTTCGGTACAAGAAATGCTAGGTCATAGTAATTTATCTACGACACAAATTTACACCCATATTGATTTCGATCATTTGGCGCAAGTTTATGATCAAGCCCATCCAAGGGCACATAAAAACTAAAAGTTAAAAATAGACCGAATAAAAAGATAATTAAATTGGGAAGTTTTAGAGGAATGTAGAGATCATTTGTCTTTTTTTACAAATTTGTTTAATAGAAATAGCTAAAACAGCCTAATTGACCATTTTGATCTTTGCATATTTTGTCGACGACTGAGTCTAAAAAACCTTGAATTTAAGGTTTTTAAACGTAATCTTATGTTTCTGGCTAATATGCTAAATAAGATAAAAAGATAATAAAAATCAATGTATAAAATAGAGTTTAAAAAGAATAAAATAGCTTTTAATAGTAGTCTAAATTTTTTTTATGAACTGATGATTTCATTTTTTTTGTGCTGTTCCAGAAAATTGTGACTTGACCGAAATGCCAAACACATTGCAAGATAGGGTACCTAAAAAATTTTAATTGAAGAGTTAATATACTTTTCTCAACATTTACTTTTGCTAGAACAGCCGAGGATTACATGAAGGCTCTTGTTGCTGTAAAACGCGTGGTTGATGCCAACGTTAAAGTTCGTGTTAAGCCGGACAATAGTGGGGTTGACCTAACTAACGTTAAAATGTCAATTAACCCATTTTGTGAAATCGCAGTGGAAGAAGCGGTTCGCTTAAAAGAAAAAGGAACAGTATCAGAAATCGTTGTTGTTTCTGTAGGTCCTAAAGAAGCTCAAGAACAAATCCGTTCTGCAATGGCTCTAGGCGCAGATCGCGGTATTTTAGTTGAAACTACTGATGAAATTGGCGCTTTAGAAGTTGCTAAAATTTTAAAAGGTGTTGTTGACGCTGAAAAACCAGAACTTATCCTTCTTGGTAAACAAGCAATTGATGATGATTCTAACCAAGTAGGTCAAATGCTTGGTGCTTTACTAAGTGCTGGTCAAGGTACATTTGCTTCTGAAGTGAAAGTTGATGGCGGTAAAGTACAAGTAACTCGTGAAGTTGACGGTGGTTTACAAACTGTTGAACTTACACTTCCTGCAATCATCACGACTGACTTGCGTTTGAACGAGCCACGTTATGCAGCATTGCCTAACATCATGAAAGCTCGTAAGAAGCCACTTGATACTAAATCTCCTGCTGATTATGGCGTTACAGCTGGTACTAAGCTTAAAACTGTTAAAGTTGAAGCTCCGGCAGAACGTAAAGCTGGTGTACAAGTGAAATCTGTAGATGAGCTTGTTGAAAAATTGAAAAATGAAGCGAAAGTGATCTAATACGGAAGGATAAAATCATGAGTATTTTAGTTATCGCTGACCACAACAACCAAGTACTTAACGGTGCTACTTTAAACGTTGTTGCTGCAGCACAAAAAATCGGTGGTGATATTACTGTATTAGTTGCTGGTTCTGGTGCTCAAGCAGTTGCTGATGCTGCTGCTAAAGTTGCTGGTGTAAGCAAAGTTTTACTTGCTGACAACGCTGCTTATGCAAACCAATTAGCTGAAAACGTAGCTGGCTTAGTTGCTGACTTGGCTAAAGGTTACAAATACGTATTAGCTGCTTCTACAACAACTGGTAAGAACATTCTTCCACGTGTTGCTGCTCTTCTTGATGTGAGCATGATCACAGATATTATTTCTGTTGAATCTGCAAACACATTCAAGCGTCCTATCTACGCTGGTAACGCGATTGCAACTGTTCAATCTGACGAAGCAATCATTGTTGGTACTGTTCGTGGTACAGCATTTGATCCAGTTGCTGCGGAAGGTGGTTCAGCTGCGGTTGAAACAGTTGGCGAAGTAAAAGATGCAGGTATTTCTAACTTCGTATCTGAAGAAATCGTTAAACTTGACCGTCCAGAATTAACTGCAGCTCGCATCGTAGTTTCTGGTGGTCGTGGTGTAGGTTCTGGTGAGAACTACCATAAAGTACTTGATCCATTAGCTGACAAGCTTGGTGCAGCACAAGGTGCTTCACGTGCAGCAGTTGATGCGGGCTTTGTACCTAACGACTTCCAAGTGGGTCAAACTGGTAAAATCGTTGCGCCTGAGCTTTACGTTGCTGTAGGTATTTCTGGTGCGATCCAGCATTTAGCTGGTATGAAAGATTCTAAAGTTATTGTTGCAATCAACAAAGACGAAGAAGCGCCAATCAACAGTGTTGCTGACTACTGGTTAGTTGGTGATTTGAACACTGTAGTACCTGAATTGGTATCTAAACTTTAATCTTTATCGATTAAAGTTAAAAAACCCTTAGTTTTTACTAGGGGTTTTTTTATTGTGGGTAGTGTCCTGAAATGTATAAGTGAGACTTTTAGTTCATTTGAGGTTTGATTTTTATAGAATAAAAATCACATAGTTTTACGAAGACGAGAAGATGCTCGTTATATCGATATGATAAGAATAATATGCAATTAAATTATACAAATATCACTAGATTGGCGGTGTAGATTCCGCACATTACAAAGTGCTTTTATGCTATAGTATACAGCTATATTTTTTTCGATTTTAGTTCAGTTTCCGGAACTAAATTTTTTGCAAGATCAAGACATATAAGCAGATGGAAATTTCTATCTGTAAGAAGGAGTATGCATGAGCGTATCGGAAATCCGACCGATTGCCATTGAGGACGAACTCAAGCATTCATATTTAGATTACGCGATGAGTGTAATCGTATCTCGTGCATTGCCGGATGTGAGAGACGGTCTTAAACCTGTTCACCGTCGTGTGCTATATGCCATGCACGAATTGGGCAATGACTATAACAAAGCCTACAAGAAATCTGCACGTGTTGTTGGGGACGTAATCGGTAAATATCACCCTCATGGTGACTCAGCTGTTTATGAAACCATTGTACGTATGGCCCAGGACTTTAGCTTACGTTATTTATTGGTAGATGGTCAGGGTAACTTCGGTTCGATTGATGGTGATAGTGCAGCTGCGATGCGTTATACCGAAGTCCGTATGACTAAGCTTGCACACGAGCTTCTTGCAGATCTAGAAAAAGACACGGTTGATTGGGAAGATAACTACGACGGTTCTGAGCGTATTCCTCAGGTACTTCCGACACGTGTTCCTAACTTGTTAATTAATGGTGCTGCTGGTATTGCCGTTGGTATGGCAACTAACATGGCACCACACAACATGACAGAAGTTGTGAATGCATGTTTGGCCTATGCTGACAATCCGAATATCTCTATTGAAGGATTGATGGAATACATTACTGGTCCTGACTTCCCTACAGGCGGTATTATTTACGGTAAATCAGGCATTGTTGATGCCTACCGTACGGGTAAAGGTCGTTTACACATTCGTGGTAAGTACCATTTCGAAGAAGATGAAAAGACAGGTCGTACAACCATCGTCTTTACTGAAATTCCATATCAAGTAAACAAAGCAAGAGTTATTGAACGTATTGCCGAGTTAGTGAAAGAGAAAAAACTTGAAGGTATTTCAGAACTTCGTGATGAATCTGACAAAGAAGGTATGCGTATTGCAATTGACTTAAAGCGTGGCGAAAACGCTGAAGTGGTTGTAAATAACTTATTCCTAAATACCCAGCTTGAAAACTCATTCAGCATCAACATGGTTTGTCTAGACAATGGACAACCAAAACTGATGAATCTGAAAGATATTATTGCGGCATTTATCCGTCACCGCCAAGAAGTTGTGACACGCCGTACCATGTTCGAACTGCGTAAAGCACGTGAACGTGGCCATATCTTAGAAGGCTTAACAGTTGCTTTAGCCAATATCGATGAGATTATTGAAACCATCAAAACTTCTGCTAACCCTGCTGAAGCGCGTGAGCGTTTACTTGCGGGTGAGTGGGCAGGTGGTGGTGTCGTTTCATTACTTGAAAAAGCGGGTGCTATTTCTGTTCGTCCAGATGAAATCGAAGGTGAAAACCCAGATCGTCCATTTGGTTTAACTGAGTCGATTTACCGTTTATCGCCAACACAAGTAGGTGCAATTTTAGAATTACGCTTACATCGCTTAACTGGCCTTGAACAAGACAAATTACATGCAGAATATACTGAAATTTTAGGTCAAATTGCTGAACTTACGGCAATTTTGAATGATTTCAATTTATTGATGGCTGTAATTCGTGAAGAGTTAGCACTAGTACTACAACAGTATGGTGATGGACGTCGCACTGAAATTATTGAATCACGTATTGATTTTAGCCGTGAAGATTTAATTCCTGAAGAGCAAGTTGTATTAACGGTTTCACAAACAGGTTATGCAAAAACTCAACCACTTTCAGACTATCAGGCTCAGCGCCGTGGTGGACGTGGTAAGTCTGCAACCTCAATGAAAGATGATGACTTTATTCAACATCTCATTGTGGCTTCAAACCATGCGACTGTGCTTTGCTTTACCAATGTAGGTAAAGTATATCGTCTTCGCGTGTTTGAAGTGCCTCAAGCATCACGTGGTGCCAAAGGCCGTCCAATTGTGAACTTGTTACCTTTAGATGCGAATGAAACAGTAACAGCTATCTTGCCGTTAACTGAGTTCCCGGAAAACCATTACGTATTTATGGCGACAGCGTCAGGTACGGTTAAACGTGTTGATTTAGAGCAATTCGCTAATATCCGTTCAAATGGTTTACGCGCAATTGAACTCAATGAAGAAGATACCTTAATTGGTGTTGCGATTACTGATGGTAATCAGCAAATCATGTTGTTCTCGAACGAAGGTAAGGCAATTCGTTTTGCTGAGACTGATGTGCGTGCAATGGGTCGTACCGCGAAAGGTGTTCGTGGTATGCGTGTAAGCTTTGCAAGCAGTATCTTAAGCGAAGAAGATGCGGAAGTTGAAAATGATGATTCTGATGATAGTGAAGATTCAGCAGATCTAAATCTAGTAAGCCGTATCGTATCGCTTGTGGTTGTACCTGAGACAGGTGAAGTACTGTGTGCAAGTGCCAACGGTTATGGTAAGCGTACTCCTGTAAATGACTTCCCAACCAAGAAACGTGGTGGTAAGGGTGTCATTGCGATTAAGACAAGCGAACGTAACGGTGAGCTTGTTGGTGCAGTTTCTATTGATGAAACCAAAGAGTTGTTACTTATTTCTGACGGCGGTACATTAGTTCGTACTCGCGCAGCAGAAGTTGCAATGACTGGTCGTAATGCACAAGGTGTACGTCTGATTCGTTTAAGCGAAGAAGAAACTCTAGTGGGCGTTGTGTCTATTGAAGCTGTTGAAGATGAAGAAGAGTTTCTCGAAGGAGAAGTTGATACTTCAGATGTAGATGGTGAAGATGCAGTTTCTACGAATGACGATGTGTCAGAAGAGTAAGAAGAAATTAAATAAAAAAAGGAAGCGTAAGCTTCCTTTTTTTATTTTATAAAGACGTTTTTTTAACAATCCGATAATAGGCTAAGCTTCCTAATAATAATCCAATGGTCCCAAGAAAAATCAGTTTCGGTACAACTGTCGCTAACGGAACACCCATCTGGTTAAGTTGCACAAACATTTGTACCGCATGTGTGGAAGGTAAACACCACGCCAGCCATTGTAACCAGTCAGGCATTGCTTGATGAGGCCAAGCAGCTCCAGTGAGTAAGAATAAAGGTACTGAACTAAACACAATAATATGTCCGGCACGCTCTGGCATATCTAAAAGTGAGCCGATCAACATACCTAGTCCAATCACACAACTAATAAAAATTGGAACAGCAATGAGTAGACCAATAAAATTTCCACCGTGTGGATAGTCATTGAACCACAGAGTAAAACCGAAAAGATAAAAACAACCTAAACAGCCAATGGTCAATATACTTGCGAAAATTCCAGCAAAGCGAACAGTTGTAATTTTTTTATTTTGTTCACGGTAACTTGCAATTAGCATTGCTAAACCGAGCACAATCGTTTGATGAATAATTAACGATGCCACAGCCGGAAAAATATAACTTCCATATCCTGAAAGCGGATTAAATAACGGCACTTGATGAATAGAAAGCGCTGGCTGGAAATGCGTGCGTTGACCGAATTTTTCAATATATTCTTTTAATGTAGCTTCAATTGAGGTTGCTAGACCTAAACCAATTTCTTTAGTTTTTAAAAAGTTGGTTGTGCTTAAGTATAAGCCAATTCCACCCGTTTCACCTCGGCGTAAGCTTTGAGTTAGGTTGTTTGGTAAAAGTAAAATACCATCAGCTTTTTGCTCACGTACCATTTGTTCAGCTTGTAAAAAATTGCTTGTAACGGTCACAATATGAACATGCGGGCTATTTGCACTTTGGCCGATTAATTGAGAAGTTAAGAGGCTTTGCTCTTCATCAACAATCACAATAGGAATAGATTCTGCACGCTCAGCTTTATAGGCAGTAGGATAAAAAAAGCTATAAAGAATTACCGATAAAATCAGAGTCGTAAAAACTGAGCTATTACTTACAATATCTTTAAATGTTTGCCCATACGCCTTTAAGAATTCTTTCATTGGGTTGCTCCCTGAACTAATTTTTTAAGTAATAGACAACTTAAAAAGAAGTAAATCAGGCAATAACCCAAGAGTATTAAAAAAGGAATCATAGAAATGAAAACTGGACTGCCGATCACCCATTGTTCGGTTTGCAATTTGGCATAAGGGGTATAAGGAATAATGAGTGACCAAAACTTGGTAAAAATAGGGGCATTATTCAAAGGTAGTGTAACACCGGCGAAACTTAAAGAAGACCCACCATAGACTGCAATAAAGCCGAAAGTTTTACTTAGATTTTTGGTTGCAAGAATGACCGTGCTGCTAATCAAAGCATAAGCAAAATAAAGTAGGAACTGTGCGCATACCAATAAACTAAGAGAACCTGCTACGAACCAGCCACGGATTTCAATTAGCCAGAACATCCATAGCCATGTCCACGCACAAAATATAAGGCTATAAAGCAGATTTTTAGCCAATAAGCCTTGAACAAAACTTTCTCGGTTTACCCATGTTGTTAACGTGCCACGTTTCAGTTCTTGTCCAATAGCAAAGGCAACACAACAACATAATAATAAGTGTAATACCGCTGGAACCATGAAAGGTTCTAAATAAAATTCATAGCTCATGCTTGGATTGTAAAGCGTTGAGATTTTGACATGCGCGGTAGGTACATCTAAATAGGGAATACTATTTGCAAGATAACTTTGACCTGCATAATCTGCTAAAGCATTGAGTGTACTGACTAGCATTGCAGAGGAAATCGTGTTCCCGACACTAAAAAAAGACTGGTTAAATGCAATGCTGATTTGAGCATCTTGCGCTTTTACAAAACGTTTTTCAGCGCCGTCTGGAATGAAAACATAACCCCATATTTTGGTTTCATTAAGTAGTTGTTCAGCCTCAGTGGAGCTTGCCGTAATTGTCTTAATGTCTACCGTATGATTTAAAGAAAGATATTTTTCAATATTACGGCTGAGTTCACTTTGGTCCTGATCAATAATTGCAATCGGTAAATGTTCAGCTTTACCTGCGTAAAACATGCTGCTAAACATAAAAATGATAAAAGCAGGGATAAGTGTCACCATACACAAATCCCATTTATTGCTTCTTAGATAGTTTAGTTCACGTAATATACTGGCAAACATGCTTTATTTTTCTTCTTTAATTTTAAATAGAACGCTCATGCCAACCTTTAAATCTTTGACAGGACTTTCAGGCACCAGATGTAATTTGAAGCTACGAATATCATAGCCTCCGGTTTGGCGAGTCGTTTTTATGGTGGCAAATTCGCCTTCAGCATCAATATTCTCAATTTTAAAATTCACCTTCTGATTAAGAGCCGGAATGAATCCTTCAAGGGTTTTGTTTTTATAAACAGAGGCGTATTGATTTTCACCGACGTTTAAACTTACCCATAAATCATCATCTTCTAAAATGCTGACAACAGGTACACCCATAGCGACTAATTCAGAAGGCTTACCGTAAGTTTTTGAAACTGTACCCGAAATCGGAGAGAGTAAGCGTGTCTCTTCCTCTAAAGCTTTTGCTTCAGCTACCGCAGCTTTTGCAATTTCAACCTGTGCATCTGCTGTAGATTTTTGCTGGCTGGTGCTTCCACGTTTTGCACGAGCATATTGTTGATAAGAGGCTTCACTTAATTCTTGAGCAGAGGTCTGTGCTGCGAGCATTTCATCTCGTCTTTGACGCGAAATTACCCCTTGTCTATATAAATTTTCGCCACGTTGGTAAGTGGTTTTTGCAAGATTTGCTTGCGCTTTGGTGCTTTGCCAGTTGGCATAAAGGGTATCGATATTTTCTTGTTGAGAACCGCGATCGACCGTAGATTGAAATGCTAAAGCTGATTGTAAGGTAGCCAAGGCTTGTTGCTTTTTAGCTTCTATTTCAGGGCTAATCAAACGAACAAGTGGCTGACCTTTGGAAATTTTCTGGCCTTCTTGTACATAAATTTCTTCAATACGACTCGGAACTTTTGTACTTACGTGAATAGTTTCAGCTTCAACACGGCCTTGTAGTTCAATAGGTTTGGGTTGATAGCTTTTCCACAAACCAAAAATAATTAAACCTAATAAGGCAATGATGATCAGGCCAATAATCAGTTTGATTTTGGAATTTTTAGGAGGATTGGCGTCATTTTTATTTGTGCTTGTTTCTTGCTGATCACTAGCTTGATCATGTTTTGGAGCTTGGCTGTTTTCTGCCGTATCCGCAGCAGGAGAATCTTGTTCTGAATGAGCTGAGTCTTGATTCATTTTATACTCCCCTTAACGAATATAGTCGGTATGTGGTTGATTAACGTAAGCTTTAAACTGGTCAATTGAGCCATGACTTTGCAGTAAAGTTGCAAGTGACATGACATATTTATAAGCATTTAAAGCCATTTCAGTTTTTAACGCACTTAATGCATTTTGCGCATCAATCACTTGGGTTGCTGTGCCCATTCCTTCGCGGAAAGAAAGTTCTTGAATACGTAGGTTTTCTTGAGCAGCATTTACGTTTCTTTGTAAAAGCTGATGACTTTGCTGAGCAGAGTTAAGCTCGTTATATGACTTATTCAAAAGAGCTTCAATTTCTTGTTTGGTTCTTTCGGTCATGAGTTCAGAAGCGTAACGCTTTAATTCGGCGGCATGAATATTCTTATTTTTGTCTACACCAGAAAATAGATTGTATTTTGCCATCACACCCACAATCCAGTTTTCATTTTCATCAAGCGCATATTCTCCAAAGGCAAAAAGACTTGGTTTTTTTGCAGCTTGTTGAGCTTGAATATTTACATTAGCCAGCTGAGTATCCATTTGCATTTTTTGTACTAAGCTAGATTTTTGCGAATAACTGGTTAAAAGTGATTCTAGAGTTTGGCTTGGCGTATTGTTTACAAATAATGGGGTACTTAAATCCGTATTATTTTGTTGATGTAAAAGATTATTAAGGCTAAAGCGACTGGCATTTAAGTTGGCTTGAGCATTTTGTAAAGTACGTTCCGCATTATTACGCGCTACTTCAAACTGCATGCGTTGCCCTTTGCTAATAAACCCTTGTTGCTCGAGCTTTAGGGCATTGCTGTAATGTTTTTGCATAGCATTAAAGTTAAATAGGCTACTTGCTACCAATTGCTGTTGTAATTGAACATTGAAGTAACTTTGTACAACTTCGAATCGCTGTATATCTTGTTGTTGTTGGCTTGAAAGTTCCGAACGCTGCGCTTGGATATTTGCTATTTTTTTAGCACTACTGGTTAAGCCGCCTGTATAAAGTGGCATAACAACTGAAATAGAAGGGCGTACAACCTGATCTTCAATAGTTAAATTTGCATAATTTGGAAAACGATTTACACCATCATGGATAGTTTGGTTTGCGCCTTCTTGGACTTGCCCCAGCACATCTGATGGAATGACATTGTTCCACTGTGAAAGTTTATCATTTAGCCCTTGGCTTAAATCATTCTCAAGTTTTTGTTTAAAAGAGCCCAGAGGTACATCTGTTTCACTGTGAAAAGCATATGCTCTGACATTTAAATCAACTCGAGGTAATCCGAGGCCCTTTACTGCTTCAGCTTCTAATTGAGAGGCTTGCTGCAATGCTTGATTGGCTTGAGTACTATATGAACTTTTCAAAGCTTGTTGTTCTGCTTCGGCATAACTTAAACTTTCGGCATATAAATGATTAGTAAAAAAAAGACCTAAAGCCAAAGCAAGATGTTTTGGTTTAAATGAAAAGGGAAAAATAGACTGTCTATATCGATGTGCTGGCATTTTAAATAACAATTTTTGGCATCCCTTATAGTTTAAATTTCTTGTTATTAAATTCAATTATCATCTTGTTTATTATACATTTGTATAAAAACATGGTGGTTTTTAGCTCCTTTAATTATCGAATTTACTAAGCCAATATTTTTGTAATAGCTATCAAGGTATGTGAAATGATAATCACAAGTCAAGTTGATCTTTTTGCTTAAAAATTTTTTAAATGAGGGAAGGTGGTCATTTAAACTAAAGAAATAACTGCCACAATAATTGAAAAAATAAACCTAAATACAGTCCAGCATTGAAATATTTACTTGAGAAGCTGCTGCAAGCTTAAGCAATCTGTGGTTAAATGCCATTTTTATTGTGTTTGACTTTATACAAGGGAAAAATCATGCGCGCGTACAATTTCTGTGCTGGTCCTGCTGCATTACCTACTGCCGTTTTAGAAAAAGCTCAACAAGAATTGTTGGATTGGCAAGGTAAAGGTCTATCCATCATGGAAATGAGTCACCGTAGTGCTGACTATGTTGCTGTAGCTGAAAAAGCTGAGGCAGATTTACGCAAGTTAATGAATATTCCAGAAAACTATAAAGTACTGTTTTTACAAGGCGGTGCGTCATTACAATTTTCTGCGATTCCTTTAAACCTTTTAGGTAAGAACAGTAAAGCCGACTATATTCATACTGGCATCTGGTCTGAAAAAGCGTTAAAAGAAGCAAAACGTTATGGCGATATTAATGTTGTAGAAGCTGGTATTAAAGTAGATGGCAAGTTCGCAATTTCTGAACAAAGCGAATGGAATTTGTCTGATGATGCAGCCTATGTACATTATGCAGATAATGAAACGATTGGTGGCCTACAGTTCGCAGGAATTCCTGATGTAAAAGCGCCACTTGTTTGTGATTATTCATCAAGTATTTTATCTGCTCCATTAGATGTGACCAAGTTTGGTCTAATCTATGCTGGTGCGCAAAAAAATATTGGTCCTGCTGGTTTAACAATTGTCATTATTCGTGATGACTTACTTGATCAAGCTAAACCAGAAATTCCAAGCATTTTAAAATATGCTGACCAAGCCAAAAATGGTTCTATGGTAAATACACCATCGACTTATGCATGGTACTTGTCTGGTTTAGTATTTGAGTGGTTGCTAGAGCAGGGTGGGGTAGATGCGATCCATAAAGTGAACCTTGAAAAAGCTCAATTGCTCTATGGTTATATCGACTCAAGTGATTTCTACAATAACCCGATTGCCATTCCAAACCGTTCAATTATGAATGTACCGTTTACTTTGGCAGATGAAGCTTTAGAAAAGCAATTCTTAAAAGAAGCGGAAGCTAATCACTTGTTGAATTTAGCTGGACACCGTTCTGTAGGTGGTATGCGTGCAAGTATTTATAATGCCGTACCATTAGAAGGTGTACAGGCTTTAATCAACTTTATGGATGATTTTGCAAAGCGTAATGGTTAAGCAAAACAAAAAAATAAAGCCCTCAAATGAGGGCTTTTATTTATTGAATAAGTTATAAATTAAAAAGGCACTAGGCCAAACTGGTGCATGAATATGGCAGCTAAGAACATACCTAAGACAAAAAAGCAAAACGCACCAGTATCGACCTTTACGCGCAGGCTACTGGATTGAATGAGGCTGGTAGTTTGTTCGGGTATAATCTTCATTCAATAACCTAATTATTAAAATATTAGTGAAATTCAATTAGTTTCACCCTTTTTAGCACAAATAGTCGCCTGAATCCAGATATTACCGCGAATATATTCGCCAATATTAAAGTTTTTATACAAATCGTTTTTGGTTGCAATGCGCACTAATATGGCAGGAAGATCATCTTCTAAAACCAAAGTAACATCATAAAGGGTATATTCTTCCCCCATAAATGTCATAGAAGTTTTGCCAACAATATTACCTTGGAACCATGCTTCATCTTCTTGACCAAGATTTTCACCGTATAAATAAGCAACCATTTTAGAAAAATCAACAGTTACAGATTCTTGATCTTCTGGAGTCTTTGGTTGCCACTCATTAATGAGTTCCTGTAGGTTTTCAGGAGCAACACCATTATGTTCAGTCAAAATTGCATTTAATGCACGGTGATGTTTAATCGAAGCTGGATCATCAACAATAATTTTTTCGCCTGCTGGAACAGGTTCTAATTCATATGCCCATGCATTAAATTGGACTTGATAGTTTTGATTTTTGTCATATTGACAGTAGTTAACACTAAATAAATTATCAAACGCATAAACAGTTGTATTTTTATTTAGTCTTAAACTTAACACGGCTTGTGTCGCAGAGTCGCAAGTAATGATGCGTTCAATTTTCGCATTATATTGATATGGACTTTCAAAACTTGGGAAGGCTGTTTTAAGCGCGCGAGGTTTTTGGTTTTCAACAGCAATAATTTGGTTGATGGTAACCTTTTGATCTTGTGGACCTTGAATAAGCCAAAAAGATGGATCCATGTCTTCTTCATGTTCACACAAACCCATTGGCATTACAGGTGCATCAAGTGCCAGTCCTAACCATTTTGGTACATCTGTTTCGGGATGGGACGTCAATAGATTCCAATGTTCTCCATGACTACCAAAATTTTGGTCATTTACTTTAATAACTTCTGGACTGTTTTGATTTTTCATAAGCACGATGCTGTTGGGTTCACATTACTTGTTATATTAAATCGAGGGTGTTTGCTATTTTTCAAGTCACCATATGTAAATTCTCTTGTAAAAGCGCGTATTTAGTCATTTAAAGAGAAATACTACTTTTATTGATAAATTAAAAACAAACCTAATCTATAAAAACTTCAACGTTGAAATTAAAAATAAGTTTAATGTTTATTTCTACTCACCTTAGAAAAGCATCTGTTAGACTAATATTTTTAATGGAAATAGAGAATAACGTGCTGCCATTTAAGCTATGGGTAGACGCAGACGCCTTACCAAAAATTTTACGCGAAGTAATTTTACGTGCATCAGATCGTTATCAATTAGAAGTTATTTTTGTTGCCAATCAAAATGTTGGGATTACGCCTTCTGTACGCATTAAATCAATACAGGTTTTAAGCGGCGCCGATCAGGCAGATAAAGAAATAGTCGAGCGTATGGTTGAAAATGACATTGTCATTACGCAGGATATTCCACTGGCAGCTCAGGTGATTGAGAAAGGCGGGGTGGCTATTCATCCGCGTGGTGAAGTTTATACAACTGCGAATGTTAAAGCACGTTTACATCTACGTGATTTTATGGACACGCTTCGTGGCGCGGGTGTGCAAACTGGTGGACCGCCTCCTATTTCCGAACGAGATAAACGTGAATTTTCAAGTTCATTAGATCAAACGATTTTAAAGCAAAAACGTAAAACAGCTAAGTGAGCATCACATGCCATCGCAAACCAATTTGGCTTTAACCTATGCATTGTTAGTGTTTATCTGGGCAACAACTCCTTTGGCAATCGTCTGGAGTGTGTCAGATCTACATCTGATGTGGGCATTGTTATTACGCTTTTTTATTGCATTGCCTTTGGCAGTCATCATATTGCTAATTTTAAGAACACCTTTTCCGACTCATCGGCAAGCAGTTCATAGCTATATTGCCGGATCTTTTAGCTTAATTGGTTCTCAAATTTTCACTTATGCCGCGACCCAATATTTAAGTTCAGGCATGATTGCGCTTATGTTTGGTTTGGCACCTATTATGGCGGGGCTTATTGGTCGGTTTGCATTTGGCCAACAACTTTATAAGCTACAATGGTTGGGCATGGCAATTGCTGTCTGTGGGTTAGCTATTATTTGTTTGAGCGGTGCGAATCAGCATGTACACCCGTTTGGTATTGTTCTCATGCTGATCAGTGTGTTTGTTTATTCTTTTTCAATTTTCTGGGTTAAGAAAGTTAATGCACAAATTCAGCCGATGGCTCAGGCAACAGGTTCTATTTTAGTTTCTTCTATTTTTGCTAGTTGTTTTATCCCATTTATTTGGCAATATGCACCGACACATTTACCAGAAGCCAAATCTTTATTTGCCTTAATTTATACGGTACTTATGGCCTCACTGGTTGCCATGTTCTGCTATTTCAAACTTATACAAAATATTCAGGCAACTACCTTATCCTTAACGACAGTAATTACGCCAATGATCGCTATGATAATTGGAGCAGCTTTAAATCATGAGCAGCTTTCAATTATGGTTTTTGTCGGTGCTTTCATTATCTTGTCTGGACTCTTTTTATATTTCTATAAAGACATTCAAGCAAACCGGAACTTTGCTCAACATATGAAGTCTAAATAGGAGAAGATTTGGGTAATTTGTTGAGCTTATTCATTAAATTGTTCTAATTCGTAGCGAAATGCATGATCAAATTGATCTCCTAACTTAAGTAGTAGAAAATAGCGCAGCAATATCATATTAGGATTGTTAAGGATAAGTCAGAACTTACTGATTTTTAAACCTTAATACAGCATCTAACGGTATGGTCAAATAGTCGATGTGGGTGCAATTTGACATCAACATCTTTTATTTTCCATCAATGACCTTGGATTTAGAAGGTATGTTTAAACCAATCTCACTGTATATAGGGTTGAGATATACTCGCGCAAGACGCAGTAATCATTTTATTTCTTTTATTGCATTGGTTTCGATGGTCGGTTTGACACTCGGTGTCGCTGTATTGATTACGGTACTTTCTGTCATGAACGGTTTCGATCGCGAATTGAAAAACCGTGTGTTAGGAATGGTGCCGCAAGCGACAGTTTCATCTACTCAAATCCTCACGGATTGGCCTGAGCTGGTGAAGCGAGTTGAACATCATCCACATGTAACTGGGGTTGCACCTTTTACGCAATTGCAAGGTATGTTAACTGCGCAAGGGCAAGTCGCTGGTATTATGGTGACGGGTATTGACCCAAAATATGAAAAGAATGTTTCTATTATTCAAAATCATATTGTTGCCGGAAGCTTAGATTCACTTAAAAAAGGTGAGTTTGGTATTGTGCTTGGTAAAGATATGGCTGATTCATTGGGCTTACGTCTAAATGACAGTGTGACATTGGTTTTACCTGAAGCAACGCCATCTCCAGCAGGTGTAGTACCGCGTTTCAAGCGTTTTAAAGTGGTTGGTATTTTTAGTGTAGGGGCCGAAGTTGACTCTATGGTGGGTTATATTGCCCTATATGATGCTTCAACCTTATTACGCTTACCAGATGGTGCCCAAGGTGTTCGTTTAAAACTAGATGATATTTTTGCAGCGCCACAAGTTGCCGATGATTTGGTAAAAAGTTTACCAAGTAATTTCTATGCAACGAACTGGACTTATACACATGGCAATTTGTTTAATGCCATTCAAATGGAAAAAACTCTAGTTGGTTTGTTGCTTGTACTTATTATTGTGGTTGCAGCATTTAATATTGTTTCGTCATTGGTCATGGTTGTAACTGATAAAAAATCAGATATTGCAATTTTGCGTACTTTAGGCGCTTCGCCGTCGATGATTACTAAAATATTTATGGTTCAAGGCACCGTAATTGGTGTGATTGGTACCGTTGCAGGTACGGTTTTAGGTGTTATTTTAGCTTTAACTATTAGCGATATTATTTCATGGTTTAACAATGTGTTGGGCTTAAATCTATTTGATGCTTACTTTGTGCATTACCTTCCATCTTATTTAAGATGGCAAGATGTGACGATTATCGTGATTGTTTCTTTACTTTTAAGCTTTTTGGCGACTATCTATCCGGCGCTTCGTGCTGCCAAAGTTCAACCTGCCGAGGCTTTGCGCTATGAGTAAAATTGTTTTAGAAGCGAAAGAAATATACAAACATTTTGATGACGGTAAATCTAAAGTTGAAGTCATTAAAGGTCTTTCTTTACAAGTTGAAGCAGGGCAGTTTGTTTCGATTGTGGGTGCAAGTGGTTCAGGTAAAAGTACTTTGCTTCATGTGCTAGGTGGTTTAGAGCAACCAACTCAAGGGCAAGTATTTTTAAATGGTCAGCGTTTTGATAATTTAGGTGAAGCCGAGCGTGGTTTTCAACGCAACCAATACCTCGGTTTTGTTTATCAATTTCACCACTTATTACCTGAGTTTTCTGCGCTTGAAAATGTAGCAATGCCTCTTATGCTTCGAGCAGATAGCCAATTTAAATCGGTAAAAGCACAAGCTGAATATTTACTTGATCGAGTTGGGTTATCTCATCGTATGGACCATAAGCCAGGTGAGCTTTCAGGTGGTGAGCGCCAACGTGTGGCTTTAGCGCGTGCTTTAGTCACTAAACCTGCGGTTGTTTTAGCAGATGAGCCAACAGGTAATTTAGACCGTAAAACAGCTCTAGGTATTTTTGAGTTACTGACCGATCTTAAGAAAGAACTCAACATGGCAATGTTAATTGTGACCCATGATGAGCATTTAGCTCAGGCTGCTGATTCTATTTTGCATATGCAAGATGGACTCTGGGTGAGTGGTTCTTAAAAATTGTCATTAAATCACATTGTTAAAGCCCACTTAGTTGGGCTTTAATTTTGCCCTTAAAAAGATAATGATTATGACGTTGAATGTTAAAACTTATTTTAATGGGGTGGATTGGGGGTATTGCATTTATGGGGATAAATATCCCTCTCATCATGCAATATGGTTGGATCTGTGAAGTATTAATTGTTATAGGTTTTATTTTTTATATTTTTAAGGGGCATACATTTTTAAATCGGCCCATATTAAAAGCCATTTACTGTCTAGTCTGCGCTATTAGTCTTTTTACTATAGGACATCAATATGCTCAACATGCCTTAAATGAAAGATTACAACTGCGACAAATGCAGCCTAAATCTTTAGATATAGTTGTGTATGTAGACCACATAAGTGAAGAAAAACAAGATAAGACGCAGCAAACCGTTCAGGTACTAGGGCAATCCTTACGTCCCGTTAACTGGCTATTATATTTAAAAAGCCAAAAAGTAAACTCAGCGATAGATGAACCAAAATTACAATTAGGTCATTACTATCGAATTTCGGGTAAAACCAGACCAGCTCATAGTTATGCAGTAGCAGGAGCTTTTGATCAAGAACGATGGTTTATTCAGCGAGACATAATGTCTGGTTTTAGTGTTCAAAATATTGAGTCTTTAAGCTCTGATGAAATTTATCGGTTGGGTTATCAATATCATTTAAAAGAGCAACAAAAGTTTTTTAACAGACAAAAATTAAATATAGAAAAATTGCGTCTAAAATTTAGATTGATGCTACAAAAATCTCCTTTGCAAAATAAAGGGCTATTATTAGCTTTATTAACAGGGGATGAAAGTCTCTTAAATGATGAGATTAAAAATCAATTTAAGGAATTAGGAGTCTCTCATTTGTTGGCGATTTCAGGGCCTCATGTGCTCATTTTTGCCATCATGTTGTCTTGGGGATTACATCAATTAGTACGGCGTTATTATCCGCAGCTTTATTTGTATCAGCCTAAACAAATTTGGGCCATGGTTCCATTATGTTTCGGTGTTTTGATTTATACGGCATTTGTTGGTTTTGAAATTCCCGCCTTAAGAACTTTACTTTCAGTATTTTTATTTGCTTCTTTATTATTGATAAAACTGCCTGTTAAGCCATTTTCATTGTTAGTTTACAGTGCAAGTCTACTTTTATTTTTCGATCCTTTCAGTGTTTTATCTGCAGGCTTTTGGCTCTCTTATAGTTCCTGCTTTATTTTATTACGTATTTATCAAACTATAGAACAGGTTCCAAAACTAGTTTCAATGAGTCTGTTATCTAGAATCATTCTTTTCGGCAAAATCTTAATTGAATCTCAAGGCAAAATATTTATTGCTCTATGTCCTTTAATGCTGGTTTTCTTTCAACAGATTTCATGGGTTGCACCTTTTACAAATATTATTGCGGTGCCTTTACTCGGAGGGGTAATTGTTCCTTTAAATATTTTTGCTGCTTGTATATGGCTTATTTTTAATCCTATTGGAAATTTATTTTTTCAAATTAATGATGTCCTGATTAGTATAGTACTGACATGTTTTGATCTTTTAGAAAAATTATCATTACCATTACAAGGCTTTAGCCTGACAACACTTGATTTAGTTTGCCTTAGCTTCGTTATTATTATCTTATTTTTACCGCGTGGGGTTTTACCAAAATCTTGGGGACTCATATGCTGTTTACCCTTGGTTATTCCGAATAAGTCGTCCCAGCAAATTCAATTAAATATTATAGATGTGGGACAGGGGCAAGCTATTTTCTTGCAACATCCAGAGCAGACATGGCTCATCGATACAGGTGGTTCTTATGATGAGAAGACTTTTAGTATTGGTCAAAATGTGGTGATTCCATATTTACGTCAAAAGGGAATTAAACGATTAGATCACGTCATACTATCTCATCTTGACCAAGATCATAGCGGAGCATTTCCTTCTATCGCTCAGGCTTTTCCTATTAAACAAGTCATATCAAATGAATTATGGAAAGAACAGGTTAAAGAACCTTTTACTTATTGTCATCAAGGGCAAAAATGGCAATATCCACAATTAGATATTGAAATTCTTTGGCCTAAAGAAAAAGATTTAAATTTAGTTCCTTCAAATCAAAACCAATATTCTTGTGTGGTTTATATTCATTTAAAACAGATTAATGGTTATCAAAACTATTTAATTATGGGGGATGCTGGGTGGGAAGCAGAATATCAACTTATAAAGGAATACCCTGAGTTAAAGGTAGATGTTTTGGTATTAGGACATCATGGAAGTAAACATAGTTCAGCTTATGACTTCCTAGCGACTTTAAAGCCAAAGCTTGTGGTGGCTTCTGCTGGTTTTAATAATCGATATGGACATCCAAGCAAAGAGGTTTTAGCGAGAGTACAAGCACTTCATATTCCATTTAAAAGCACAGTTGAACAAGGAACATTAAGCTTTGTATCTCGCAATCATGAGATGGTTTTATATACTCGACGTTTCGAGCGTACTTGGCTTCACCGGAATTTGTGAAGCTTCTGCTTTAAGCTTAGCAATGATTTGTAACGCTTCATCTGGATCAAGATTATAAATATTATCTAAAGCAGGATTTGCTTTAAAACGTTTATAACTCCAGTGATAGTGTTCAGGATAGTGCTGGATCAGTTGTTCAATGGCTTGATGGATAACAAAGGTTCCATCATCGGCACTACCTTCGTAAATTTTCTCATCCATAGGCTCAATATGCATCGTAAAGCCATCGTGTTCATTACGAATCGCGTAAAGGAATAATGCTTTGGCTTTGGTTTTTTGGATGAGCTTGGCACTTAAATTACTTGACGCAAGTGGCACACCAAAATAATTGATCATATCCCCACCAACATTAGGTGTATGGTCGGGCAGAATTACAGTGGTTTCACCTTGTTTTAATGCTTTAAAAATTTGTCTAACACCAGTTTCATCGGTAGGAACCAAGTTGGCCTGTTCGCGACTACGTGCTTCTCGAACAAAACGGTCTGCATCTACATTTTTTACTGGTTTGTATAAAATAGTCATTGAAGTGAATTGGGCACACCAAGCATTCATAATTTCCCATGTGCCAAAATGTGGAACAATTAAAACCACACCTTTTTTCGCTGCTAGTGCTTCATGAAAGTAATGTTCACCCTCAATATGGTGAATTCTTTCGATATTTTTACTATTTGACGAGCCCCAAATACTTAAAAACTCAAAGTATGAGGTTAATTCGTTACGTATAGCTTGTTGTGTAATATCTAGTCGTTGCTGCGGTGTTAAATGCGGAAGTGCAATTTGTAAGTTAAGTTCTATACTTTTTGATGTTCTAGTAATTTTTAAAGTATTAACTAATCCTGCCAACATACGGGCAATAAAACGTCCAAATTGAATTGGCTGACGGCTAAAAGTTCTGAGTAAGTAATAGTTCATGCTTTTTACATCTAGTTTGGTCATCTATCGCGGTAAAAAGGAGGCAACAAGTAAAAAAAGATAAAAATATTATAAATGAAATCATATAATTTAGACAGTTTTTATCAAATCAACGTATATAATGACATCATTTTAGATTGATTTGGATTGGAATTTTATGTCCGATTGGCCACCAAAACCACAAAATGAACCTATAATCCCTAAACAAAATGGACCAGAATGGCAAATTCTTGAGAAAGCTGTACTCGCTTCCGTAGAAGAACAGCGTCGTAGTCGCCGTTGGGGTATCTTCTTCAAAACATTAACTTTTATTTATTTACTATTCATTATTGTACTTATGGGCAAAGGCTGTTCAACCAGCAAAGAAGGTTCTGCTGTAAGTAGCAGTAGCGCTCATTTGGCAGTGGTGGATATTATTGGAACGATTGATGCTTCAAGCAATCAAGCAGTAAATAGTGAAGATACCAATAAAGCGCTTAAACGTGCTTTTGAAGCCTCAAATAGTAAAGCTGTTGCACTTAATATTAACTCACCTGGCGGTTCTCCAGTTCAGTCTGATGAAATTTGGCAGGAAATTCGTTATTTGAAAAAGCAGCATCCTGATAAAAAAGTTTATGCCGTTATCGGTGATATGGGTGCGTCAGGTGCGTACTATATTGCGTCTGCTGCCGATGAAATTATTGTTAATCCATCAAGTTTAGTGGGTTCAATTGGCGTTATTATGCCTAACTATGGAATTACTGGTTTAGCTCAGAAGCTCGGTATTGAAGATCGAACTTTAACAGCGGGAACTAATAAAGACATTTTAAGTATGACAAAACCGATTGATCCTGCTCAAAAGCAACATATTCAATCTGTCCTTGATAATGTTCATACTCACTTTATTACTGCAGTTAAAGAAGGGCGTGGCAAGCGTTTGAAATCGAATGATCCAGCTATTTTTTCTGGTTTATTCTGGACTGGTGAACAAGCAATCCAGTTAGGTGTTGCTGACCGTTCAGGTAATATTACGAGCTTGATGCGTGAACTAAACCTTGATAATAAAGTTGACTACACAATTGAGCGCAACCCATTACAATCCATTTTAGGTCGTATGGGTGCACAAATCGGGCAAGGGGTAAGTGAATCTATTGCTCAAGAGGTGCAGACTCGTCAAAGCGCAAAATTACAATAAATCTGTATTTTTAGGATAGCGGTATGTCAATGAAACCAGTTATACACTTTGCTCATGCCAATGGTGTACCATCAAAAGTGTATCAAAAACTGTTTGACCAATTGAAAGGGGAATATGACGTTATTTATGTTCCCTTGATTGGTCCTGATAAGCGCTATCCTGTGACGAATCATTGGCCTGCTTTAGTTGACCAGGTTATTGATAGTATTGTGCGTCAAGCGAAAGGACGTAAAGTCATTGGACTGGGCCATTCTCTTGGTTCGGTTTTAACATTGATGGCCTCTTTCCGACGTCCTGAACTTTTCTCTCAAGTCATTATGTTAGATCCGCCTCTTATTTTAGGAAGATATTCATTTGCTTTTCATATGGCAAAATTATTTCGTCCTAAATTAGTTGATGCAATGACACCAGCGGGTTTATCTGCACGTCGCCGTGAACATTGGGAATCGAGAGAACAGGCTGCTGAATTACTACGTCCTAAAGGATTTTACAAAGATTTTGATGAAGATTGTTTCCAAGCTTATATTGATTATGCTTTGAAAGAGGATTCGGTTCGCGGTGGAGTAACTTTAACCATTTCCCGTGAAGATGAAGTTGCGATTTTCCGTAAAAATCCTTCTTGGTGGTGGTTACCTATGCCAAAACCTAAGATGCCTGTGCATTTAGTTGTGGGCAAAGAAAGTGCTTTTTTAAAAAGAGGCTTTCCTCAAATGGCAAAGCGGAAAATGGGTATCCCATTTACTGTGGTTGAAGGAGGGCATATGTTTCCACTAGAGCATCCTATCGACACAGTAAACTCTATAAAGAAATTGATTCATCAACAGCTAAATTAATTTTTAAACATATAAAAAAGGACATGCCAGCATGTCCTTTTTTATTTTTTGTTTGTTAGTAAAACATTTTACCAACTTGCAAAACGAATAGGGTCTTTTAGAGCTTGATTACGGAAATAGGCCTGTCCATCTTTCCAAGTAAGTTGACCGTTACACAACCACTCTGCAACTTGTGGGTAGATAAAGTGCTCAAGTGTATGGACTCGATCTGCTAACGAAGCAGCAGTATCATGTTCTTTAACTGATATAGCTGATTGGGCTATAGATTGACCAGAATCCAGTTCAGCAGTTACAAAGTGCACGGTACAACCATGTAAACGATCACCTGTGTTTAAAACACGTTGATGCGTATTCACACCTTTGTAAGCTGGAAGAAGCGAGGGGTGTATATTCAGCATTTTCCCTTGCCATTTGTTGACAAAGGTTGGCGTTAAGATACGCATGAAGCCAGCTAAAATAACTACATCTACTTCCCAAGCTAAGAGTTGCTGATGCATTGCTTCATCAAACACTTCACGAGTTGGAAAGTCTTTATGGGAGATAACAGCGGTAGCAATATTAGCTTTTTGAGCGCGCTCTAAGGCATAAGCATCTGCTTTATTAGACAGTACACCTACAATTTGCCCTGATAGATTTGCATCTATCAAGGCTTGTAAATTACTGCCGTTCCCAGAGACTAGAACAGCAATTTTTATCATGCAAAGATCACACGAATTTTTTCATCTGCACCTTCTACTGATTCAGCATTTTCTTGGATATGTCCAATCTTCCAAGCTTTTTCGCCTTGCGCATTAAGCACTTCAATTGCTTTTTCAGCATCATTTGCATCAACAGCAATAACCATACCTACGCCACAGTTAAAAGTACGGTACATTTCAAAGCGTTCTACATTGCCTTCGCGTTGTAGAAGTTGGAATAATTCAGACCATTCCCAAGAAGACTCATCAATTACTGCTTGTGCACCATTTGGCAATACGCGAGGTAAGTTACCTGGTAAACCGCCACCAGTAATATGTGCCATAGCATGAATATCAACTTGTTTGCAGAGTTCAAGAACTGGTTTTACATAAATACGAGTTGGTTCCATTGCTACATCAGCAAGAGGACGACCATCAATTATTTGAGTTAAATCAACGTTTTTAACGTCTAAAATTTTACGTAGTAATGAATAACCATTTGAATGAGCACCACTTGATGCAACACCGATAAGTACATCACCAGACTTTACTTTAGAGCCATCAATAATTTTGCTTTGTTCAACGACACCAACGGCAAAACCAGCAAGATCGTAATCTTCGCCTTCATACATGCCTGGCATTTCTGCGGTTTCACCACCTACAAGTGCACAACCTGCAAGTTCACAACCTTTACCAATACCAGTAACAACATTTGCAGCAACGTCAACATTTAAGTGACCAGTCGCGTAATAATCAAGGAAGAATAATGGTTCTGCGCCACAAACTAAAAGGTCATTTACACACATAGCCACAAGGTCTTGGCCAATTGTGTCATGACGATTGAGATTAAGTGCCAAACGTAATTTAGTTCCTACACCGTCAGTTCCAGAAACTAAAACAGGCTCTTCATAACCTTTAGGAATTTTGCATAGTGCACCAAAGCCACCAAGTCCGCCCATTACTTCAGGACGACTTGTACGTTTAGCGACTGACTTGATACGATCGACCAGTGCGTCGCCCGCTTCAATGTCAACACCCGCATCTTTGTAGCTTAAACCGGTATTTGGGGTAGAAGTTGAGTTGCTCATAAATGAAGTCTCCGCATTGGCGGCAGATTATAACCTGAATATACGAAACTCTTATGTTATTTATGCTCGAAAATGCTATCTTTAATAAAAATATTTTTTCATTTATAACGATTAAATCAAAAAAGGCTAGATTTTATGCAAGATCGTATACTGCGCCGTATTTTTTTACTCGCAGGTATTGTATTGCTGGTATGGGTGTTGTACTTACTCAAGCCTGTAGTCATTCCTTTTATCGGTGCTTTTTTCCTCGCTTATTTATTCAGTCCACTTGTTGATGTGCTGGTAAAAATGAAATTGCCTCGCTGGTTGGCAATTAGCATGGTATTTGTCGGAATAGGCGTAACTTTAACTATTGCACTTTGGTATTTAGTTCCACTGATTTGGAAACAATTAGTTTATGCCCGAGATAGTATTCCAGCAGGCATTCACTGGATTAATGCTACTTTTTTACCTTGGGTATCTTCGACATTTAATGTCCAGCAAATGGAAATTGACACCGAGCAGTTGTCCAAAGCTGTGATGGAATATGTCCAAACCAATTATAGTGCAGACAGCATTCAAGCAGTGTTATTAAAATTGGCTCAATCAGGTTTGAATTTTATTCAGATTGGTGGGACAGTTGTTTTAATTCCTATTATTGCATTCTATTTCTTGCTTGATTGGGAACGTATGTTACAGAACTTACGTCGTCTCATTCCGCGTCCATATGAAGCCACTACTTTACAGATCGTTGGCGAATGCCATAGCGTTTTAGGGGCATTTGTTAAAGGTCAGTTTCTCGTCATGCTATTGCTTGGCGTAGTCTATGCAGTTGGTTTACAGCTAATCGGTTTAGAAGTTGGTCTTATTATTGGTATGGTGGCTGGTCTTGCTAGTATTATTCCTTATTTAGGATTTGCTGTAGGTATTATTGCAGCTGTTATTGCCAGCTTGTTCCAGTTCGGATTGGATTGGATGCATCTATTACTGGTTGGTGTAGTTTTTATGATTGGCCAAGCGGTAGAAGGCTATATTCTACAGCCATTCCTATTGGGCGATAAAATTGGTCTATCTCCTGTAGCAGTTGTTTTTGCAGTATTGGCAGGTGCACAGCTTGCAGGTTTCTTAGGAATGTTAATTGCTTTGCCGGTTGCAGCTGTTATTGTGGTGTTGTTGAAGCATTTAAGAGAGAATTATGAAAGAAGCTCACTTTATGCTCCACCTTCTACATTAGTGATCCAACATGGCGATATTGAGCAAATTCATGTACAAACTGAGAGCACTAAGCTTGATCTTGAAGTTAAAACACAGCAAGATACAGATGAACTGAAATCCCCTAACCAGAAATAATTTCAAGGTTAATTCAATATATGCGTCAACTCCAACTGGATATAGAACCTCAACTTGATGCCCGAATCAGTGATTTTTCGGGACCAGGTTGGGGGCATGTAGTTGATGCCGTGCGTCAATTACATGCTGGTCTGGTGAGTAGATTTTATATCTACGGTGGAGCAGGGACAGGAAAGAGTCACTTACTTTCTGCAATTTGTGATTCTTATTTAGAACTAGGCAAATCTGCGATTAAAGTCTCTTTGCTTGAACTACTTGATGCTCCTATTGAAGCTATTACTTCTTTAGAACATTATGACCTTGTTGCTTTGGATGATATTGAATCAATTAGTGGCGTACCTCACTGGCAAAAAGCTGTTTTTCATTTAATGAATAATCACGAAGGACAACTTGTATTTTCTTCGCGTGTAGCACCGATCGAATTAAAACTTGAATTACCAGACTTACAGTCACGCCTTACACAGGCCGTTAGTGTAAAAGTGCCGAGTGGAAGTTTATATGCAGACCGCTATGCCTTGGTTACATCTGTAATGGCTAGACGTGGTATCCACTTCGATCAGCAAATTGTTGACTACTTATTATTACATGGTCCTCATCAAGCATCTCTTTTACTAAAGACTGTTGCTCAATTAGAAAAACTGCTCAAAGGTGAAAAAACAAAACTATCTAATGCGACTTTAAGGCAAATTTATGCTTTGATTGATGAGTATCAACAATAAAATTTCTACCTTAAGTTTGCTGTTTTGCCTAAATTTAACTCATACAATTAAAAAATAACTTTCTAGAAAGAATTGTTTTTCATTCCAGAATAAATAGTTGTATTTCTAACTTTTAACAAATCAGTTTTTGTATTTAAAAAACTTTTTTAAAACTATAAAGCTTTTTGTAATCTAGCTCAAAAATGACTCTATAGACCGATCAAAATGTCTTGAGAAATTCTACTTCCTGTGACAAAGTACGCACAAAGGATGCGGTTGCAAAAGCGGAAATTTTGCAATTTTGACAAAGAAAAATGAAAAAAGATGTAAGGAGATGGGTATGCTCAAACGGAGCATTGCTTTTGCTTTATTGGCTATTGCTGGACACGCTTATTCTGCCGATATTCAAGTTACAACTACAGCTGATGAGGACGTCGATAACACAGTCTGTTCATTACGTGAGGCTGTAAAATTTTTAAACTATCGAGCCTCTTCCAATGCGACTGAAGTTGAAAAATATGCAAACGGTTATAATGGTTGCGGAAATAAAGATGCTTCTTCAAATATTATTTTGCAGCGTGATAAAGAATATACTTTAAATAAAAGTATAGTGATTACTGTTCCTGTAGCTATTAGTACGGCAAAAAACGATTCTACTCTGGTTGAGGAAGGAGCACCCAACTCTCATAATGCAACTATTAAAATGGTCGGTACGGATCAACTATTCCGTATAGATGATGGCAGTGTTGAAAAAGCTTCTTTTTCAGTTTTATTTGTTGATGTTAATTTAAAAGGTGCTGGCTCAAAGAGTTTAATACCTCAAGGTAACGGTGGATTAATTTATAATCATGAACAATTGGTTATTCAAAATTCGCGTTTAATGGATGGATATGCAACAAATGGGGGAGCAATTTATAACGCTGGTAATTTATCAAATACTCCAAAAACAGCGGGTTCAGTAACGATTATTAATAGCCTGATGCAAAATAACAAAGCAAGTCAGGGAGGCATTTTATATACTGATATGCCACTTTACTATGTTACGCAATCTGTGGTGCGTGATAATGAAGTGACTGCAGCAGATGGTGCATTATTTCATGCTGCAACTAAATTTGCAGATGAAAGTACGGGCGGATATTTAACTTCTCGTATCATTGGTTTGAGTAATAGTACAATTTTTCATAATAAAGGTAGTTTCATTGCCAATGTTCGTGATGGCATGGTAATCAATAATATTACTCTTATTAAAAATGTGGGAGGCTTGTATTTTGATGCCCCACAAGGAAAAGCGTCTGTCTCTAATAGTATTTTAGTAGGCAACACAACAAACTGTAAGGTATCTGCAACAGATAAAACGATTGTGCAAAGCAATTTAGTAACAACAGAATGTAATCGTAATGCTTCTGCAGAGTTACCAAATATTCTATACCCTGCAAGTGAAAAACTAATTGCTGGAAATGCAGATGAAGGAACCTGTGATGTTCCACCAGCAGATGGTTTGTTATGTCCGTATTCAACACCGAGCAATAGCTTTTTAGGGTTCTTTAAACCAAGAGTTTTAGATAAATATACCAGTCTTTCACAATCATTATTAATTAACAAAGGTCGTTTATATAGTGATGGGACTTCTGTAGGTCTGGCGAGTTGTGAAAAACAAGATCAACGTGGAAAAAATCGAAGTGGTTATGATGAGTTGTGTGATTTAGGGGCAATTGAATTAATTACTAACCGCGATGATATTAGTACACATGGCCAAGATATTAAATATGGCGAAATTGCTAAATTTAATATTGCCGATGTGGTAGGTGATGGAGAATTAGTTTCTCCACAAACATGCGAAAAAATGTTTGGAAAAAGAACAGATGGTCAAGCCTGGCAGTCAGGCTGTATGAAGATTGTTCAAACAAGTACACCATCTAAAGGAACTTTGTCTATCGATGCTCAGGGAAATTTAACTTATGTTCCAAATGGAAACTGGCATGGAGCAGATGTATTTAACCTTTTAGTCGTTACTACTACCACACGTTTCAATAATGCTGCTGACGTTTACTTAACAATTCCAGTTCAAATTGTACAAGATCCACCCTCAGGTATTGAGGATAAGTCTGTAAGTGCGGGTGGTGGCGGAAGTGTAGGTGGTGGTTTAGTTTTTGGTCTATTTGGCTTAATTGCTCTAAGACGTTTAAAGTCATAATCAAGGATGATAAAGGCTATGAAAAATTATAAAAAAGCTTTTTTAGCATTAGCTGTGATTGCTGCAATGCCGTTATTTGCAGATACCACGACTGGAAGAATTGATGTTACAACTTTTGACGATGAAGATGGTGAAAATACGAATGCCTGCTCGTTGCGTGAAGCAATAAAGACAGCTGAGCTACGTAAGTCATATGGTGGGTGTACCGTTATTGATACACGTGAAACTACACAAAAATCGATTCAACTTAAAGCAGGAATTTATACTTTAACTAAAGAGTTGGTTCCAAATGCCAATATTGCTATTTTTGGTGCTGATCCTGTAGATTGGCAGAAAAAAAGTGTATTAACCAATGATTATCCTGCACAACTTGAATTACAAACACGTATTAATGCTCAAGGTAAGTCACGTATTTTTAATACGACTACTTATAAACAGCCGTTAAGCATAAATAATGTAATTCTTGAAAATGGTGTCACAACTGGTCAGGGTGGGGCGATTTATGCAGGTGCTGACATTGCTTTACAAAATAGCCAAATTTTATCATCTCGGGCAACAAGCGGTGGAGCAATTTATTTAGCTTCACCGAATATTACTTTATCAGTGAATCATTCATTACTGAAAGGCAATAACGCAACACAAGGTAGTGTTTTATCAATGGGGTGTTTTAGTGACACCGTCTATGCGCCACGTACTATTACTCTTACATCAAATAGTATTGTGAATAATGGTGATACCGCTACAACAAGTGCATTTGAGTTTTGCGGTAAACCTACTGCGACATTATCGGTTAACACTATTGCACAAAATATAGCCAATAGTACTAACGGCAGTATTATCAAGTTTACTGGTGATACCAATAATCCAGCCAATACATCAAGTATTTTAAGTTCAAGCAGTAGTTTAGTTCTCTTAAATAATACAATTGTTGAAAACAACGCGAATAGTACTTTCCTCTACGACAAACTGGGTACAAAAAAACTAAGTTTTAATGTATTGGCTTATAATAGCGGAAGTTATGCGTGTAAATATCTTTTAGGGGCAGCGGCAGAGCAAAAGAGTGTAGGTTTAACGCTGAGTTTTAATGCGCTTGACTGGACATCTACGACAGCAAAATGTGATGTTCCAAAAGAATCTTTACCTGATGGTCAGACGAATATTAATATTAGTGGACAACCATTTAGTAGTGTACTAAGTCCACAGACTGTATCGGCCTATACAGGTTGGTTACCTATTTATTATCCAAAAGAGATTATTGATACTAAACAAGTAGATTTGGTTAATGTTGATCAAGATAGTAAAGGAAGTTGTGCCACAATTGACCAACGTGGTTTAAATCGTTTGGCAGACATTATCTCATATTATCAGCCAGAAAGTCGTAATAGTTGCGATATTGGTTCTGTCGAGTTAATGAAGCTCACTTCAGGTGATTTAGAGGATGTTAGTAATATTTCATTAACGACTTGGATTGATAATTATCAAAAAAATTATGATTTATTTGATAATTATATTAAAGACCCTAAGACACCTTCTAACTTTATTACTTACTATAAAGTACGTTTAGCGGAGTTTAAGAATCTAATTGATGCTACTAAGGCAAATCTTAAATATCGCGCAATTTATCTTGATTTAAAGAACTATGATTTACCATTGCCGACAGAAGATGCTAATCATGTGCTGAAGTTCTTCAACCCAACTGACTATCGTATTACAACAGAGCCATTAGGTATTGGGCAGATTGATAAAGGTGTTTATAACGTTACTAAAGAACCAAATTTGATGTGTGAATGGAATGCGACCTTACAACAAATTATTTTATATCGTAAGGATGATTCAGTAACTCAAGCTGGTAGTTATGTATATTGTAAATATACAATTACTACAGCCGATAATAAACTAAGCTCAAGCGGTTTGATTAAGGCTCGTTTTAATAATATTGAACCAGTTTCTGGCGATGGAACAATTACATTTAAATATCTTGCAAATGAAACTATTCCATTGAATTTACTTAAATATGCTAACGATGATGGTGATGGGCCTGTAAATACGCTTTTAAAGCCTAAACCTCAATTTTGGGTAAATGAAAAGGGTGTAGAATTACCAATTTATTTACCAAGCAAAACATCGAAAGATGGTATTTTTAAAGTAGTTAAAGCTGATCGAGAAGGGCCTTGTCCGGGTGATGATAAGGATAACACTTGTTATGGTGGAAATATTTATATTCAAGCAAATAACGTATTTAATACTTTTAATGACTCATTAAGTTATAACGTTTATGACGCTGATGGGAAAATTTCACCTAAAGCTGGCGTAATAAACCTTGTAAGCACTGCCACCACTACAGACGATACACGGGGTGGGGGCGGAGGTGGTAGCCTCGGAATTTTATCTTTGGCATCCTTACTTGGTTTAGCAGCCTATAGACGCTACCGTAAATAAATCCTAAGAATAAAAAAGCCTCCAATCGGAGGCTTTTTATAAGAGATGAAATCAAAATAATTAAGTGATTAGATTTCACCTATTTGATAACTCAACACTAATTTAGTGTTCTAAATACTTGTTCATATATTCTTCACGAATAGCTGTTCTTTCTTCACCATTCGCTTTAAGCATACGCTCACGTAAGTCTTTACGTTCTTGTGTACTCATCTTTTGCCATGCTTCACGCATTTTTTGTTTTTCAGCTTCAGGAAGTTGAGTAAACCAGTCCATGCGTTGCTGTAAGTTATTGCTCTGATTTGCTGGTAACTCTTTTAAACTCTGATAACGTTTAATAACTGCACGTTGCTCTTCTTCAGAAAGAGCATCCCATGTGTCATCGACTTGTGCATTGGCATCTTTAGAAAAAATCCAAAAGCGTTCAAAACCTGCAAAACTTGTCTGCAAGAAACTTAATGAACACAGGATAAGTGCTAATTTTTTAGCTGCCATGTTGTACTTTATCCTCACCCAATACCATTAACATCTCTAAATCTTCTACCATTTGTGGAGATAATTTAGGATTTACGATGACTTGATTTTGTGGCTTATCTACAATTTCGACTGAGTTTGGTAGGATTACAAAACCTGTAATTGCTGCAGCAAGTGCAAAACCAGTCATTTTCCAGACACTATAATAAGAGGCTGGTTTTTGTTGAATATGGTCAAGCACATGATTCATGACCACTGTTTTGTTTTTGTGGTGATCTGCCAAACTATCAAGTTTGGAGGTCACCTTTTTAGTGAAATCATCATGATTCATCAGAACCTCCCAAGGGATTTAAATGTGCTAAGTATTCTCTAAGTCCCTGAATTGCTCGGTGATAATGGGTTTTCACACTACCTTCGGTACAGTTCATGATCTGAGCTGTTGTATGGGTGTCAAACCCTTCCCACGCACGTAACATAAATGCCTGCTGTTGACGAACAGGTAGTTTTTCAATCGCTTCCCGAATTTCCTCAATCGTTACCGCTTGATCAAGAAAATCTGCAGGATTAATAGCTTTTTCATCAACTACATCGATAATTTCGTCGTCGTCATTATCCAGACTAACTTTTTTGAAGAATGAAAATGGGTTCGCTCTACGAGCTTCTTTGCGGCGCCAATCCTGAAGTTTGTTATTCAAAATAGTGTAAAACAGGGGATACCATTCTTCAGTACTTTTATCGGCGTAAGATTTGTGTAAAGCAATAAAAGCTTCTTGAACCAAATCCATTGCAATACCTTGTTGACCTTGGGTAGCACTCTCCATCATCACTAAAGCACGACCAGTGACATCCTGCATGAAAAATTTCAGGCGTTGCTCAGCCGTGCTGGCATGAGCACTAGATGTTTCCGATCGAGACTTTTTCGGTGCTAAATCCATGGAGATGGAAAATCCTGTCATTGGACATACCCACCTTATCTTCAATATATCTCTTATATAACGTTGAAAAGAGGTGGGAGGTTGACAACAATCGGTTATTTTTTACTAGTGTAATTGATTTTTTTCACAAATATGTGCAATGTAAAATAAATTAACGTTTTATTGGCGTTGGCGGACCATCTCAAAAAAGCAAATAGATCCTGCAATTGCCACGTTTAATGACTCTTGTCCACCTGGTTGGGGAATAGTTACTGATTGTGCGTGATCTAATGCGTAATCACTAGCGCCTTGACCTTCATTTCCTAAAATCCAGACACACGGTTTTGAAAGATCTTTTGAATAAAGACTCGTTGAGCGATGAGAGCTTGTAACAAAAACTGGAATTTGGAATTTTGGAAGAATATCTGTCAACTGAAAGTTTTCAAAACAATGTAAGCTAAAATGAGCACCCATACCCGCTCTTAAAACTCGTGGTGACCAAAGTGATGCAGAGCCTTGTGTGCAAATGATTTGTTTAATATTTGCTGCTGCTGCTGAACGTAGTAAAGTACCTACGTTACCTGGATCCTGAATATTTTCAAGAATTAAGGTATCTACCTTATAATCGATGGTTGATGCAGTTTTAGGTAGGTCAATAATAGCTAAACAAGGTAAGCTCGTACCTAATGTACTTAAATCTCTATATAAAACTTCGCTAATAACAAAGATATGACCTTGATGCAGTTCAATTATTTTTTTTAAATCTTCGTGTTCTAAGGCCTGTTCTGTCGTAAATAAAGAAAAAATCTTTTTTTGCTGTTGTAACCAAGCTAAACAAAGATGAGTGCCTTCAAGAACAGTTTGTTGGTGCTTTTTTCGGGCGTTACTGAGTTCGATTAATCCACGCAAATGTTTAATTTTTGCATTGTCTTTTGATTCTAAAAAAATAACCGCCATAAGAAAATATCCAACAAAAGGGCACCATCATACTATGATGCCCTAAGTAATTAAAATTATTAGTGGTAGCTTGTTACGCGTTCAACTTCATTTTTAGAACCAATGATTACAGGAACACGTTGGTGAAGCTCGGTTGGTTCAATATCTAAAATACGAACACGGCCTGTAGTTGATGCACCACCAGCTTGTTCAATGAGCATACTCATTGGATTTGCTTCATACATTAAACGTAAGCGCCCCGCTTTTGTCGGATCTTTTAAGTCATATGGATAAAGGAAAATACCACTACGACATAAGATACGGTGAATATCGCCAACCATACATGCGACCCAGCGCATATTAAAATCTTTTTCGCGAACAGAAGTTTTACCTGCAAGTAATTCATCAATGTATTGTTTTACAGGATTTTCCCAATGACGTTGGTTAGAGGCATTAATTGCAAACTCTTGAGTATCTGCTGCAACCTGAACATTGTCAGTTGTGAGTAAGAAAGTTTGAGTTTCTGGGTCTAAAGTAAAGAATGCTACGCCATTTCCAACTGTTAAAGCCATCATGGTTGATGGGCCATAAAGTACATAACCCGCTGCAACTTGTTGTGTACCAGCTTGCATGAAATCTTCTGCTTGTGTTACTGCATTTTTTGCAGGAAGAATAGAGAAAATTGTGCCTACACACATATTGATATCAATATTGCTTGAGCCGTCTAATGGATCAAATAAAACAAGATATTCACCATTTTCTTGTGCAGGGGTGAAATCATCAAGCTCTTCAGAAGCGAGACCGCCCACATGTGGATGCACTTTTAAAGCATCAATTAAGTAGTCATTAGAAATCACATCAAGTTTTTTCTGTGTTTCACCTTGAACATTTTCATTACCAGCACTACCTAAAATACCAGCGAGAGCACCTTTTTGTAGTGCTTGGTCGATCGTTTTACAGGTCGTGGCAATAGTATCGATGACTTGAGCCAACTCAGGTGTTAGATTCCCTTTTTGTTGTTGTAAAAATTGGGACAAAGTGAGGTTGGACATATAAAATAGCTCCTGTGCTTCAAGCATCAAAATGAGTCAGATAAATACGTGGCATATTCTAGATGAGAATGTCACAAAATAAAAATTATCTTACTTTATTTGTGTTGGATTTATGCTTACAAGCCCCCAATTAAAATGGTATGTTGATTGCATCACAAAGGACTGTATGTTTTTAGGAGAATCGAAATGACAACAAAGAAGTTTGATGCGACCCCCACGGCAGGTGAACCAATCAATCTAGATGAAATTTCGAAAGAAAATGTTCAGGAAGCTTGGAAAGACTATGAGGCAAAACCTGAATATAAAGATTTTAATAAGCATGATTTGATTGAGTCCATGCAACATACTGAAGAAGAAAAGAAATCTTCTTAAGTAATAACAAAAAACGCTCATATTTTTATGAGCGTTTTTTTATGCAGATCTCTTATTTTAATAAAGGAGGTACTGCTTCGTAATTAATTTCAACACGGCGGTTTTCTTTCCACGCTGATTCATCATGTCCTGCATTAACAGGCGCTTCTTTACCATAACTTACAGCTTCAAGTTGCTGTGGGTTTACACCATTGGTAATTAAGTAGCTTTGTACAGCTTTAGCACGGCGTTCGCCTAAAGCCATATTATATTCACGTGTACCACGTTCATCTGTATGACCAGTTAATGCAACTTTTGAATTTGCATTTGCTATAAGGAACTGAGCATGAGCTTGAAGCGTTTGGTAGTCTTCAGTAGATAAATCGCTGCTGTCATAATCAAAGTGAACAACACGTTTAGCTAAAGCTGCTTTATTTGCTTCAGTTACGCCTTTAGATGAAGCACCTGCCAAATTTTGAGCATTTAATGCAGCATCTTCACTTAAACCAGAAGTGTTTACTGTACTTGGGTTTGTGCCAGTCGTGGTCGTCGCTGCCGGTTTACGGCTAGCACAGCCTGTCATCACGAGTGCTACGCTAAGAAAGGGTAGAGCTAAATATTTGATTGATTTCATGATCATCTCCGTCAATGGAATTAAAAGTTATTTTGGTGCCCAGGCTGGTTCACGTACTTCACCTTGTTCGCTTGGTAAATTCATACGGAAACGTCCATCAGTAGACATAATAGACAACAAGCCACGGTTGCCTTCACGAGTTGCGTAAACCACCATTTGTCCATTTGGTGAGAAACTTGGTGATTCATCTAAACTAGTTGGGGTAAGAATATTGGTGATGCCAGTATTAATGTCTTGAATTGCAACTTTATAACTGCTGCCACTTGGGCGATGAACAAGTGCAATCTTTTTGCCATCTGCACTTAGAGTTCCGCGTGCATTAAATGAGCCTTTAAATGTCAAACGCTTTACTGAGCCATCAGCAAAGGTATAACGATAAATTTGGGCAGAACCACCACGGTCAGAAGTGAAAATAAAGGATTTTCCATCTGGTGTATAACGTGCTTCGGTATCAATTGCCGAATCATTTGTCATGCGTTTGACTTGGCGAGTTGATAAATCCATTTGGTAGATTTCAGGATTACCATTCATCGATGCTGTAAATAGCATTGATTGGCCATCCGGTGAAAAACTTGGCGCGCCGTTTAGGCCTCTAAAACTGGTAAGGACTTCACGTGTTCCAGTTGATAAATCCTGTAAATAAATTGCTGGACGTTTAGTTTCAAAAGAAACATAAGCAATTTTTTTAGCATCCGGTGTCCATGCCGGAGAAAGAATTGGATCACGGGATGATAAAACAGTCTTTGGTTGTTCACCATCCGTATCTGCAATTTGTAGGGTATAACGCTCGGCAGGTGTTGCAGGGTTTCTTAATACATAAGCAATACGGCCGCTAAAGTCACCTGGAATACCAGTAAGCGCTTGATAAATAGCATCACTTACCATATGACCAGCTTGACGTATGCGTGAAGCAGGTACATTTAAAAGTTCATTTAAAATGTATTGTTGCTTTTGTACATCATAAAGTTGGTAGTGAACTTCAAAACCTGTCGCTGTTTGTTTAATTTGTCCAGTAACTACATATGGAATACCAGCAGTTTGCCAGTCAGAAGCTTGAATCTGATTGATAGCAGCATTGGCAGGCAAATTTTTAGATGAGCTTGTAAAGCGCCCAGAACGGTTTAAGTCTGTTTCAACAATAGGATAGAGCCCATTGTCATTGGTAAACGGGACAATAGCAATTTTAGGTGCCTGATCTGGTGCTTTGGCAATTTCCAGATATAACTGGGCAAAAGCAGTTGTAGAAGCAATAGGGCTTAAGGCTGTGATCAGTGCTAAAGATAGCAGGTGTTTGCGGCTCGTATTCATAAGTTTAAAGTCATAGCAGGTATTTTTGTGACTGTTGATTTTGTAGCATAGTTACATGCCTTAAACTATTTAAAGCATGTAACTCTTTCAAAATTATTGCGCTCTAAATGTAGAGCTAACACTTCTTGCTTCACGTCTTGCATCTGGATCTGATGGCATAGGATATGGCGCTGCGGCTTGAATTGCAGCTTTAATACTTGCGTCTAAGGCATCATCACCACTTGAACGCGTGATCACAATAGAGTTAACGCTTCCCGAGTCGGAAAGGGTAAAACGAACACCAACTGTTTTACCGCTACTACCAGTTGGAACATCCCAAGAGCGTCGAATTTTTTGTTCAAAATCACGTCTAGCTGAAGAAGCAACTTTTTTAGCTTCAGCTTTCTTTTGAGCTGCTTCTTCTTGTGCTTTTTGAGCAGATGCAGCTTTGGCCTCGGCCTCCGCTTCAGCTTTACGCTTAGCATCGTCAGCAGCTTTTTGCTTGGCTTTAGCATCAGCCTCAGCTTTGCGTTTAGCATCGTCAGCAGCTTTTTGCTGTTTGGCTTTCGCATCGGCCTCAGCTTTACGTTTAGCATCATCAGCTTTTTGCTGTTTGGCTTTCGCATCGGCCTCAGCTTTACGTTTAGCATCGTCAGCAGCTTTTTGCTGCTTAGCTCTAGCATCAGCCTCAGCTTTACGTTTAGCGTCTTCAGTTGCTTTTTGCTGTTTCGCTTTTGCATCTGCTTCAGCTTTACGTTTAGCATCGTCAGCAGATTTTTGCTGCTTAGCTCTAGCATCAGCCTCAGCTTTACGTTTAGCGTCTTCAGTTGCTTTTTGCTGTTTCGCTTTTGCATCTGCTTCAGCTTTACGTTTAGCGTCGTCAGCAGCTTTTTGTTGCTTAGCCTTAGCATCAGCTTCGGCCTTTCGCTTTGCTTCTTGTTGTGCTTGAAGTTTAGCGTTTTCAGCCTTTTGAGCTTCACGTTTTAATTTTGCATCAGCCTCAGCTTTACGTTTAGCGTCTTCAGCAGCTTTTTGGCTGGCCTTAGCTTCAGCATCAGCTTTTGCACTTTGTTCAGCCTTACGTTTTTGTTCGGCTTCTAATTTTGCTTTAGCCTCAGCTTGGCGTTTAGCTTCAGCCTGCTGTTTTTGAGCTTGCTCTATGCGTTGCTGTTCTGCTGCTTGTTTCGCTTTCGCAGCTTCTTCAGCTTTACGCTTTTGCTCAGCTAACTTGGCTTGCTGGGCCTGTTCGGCCTTTTGCTTTTGAGCAGCAAGTTGTTGAGCTGTTGGAGGAGGAGGTACAACTGGAAGATTTTGAGGTAGAGTTTCATCCACAATAGGGGCTAATACCTCTTTTGCTTCATTCGTAGCTGTAGTCTCTTGTTCAATTTCTTTGGCTAAAGGAGGGGGTAAATCTTCTGGCTTAACTAAAATAGTCGTTAGCTTTTTTGGCTGTTCAGGTGGTTTACTCAAGCCTAAAAAAAGCAAGCCAACAATGGCAATTGCATGAACTCCGAGTGTAAAGCTCAATGCAATCGCATTTTGTTTAAAGGGCGGCTTTTGATCTTTGTTCATAGCTTATTTTAAAGGCTCTGTCAGAAGGCCAACTTGAGTTAAACCTGCTTCTTGTAAACTCGCCATTAATGATACGACTTCTCCATAAGGACGAGACTTATCACCATTGACTAAAACTGTAAGTTGTTTGTTTTCTTGTTCAGCTTGTTTTTGAGCATCGCTTAAAACTGCTTCGAGCTTTTCACGAGATAATGGTTCATTATCTTTGTAATCTTCATATTGAAGATAAATATTACCATCTTTGCCAATTGTTACCATGGCAGGCATATCTTTTGATTCGATTGGGTGGTTGTTTGCTTGAGGTAAATCAACCTTGATACCACTGGTAATCATAGGAGCAGTTACCATAAAAATAACCAAAAGCACGAGCATAACGTCAATATAAGGTACGACGTTCATATCACTTTTTAATGGTTTTTTTATGCGCTCAAAGCGCCCTGAACGCTGAATTGCCATTATGCATCTTCCTGTGATGAACCCACAGATTGACGTTGCAATAAAGCAATCATCTCTTCAGCAAATAAAGCACGATCAGAGTAAACACTTTCACTTTTAGCAGTGAAGTGGTTAAAAGCTAATACAGCAGGAATAGCAGCAAATAAACCAATTGCAGTTGCAATAAGTGCTTCAGCAATACCCGGTGCAACAGTTGCCAGAGTTACTTGGTCAACGGCAGCTAAACCGATAAAGGCATTCATAATACCCCATACGGTACCGAATAGACCGATGTAAGGCGCTACAGAACCTATACTTGCTAAAGTCCCTAAACCATACTCTAAATGGCTCTGATCACGACTCAAACCTACACGCAAAATACGCTCAGTGCCTTCAATCGTTTGAGAAACAGGAGCTTGACGTTTTTTGAGTTTAAAAAATTCGCTCAACCCTTGATAAAAAATATCTTCAAGACCTGAGCGTTTTGAGTTGAGCTGAGCATTGTTATAAAGCGTATTGAGTTCAGCACCAGACCAGAACATTTTTTGAAAATGTTCATCGTCTTGATGTGCTTTTTTATAACTCATATGTAACTTGGCAATCAGATACCAACTAAAGATCGATGCTAACAATAGAATTAGCATGACCAACTGAACGACTGGACTTGCTTGTAAAATAAGGTCAGAAATATGCAGGGTTGATTCAATGTTTGTTGCCATAGGTTACATATGCCGGTTGTTTTTTTAGTCTTGTTCCAATTCTTTACGAATAAGATCACGTATTTCTTCTGGAAGACGACGAGGCATTAAGTCTTTACTTAAACATGCCAACTCAACCTCACCAGAAGCAAGCAAGATTTCACCACGATAAATATTTTGTTGCAACACAAATGACGCAGCTTTACATGAAACTACACGTGCTGTAACAGTAATTAAATCATCCATTAAAATAGGACGCATATATTTTACGTCAATTTTATATACGACAAAGTTGTAGTCTTTTTGGTGCCAGTAATGATCAACGCCAGCAGCGCGGAGCCATTCGGTACGGGTACGTTCCATATAGCGAATATGGTTGGCATGGTAAACAATACCACCTGCGTCCGTATCTTCAATATAAACACGAATGTTGAATTCAAAATGATTCGCCATGAGAGTATTCCGTTTTTAGTTCACTATAGAGCTTTGCATTTCAATTATGGCTACTGAATAAAATATTCATTTTATTTGAAGCCACGCATATGCTTTAAATACGGGGCAGTTTAGCAGATTGCATACTAAGTCCTATGGCACAACCTTTCAATTGCGTTTGCTGTACTTCTAGTCTAAAAACGGTGAACTCTATGACCAGCTTACTTTTAAGTTAAGAAGGTTTCCATGCAGTCTGAACTTGTTTTGATATGTTCGGGTAATCTAATACGAACCTTACATGTAGTTCAGTTCCTGTTTTTAAGGCTTTATTATCTACAATAAAGTAAGGACTATGATTGGGTGCAGCTTGGCTTAAGTCTTGATTTTCTGGTGTTGCACCTAAGAAAACAAAGAATGAGGGCATTAATTTTCCATAATAAGCAAAATCTTCACTTGCGCTCTCATTGTGATCCAAAACATGTAGTTTTGAAGCTTCAACAGCTTTGGCTAATGTTGGCTGAATAAATTGAGTAAGCGCCTTGTCATTCATAGTTACTGGTGCATAAGACGCAATTTCAACTTTAGCAGTCACGTCATTGGCTTGAGCATTATGCTCTATCATGGTCGGTAAACTTTTTAAAATATTCGCCCGTATTTGTTCGTTATTAGAACGAATAGTCCCGATCATATTGACCTGTTCAGGAATCACATTACCTGCCGTGCCGCCTTGAATATTGCCGATACTAACTACGCCCATACCTTTGGTTAGATCGGTTCTTCGGCTAATAAGACTCTGTAAATTATTAATCATTTGTGCCGATGCATAAATTGGATCTCTGCCTAGCCACGGCGTCGAGCCATGCACCTGCTTGCCGTTTATCTGAATACGCAAGTGGTCTGCACTATTTAAAATAGCTCCATCCTTGTAATAAAGATGTCCACTTTTCATGCCAGCTATGACATGTATTCCAAAAATAGCTTCGGGTTTATAGTCTTTAAAGGCACCATCCGCGATCATTTTCCGTGAGCCGATTTGATCACCCTGTGTGAAGTTATCTATATCTGCTCCACCTTCTTCAGCAGGTTGAAAAACAAAGACGACTGTGCCCGATATTTTATCCTTATTGGCTGCGAGAATTTTTGCTGCCCCTAATAGCATCGCAGTGTGTGCATCATGTCCACAAGCATGCATCACATAAGTTTCTTTACCTTGATAAATTGCTTTTTGTTTACTCGCAAAGGGAACACCACTTTTTTCTTCCATAGGTAGTGCATCCATATCGGCTCTAAGCGCAATGATAGGTCCGGGTTTATTGCCTTTTAAAATACCTATTACGCCTGTTTTTGCATAACCTGTTTTGATTTGAATGCCATAAGACTTCAATTCTTTTTGAACCAGTGCAGATGTTTTAAATTCCATATTGCCTAGTTCAGGGTGTTCATGAATATGTTGTCTTAATTGAATGACCTGATTTTCATTTTGTTGTGCAGCATCTTTTACCCAATCTGCTAGGCTTAGCTGGCTCATTAGAACGAGTGGCAAAAATAAAGCGGTTTTTTTATACATATCCTTATCCTAAAAATATTATTGTTCATAAGATTTACTATCTAGATTTCTTATAATTCAGTTTTGAAAAATATTAAAAAATCAATAAGGTATAAAGAAAGACTTAAAAGGTATAGAGTCGCTAATTTATTGATAAGATAATTGTTATTTTTAATTAGATAGCTTGATTGCATTAAAAAAGGAAGAGAAAACTCTCTTCCTTTGGTTAGTTTTTAGGCTCAGGTGGCGTCATTCCAAACTGTAAATAAGATTGGTTGGTTGCGATGCGACCTCGTGCAGTACGCATGACATAACCTTGTTGAATTAAATAAGGTTCAATCACATCTTCAAGCGTACCGCTGTCTTCAGCCATAGCAGCTGCAAGAGCTTCAACTCCGGCAGGGCCACCATCAAAACGCTCTAGTAACATACTCAAATAACGTCGGTCTAGGGTATCTAAGCCAGCTTTATCAACATTGAGCATATCAAGCGCACGCTGTGCCATTTCATGAGTCACTTCGCCTGTACCTTTTACTTGTGCATAGTCACGTACACGGCGTAATAAACGGTTGGCGATACGAGGTGTTCCGCGTGATCGGCGTGCTACTTCTTCTGCACCTTCAACTGTAATAGGTACATCCATGAGGTTTGCAGAGCGTGACACGATGTGAGTTAAGTCTTCTACAGAGTAAAACTCAAGACGTTGCACAATACCGAAGCGGTCACGTAGTGGTGAGGTCAACAAGCCTGCACGTGTGGTCGCAGCAACGAGTGTAAAAGGGGGTAAATCTAGTTTAATTGAACGGGCAGCAGGACCTTCACCAATCATGATATCTAATTGGTAATCTTCCATTGCTGGATAGAGGATTTCTTCAATCACTGGTGAAAGACGATGAATCTCATCAATAAATAAAACATCGCCTTCTTCAAGATTGGTGAGCATTGCCGCTAAATCGCCTGCACGCTCTAATACTGGTCCTGAAGTCGATTTAAGATTGCCACCCATTTCACGTGCAATAATATTAGCAAGTGTGGTTTTACCTAAGCCGGGCGGACCAAAAATCAGTGTGTGGTCGAGAGCTTCACCACGACCACGAGCAGCGCCAATGAAAATTTCCATTTGCTCGCGTACGACTGGTTGCCCAATATAGTCGGCAAGAGAAGTTGGTCGAATAGCCCGATCAAAATGATCTTCAGGTTTTTCTGTTCCACTGATTAGACGGTCTTGCATAAGTGTTTTACTTCATCATGGATTTGAGAGCAGCACGAATAATATCGGCTGATTCTGTGTAATCGGCTTTAACCGCCGCAACAGCTTTTTGTGCTTCAAGTGGTTTATAACCTAAAGATTGCAACGCAGCTTCTGCTTCTGCGACAGGAGAGTTTGCAGCAAATTGAATTTGAGGCATGGTCGCCGCAGTTGAAGTGCCTTGAGCTAATGTTTTGAAACGGTCACGAAGTTCGATCATTAAACGTTCAGCCGTTTTTTTGCCAACACCCGGAACTTTGACCAAAGTATTCACATCATCATGTTCAATAGTGTGAACCAATAATTCAACGCTTAGCGTAGATAAAATGCCTAATGCCATTTTTGGACCGACACCATTTACTTTTAATAAGGTGCGGAAAATTGTTTTCTCTTGAGCATCACTAAAACCGTAGAGCTGCTGCGCATCTTCACGGACAACCAAATGCGTCCATAGCGTAACTTTCTGGCCTTTTTGTAATTGGCAAAATGTTGAAAGTGGCGTATCAATTTCATAACCCACACCATTTACATTCAGTAAGACAGTAGGGGCTTCTAGGGCAAACACTTCGCCAATTAAACATCCGATCATAGCGTAATTTCACTTATTCATAACTGTAAATCTGGTCGTTCTAAAATGGATTGAAAACGACACTGGTTTTATTTCTTTCTATATCAAGCCAGCTTAAAACAAGCCAATTTTATTACCTTGCAACTCTTGCGCCAAGCTATAAGCCTGATGATCTGAGAACTTACTAATAATATCGAGTACTTGCATGATATTGCTGTAGTGATTATTGCTAAAGTTAGCACCGTATAGGTTAAGGATAGACATTAAACGTTGTTCTTTAAAGCTTAAAGATTTATGTGGCGTTGTGAGTGGTACAAATGCATCCAAAATCGTTTGTAAACTCTGATGTGCAATAATTTCTAAACCAGATTTTTGTGGGTGCTCAAAAATTTTGTCACGGGCAAGATTCTTGGCAGTTTCGATACCTTTTGCAATATCAGGTGAACAATATTGCAAAAGGTTGCCTTTAAGCTGACCTGTAATAATCTCATAATGATTTTTGGCAAATGCTGTGGTCACTTCATCAACAAGACGTTTCATGACTCGTCCACGTAATGCTGAGATCTTTTGTTGCCATGTACTGTTTGGATGAGATAACTCTTCAGGTTGGCCATAGTCAGCAATAAGATTTAAAAAAATGGGTTCAACTTCTTGGTAACTCAGCATATTTAAGACAATGCCATCTTCTAAATCAATAAGGGCATAGCAAATGTCATCAGCGGCTTCTAGCAAATAGGTGAGTGGATGACGGCAATAATGATATTCACCGAGTTGAATCAGTCCAAGCTGTTCAGCGATCTGTTTTAAAATTTCTTTTTCAGATTGATAACAACCAAACTTTGCTCGTTGATGTGAAGGTCGATCACCTTGTGAAGCAATTGTTTTTGAAAGCCACGGATACTTTAAATAAGCGCCTAAGGTTGCATATGTTAAACGCATACCTCCATCATCTGGGTGATAATCAATGCGGCTTAATAGACGTAAGCCTTGAGCGTTACCTTCAAACTGGCGAACATCGGCTTCTTCTTCGGGGCTTAGTTTTTTTAAAAAATCGTCATGTGAGGCATCATCGAACCATTCACGAATCGCATATTCGCCTGCATGGCCGAAAGGTGGGTTACCAATATCGTGGGCCAGGCAGGCTGCTTGAATAATGGCACCGACATCGGCAGGGGAAATCCACACAGGTAATTCATCTTTTATTTTTTCTGCGGCAAGCATACCCATTGAGCGACCAATACAGGAAACTTCAAGGGAGTGTGTTAAGCGAGTGTGAATGCCATCGTGTTGTGCTAAAGGGTGAACTTGGGTCTTACGGTTTAACTGACGAAAACTTTGAGAAAATATAATGCGATCATAATCTTTATGGAATGGGCTACGAGCCAGTTCTGTACTACTTTTTTTGCTACCTAAACGAACTGCAGAAAGCAGCTCTAACCAACGCATTTGTTCCATTTATCATTATTCAAAACTATAAAGCTTGATCATGCCAAAAAAAAGCTAAAAGCACTAGCTTGGTGCGACATAGTTTGTCTTAGTTCAGGTTTTATTATGTTATTGAATAAACATGAAACAATTTATTTTTAACGAGAATGACTAAAAAAATGATTTTGAACAAAAAAGAAATCACTTCTTGCAGAATTAGGTTACAGAATACTGATTCTACATCTAGCTGATTTTAGCAAGACGCAGTAGAATATGCGCTCTCTCTAAAGTCACATTGCGGTAAGGTTCACAAGACCTGCCCGTGGAGCCAAAATCAACATGTTTATCGTGGCCGGTGCAGCAGCACATTCTTCTTTTAAGAAAGCTCAACTATTAACACGTTTATCGTCAATTAGTTCTGTTCAATCTTTTGACAGCCAATGGGTCTATTTGTTTGATCAAGCGCTCAACGAGCAGCAACATCAATCTGCTTTGCAATTATTAAATGACGGTGAGTCTTTTGAACTTCGTCAACCTGCAAGTGATGAGATTCAGATTTTAGTAACACCACGTGTGGGTACTATTTCACCTTGGTCTTCTAAAGCAACTGATATTTTCAAAAACTGTAATACACCAGTTCACCGCTTAGAACGCGGTCTTTTATTTACATTAAAAGGTGTTTCAGAAATTACGAATGAAGTTAAACAAGTACTTCATGACCGTATGACAGAAACAGTTTTTGCTCAAATTGATGATGCAAAAGCATTATTTTCAGAAACAGCTCCAAAACCATTAAATTCAATTGATATCTTAGGGCAAGGCAAAGAAGCTTTGGTTAAAGCGAACAATGAGTTCGGTTTTGCGTTATCTGAACAAGAAATTGATTACTTAACTGAAGCATTCGGTAAGCTTGGTCGTAATCCAAATGACATCGAATTGATGATGTTTGCGCAGGCCAACTCTGAGCACTGTCGTCATAAAATCTTTGGTTCTGAATGGACAATTGATGGTGAAAAACAACCATTATCATTGTTCCAGATGATTAAAAATACTTATAAAGAATCACCAACTGATGTTTTATCTGCATATAAAGATAACGCATCTGTAATCGTTGGTTATGACACGATGCGTTTTTATCCAAAAGCAGATGAAAACGGTCACTTTGTTTATAAATATAAGAGTCAAGCTGCTCATATTTTAATGAAGGTTGAAACTCACAACCATCCAACAGCAATTTCTCCATTTGCTGGTGCTGCAACTGGTTCAGGCGGTGAGATCCGTGATGAAGGTGCTACTGGTCGTGGTGGTAAACCAAAAGCTGGCTTAACAGGCTTTACAGTTTCTAACTTAAACATTCCTGGTTTTGAACAACCTTGGGAAGAGAACTATGGCAAACCTTCACGTATGGCATCGCCATTACAAATCATGATTGAAGGTCCATTAGGTGGTGCGGCATTTAATAATGAATTTGGTCGCCCAGCGTTAAATGGTTATTTCCGTACTTTTGAACAGAATGTAAATGGTGAAGTGAAGGGCTTCCATAAGCCAATCATGATCGCTGGTGGTTACGGTAACATTCGTCCTGACCATGTAGAAAAAGATGCGATCCAACCAGGTGATTTACTCATTGTATTGGGTGGCCCTGCAATGTTAATCGGTCTTGGTGGCGGTGCAGCATCTTCTGTAGAC